>NZ_OZ287968.1:2400000-2700000 GCF_965650455.1 Kushneria halocnemicola
GCACCTCACCTCGTTCATACGCCGAGAGGTCATTGGCGACGACGCCCCATTTCTCCTTGAGCTCTCCGGCGATCCTGTCCCATTTGGCACTCTGGGTACTTTCAGACACGGTAGATTATTTCCTTTCATGATGATGTCCATGCAGCCACATTCAGTCGCCGCACGGTTGATGGACCTTCAATGCGTTGCCTGACGCATCAAGGTGGCGCGCATTCAAAAACACACGCCTGACATCATCCATCACCTGGGTTATCCGGCGCGCCCGGCGCTGTACGCAGCACAGCGATGTGCACCACTCATGAAAGAAAAGCGTGGTCGTTATCGGTGTCGCGCTGTTCGATACAGTGCGCCTGACGCTCGATCTGGACCGTGACATGATCAATATCAAAGCGACGCTTGAGATAGTCCCTGATGACCAGAATGGCCCGGTCCTGATCCACCCCATCATGCGGTACGGCATGCAGGGTCACCATTGACCGTTCCGGGGTCAGGGACCAGACATGCACGTGATGGACACCCTGGATATCGGCCAGCGCGTGCGGGATATCATGTACCAGCTGCTCGCTGTCGATATGGGCCGGCGCCCCTTCAAGCAGAATATGTGCCGACTGCGCGGTAATCTTCCAGGCACTGCGGGCGATCAGCGCCGCCGCCAGCAGCGACAGCAGCGGGTCGATCGGCATCCAGCCGGTCACCATGATCACCACCGCTGCCGTAATGGCCGCCACCGAGCCCAGCAGATCGCCCAGCACGTGCAGCAGCGCGCCACGAATGTTGATATTGCCCCGATCGCCGCTGTGCAAAAGCCAGAACACCCCGATATTGACCACAAGCCCGACGATGGCCACACCCAGCATGCCGGTGCCGGCAATCTCGGGTGGCGCCCAGAGCCGGCGCACGGCTTCAAACAGGATCCAGGCAACGATGACGAGCAGCGCCAGACCGTTGACGAACGCCGCCAGCACCTGCACGCGCTGATAGCCATAGGTCTTGCGCGCGTTGGCCGGTCGGTGCGTCAGCCGGGCGGCCACCCAGGCCAGCGCCAGCGAGGCACTGTCGGTCAGCATATGGCCGGCGTCCGCCAGCAGCGCCAGCGACCCCGTCAGCACACCGCCGACCACTTCAAGGATCATGAAACCGCCGGTCAGCACCATGGCCCATAAAAGGCGCCGCTCGTTGTCCGTACCGTGATGGTGGTGGCCATGATCATGATGATGACCATGATGGTGGCCGTGATTGTCATCATGACCGTGCCTGTGGTGGTCATGATGATCGTGATGTGCTCGGTCCTGCGTCATGAGCTTTCCTCGTTACTTCTGCTGTTCGTCAGAAGATGATGACAACATCATCATGGTGTCAGGATGGCATACTCGTGTCCTCTGGAGGGCCGTATCGCGGCCCGAGGCCTGCGTACTCGGCCGTCATGACATTGTCTTCCCTTAAAACCTCTCTTTTTAAAGTCTCTTTTTTAGAGCTTCATACTTTTTTCAGGACATGCATCATGCCAACAAACACAAAAGGCCCGATGGGCGAGCGACTGCACCGGCAGGCCGACCGCCTGGGCAACCTTCTGGTCAGCACCTTTCACTTCATGGCGCTTTTTGCCATTGGCGGCGTCATTGCCTGGGCGGCCCTGGGCGCCTTTCTCGAGATGATTGCCGATGGTCAGGCAGGCATCGATGACGTGCTGCTGCTGTTTATCTATCTCGAGCTGGGGGCAATGGTCGGCATCTATTTCAAGACCAACCACATGCCGGTGCGTTTTCTGATCTATGTGGCCATCACGGCGCTGACGCGCATGATGATCGGCGACATTCAGCATCATCATCGCCCGGATATGGGCATCATCTATATTGCAGGTTCCATTTTGCTGCTGGCCCTGTCGATTCTGGTGGTCCGTTACGGCTCTCATCGGTTTCCTTCGGGTCATCAACGCAATGTTTCTCCGACCCAGTCCGGCGAGCGCGACGACCGGGTCGAAGAGCAGTAGGCGAAAAACAAGGAGCCGGGCCTGGAAAGGTCAGGGACTTGTCACAGCGACCGGACACCGCGCGTCAGCGGCGCGAGGGATTACGATATCAGCCGTGCACGGGACTGGTAGCTGCGGGCGCTGCGATGCGCTCGCCCAGCCATTCCACCAGCATGTGCGGCACCGTCAGACAGGCCAGCCCGATAAAGACCGTCTTGATCAGCGCCCCCGCCACATGGTCATGGCTCATCCAGAGATAGCCTGCCCCGGCCCCGATCCAGGTCAGCACCACAACCGGCGCGGCGACCCTGATCATCTGTCGACGATGGGTCAGACCGTACTCATGTCTGATGGCCGTGAGATGCAGCGGACTGTGAAAACAGCAGAAATAGCAGACAAAGTAGACCAGCGGATTGAGCACGAGCGCCCCCAGCAGCAAAAGACCGGTGGCCACCACAAACATGGCGCCGTCACGGCGGGCATTGATGAGCACCACACCCAGCGCCAGCGCCATCACCGGGCGCGCCGCCTCGATAAAGGGTGCGGGGTCGGATATGGCAAGCGTACGCACGATGTCGGCCACCTCGCCGGGGCGCCAGACAAACGGCAGCGCAATTACCAGCGCCCCCCAGCACAGGCGATGCATCAATGTCTGCCGGCCGCGCCAGTCGGTGCCAAAGTGCGCTGCCGACAGGGCCAGAAATACGATCAGCGCCCAGGCCGGCTGGTGATACCAGCACCACAGCAGCGTCATCGACATCAATGCATAGCCCAGCATGAAAAGCCCCAGGCAAAGGCGCGGATGGCGTACATCGGGCAGGTAGTGGCGGATCAGCCGGGCCCCGGTCAGATGATCGAAAGCGCCATGGGGCAGCCCCAGCAATGCCACGCCAGCGGTCAATAGCGTCAGCGACAAAACGCCGGTGGCGTCACCCTGCTGCGACAACAGGGCCAGCGAGATCGCGCCGCCCATCAGCCAGACAAGCCGTTCTCGAACGGTGTCGCCTCGTGCCGGGCGATCCCGGGGTATTGATGTCATGAGCTCATGCCCCCTGCTCCCGTGGACAGCACCACCGGCCGGACCTGCCACATGACAGGCCGGGCGGCAGTATCAGCGTGCCCGACGAGCCGCGCCGAGTGCGACCGCGCCGAAGCCGACCTTGGCCGTGACGTCCAGCACCAGATAGAGCCAGCTTTCAACGGTGACCGAAATCACGCTGATACCGGAGCTGCCCACCAGCCAGACAACGGGATAGCACACCCACAGCGCGGTCAGCATGCCGGCCAGCTTCGAATAGGCCGACATCTCCGTGCCCTGTTCGGCGCAACGACGCAGCGGCCCCCAGACAATGCCCAGTACGACCAGAAAGGCGGCCATGCTGATCAGCCACCAGTAGTAGTTGTAGGGTGCCGTGGAGAGATTGCCCACCAGACCGGTTACGATCATGTAGATGTCGGCCGCCACCAGCGCCGCCAGCAGCGTTGCGATGCGGTTGAGCGTGGTGCCGGCAAACAGGGCAAGACTGATCAGCAAAATGGGGGTCGTGATGACCCAGTCGGTATAGCGGGCGAAATAGACCGTTCGACCGTTGAAGAAGAGATCGCCCTGCCCCAGCGACATGGCGAAATAGTTGGCAAAGGCCACAAACACGATGGTCATGGCCGCCACGCCATGACGCTTTTGCGCCTCGGGCAGGCCGCGACTGATCACCCAGAACATGACGCCACCCAACAGCATCGCGATCCAGCCGATCGTAAAGGAAAGTTGCACACCAGATGACATACCGGACACTCCATTGTCTTTTGAAGGGATGTCATCGCCGGGGCCAGGGGCACATGCCAGGGCGCCGAAAGGTGTCCGGGCGGGCATATCTGAAACCAGGCTGAAGACATCATTCAGGTTAGATGAAGTTACCTATTGCATCCAATGTAAATTCATGGGTGATTTGAAAAGCATCCGCGGCGTTTGATTAATTCAAGCGGCACGGCGCCACCGAATCCGCCAGGCTTTGGGGGACTCTTTCGTGGCAGCCTGGATCACCGGCTCTGTTACCATGTCCCTGCGACACCCTTTATGCCTATCGGAGACAACGGCATGATCAGCCAGCTAAGCGACCTGTGGTCCTGGGTCACCGACAATGCAACCGTTGTCAGCGGACTGGCCAGTGTCGGCCACGTGCTGATCTGGGGCATCGCCATGCAGGTGGCCGTCAGCACGGCTCGTGCCCTGCGCCGCCCTTCCATCCTGATCAAGCACGGCAAGGCCCGCCGGGTCGAAGGCCCCTGTCTGGTCAGCAACATGGGACAGGGCGTCGTGTTTGTGGAATCCATCTTTGCGCGCCTTGAGACCGATCAGCGCACGCTGGTCTGTGACATTACCGAGCTGGCAGACGAGGACACCCGACAGCAGCAACCCTCCTCCGATGAATCAACCACCGACCAGGGCAGCACTGCCAAAGGCGGCGGTGAAGAGGAAGGCGAGCTGGTGACCCGCATGGGGCCCCTCAACTCGATGCAGTACATGGAGGCGAGTCGTTTTGATCGCATCATTGCCCATGCCGCACGGCAATACGGTCTGACGCTTGATAGCGACTACACCTTCAAGGACAGCGACGAGACGCTCAAGACCATCGAGATCAATCTGATCGTCATTCAGGCCACGGAAAAACGCCCGATCGGCGCCCGGCGGCGATTCAGTCTTGTTCGTGGCAATGACAACCAGCTGATGCTCGCTCCAAAGCGGGACAATACCCGCCTGCTGCGCTCCCGGCGTCAGCGTCGAGAGCTCGAACGCTGGCGGGAAAACATCGTCATCAAGGGCCTGTAACGACAGCAGACATCGTGTGCCCTTCTGTACTGCATCCCGGGGCGCTACTTCGCCCTGTTGCTCGACAGTGCCGATCAAAAAACCGACGCTTCTTTTTAATGGAAAAGCGTAAGGAATCGACCAGAAATCGCAGCGGGTAGTACAGCGTTTAAAAAGCGCCTTGTCGTTAATTAATACGGTTCAAAAAGACACATTTAATTATATTAAAACACCTTATAATTTTTGCTGTTTCCTGCCTTTCTGCCCACGCTCAGTACAGTCGCCCGCAAAATACCAGGGCCTTCATGGCATCCGAGAAGGTTGGCTCATGGGCTCTCAGGGTCCTGATCATCAGGTACTTTTACGGAGCTTTGCGAGGTGTTTTGTGAGCCCTCTTCGCGTCACTTTATTGAATTATTTGTGGTTTAAATATCCATGCAGGGAGGTATTCATGTTTCATCACTCTTCAAAGCTTCAGTATCCCGTTCGCGTCGACACGCCTGACCCGCAGTTTGCCATGCTGCTTCAGCAGGCGATCGGGGGCATCGAAGGGGAAATCCGTGTCGCCATGCAGTATTTCTTCCAGGCCATGGGCGCCCGGGGCGATGACCGCATTCGTGATCTTTTGATGTCCACGGCGACCGAGGAACTTTCCCATATCGAGATGCTGGGCCATGCCGTGGCGCTGAACCTGGAAGGCGCGCCCATCTCCTATCAGGAAGCGTCGGCGAAGGACCCGATCATCAACGCGATTCTGGGCGGTGCCAACCCGCGCCATCTGCTCTCATCGGGCCTGTCGGCAATGCCGGTCAACGCCAACGGCGTGCCCTTTGACATGAGCCATGTCTATGCCACCGGCAATATTGCTGCCGATATGCAGGCCAACGTGGCCGCCGAGGCCGGCGGCCGCGTGTTGGCCAGCCGGCTTTACAACTGGACCGAGGACAAGGGCATGAAGGACTTTCTGTCGTTTCTGATTGCCCGCGACACCTATCACCAGCAGCAGTGGCTGGCCGTGATCGAGGATCTGGGCGGTCTGCAGGCGAGCCTGCCGATCCCCAATAGTACGCCGGAAGAACACGAGGCCACCGAGCATTCGTACTATTTCCTCAACACGCTGCTCGACAAGGAAGCCCCTCAGGGGCGCTGGAGCGAAGGCCCTTCGCTGGACGGTCGCAGCAATTTCACCTTCAAGCAGCAGCCCGAACCGTTGGGGCAGGTGCCGAGTCTGGGCAAGGCCAGACCCGGTTCGGGCGCCCAGAAGGAACAGCTCTGACAGCGTTACCCCCGGCATGACCGCCTCGTGGCAGCCATGCCTTCACGCGTTGTGTCACGTTTTCTGTCGGCCAGCGCTGGCAGGGACAGGGAGATCGAAACATGGCAACGGATGCAAGAGCTCACTTTATGGACTGGCTGCGCGATGCGCATGCCATGGAGCAGCAGGCAGAAACCATGCTCACGGCACAGGCCAAACGCATTGAGCACTACCCCGAACTTCATGCCCGCATCGAACAGCATATCGAGGAGACCCGGGGCCAGGCCGCCCTTTTAGAGGAGTGCATCGAGCGGCTGGATGGCAGCACCTCCAGCTTCAAGGACATGGGCGGCAAGATGGCCGCCATGGCTCAGGGCATGGGGGGCATGTTCACCAGCGATGAAGTGGTCAAGGGCGGCTCGGCCAGCTACGCCTTCGAGCATTTCGAGATCGCCAACTATCGCGCACTGATGGGCGCGGCCGACTATCTGGGCGAGCCGGAGGTTCGGGCCTCCCTTGAACGTATTCTCAAGGAGGAAGAGGCCATGGCGAAATGGCTGGAAGAGCATCTTCCCACGATAACGACCACCTTTCTTGAGCGCTCTGAAAACGACGATACCACCGCCAAACGCTGATACCGTTCGTTCCACTCACCTGTTCAGGCCCGATACGCCAGCGATCGGGCCTTTTTGCGTCTGCCCGTGCCGGCAACCAATGAATCATTTTCCTCAATATCGATCTGCCATTGGCATTCCCGGTTATCCTCACCCATGATCGCAGCCAGAACGGTCGCATCCGTTTCAGACCATGACATCACCTGCCGGGAGCCCTTGTATGACGTTGATGACCCTTGTCTATCTTGTTGCCGGCCTGGTGCTTCTGGTGGGTGGGGCCGAGGTGCTGGTTCGCGGCGCCTCGAAGCTGGCCGCCCTGTTTGGTATTCCGCCGCTGGTGATCGGTCTGACGGTCGTGGCCTTTGGCACCAGCGCCCCTGAAACCGCCGTCAGCGTCCAGTCGGCGTTCAGCGGCAGCGGTGATCTGGCACTGGGCAACGTGGTGGGCAGCAATATTGCCAACGTCCTGCTGATTCTGGGGCTGACGGCGCTGGTCGCCCCGCTGATGGTCTCGCGCCAGCTCATTCGCCTGGATGTGCCGCTGATGATCGGCGCCGGCCTGCTGGTCTGGGCGCTGGGGGCCAATGGCGTTCTGAGCCGGCTCGATGGCGCACTGCTCTTTGCCTGCATTGTGGGCTATACGGTGTTCATGGTGATCAGCAGCATGCGCGAGAGCAAAAGACAAGCGCAGGCCGCCGCCGCGGAGCACCCCGAGGCCGAGCCTGCCCCATCGAGTAATCCGATGGCCTGGGTGATTCATCTGATCATGATTGTGGCCGGCCTGGTGCTGCTGGTGGCCGGCTCCCACTTTCTGGTGGAGGGCGCCACCTCGCTTGCCCGTGCGCTGGGGCTGTCGGATCTGGTCATCGGGCTGACCGTCGTGGCCGTTGGCACCTCTCTGCCAGAGCTTGCCACCTCGATCATGGCGGCCGCCCGGGGCGAGCGCGACATCGCCGTGGGCAACATCGTCGGCAGCTGTCTTTTCAACCTGCTGTGCGTGCTGGGTCTGGCCGCGCTGGTGGCCCCCAGCGGCATCCCGGTGCCGGATAACGCGCTGGTCTTTGACTTCCCCGTCATGATTGCCGTGTCGCTGGCCTGTCTGCCGATTTTCTTTACCGGCTACTGTATCGAGCGCTGGGAGGGGCTGCTGTTTTTCATCTATTACGTGGCCTACACCAGCTATCTGGTGCTCTATTCGACCCATCAGGACAGCGCCACGCTTTTGGGTGACGCCGTTTTGATGTATGCCCTGCCCCTGACCGCGGTTACGCTGGTGGTGCTGGGGGCCAGAGCCTGGCGGACGCAGCGAGTCTGAGATACCCCGGTTAGAGCAAGCCACGCCCGGTCAACATGACAGGGCGTGGCCGTTGCGCCGAAGGCACTGCCGAAGAAGTCACGCCTTTTCTCGACCGATTTTGATCACAAAACGACCATAACGTTATTACCTGTTCAAACAGATCCCGACAATGCCCTGAAGCCGGACTGTTGATCCTGAAACACATCGAATAATTCATCTACCAGCGCATGTTTTATCCCATACGCTCTGCCCAATGGCTCGATGTGCTGACGCCTTCTTTCTTCCCGATTCGTAAAGTACTGAAGTCCTTTTCCCATAAATCGACCATTGAAAACGACGCTGAAAAGCGCCGATCAACTGTCATATAAAAGCGCCTGCCCGGCCCTGTCGGCATCAATGCTTGCACAGTGTCAGATTGCTGATTTCAGAAATGCATTGTCTGAATGACTAAAAAAGAGCCCGGAACCGTCACGCCACCGTCCGACAACAACATGCGTTATTTATACGACACACAGGCGGCAGGTTATATTGTCTGCTGAAGTATTTCAGACACTGTTTGTCGTAAAAACGGGCTTCAAAGCGATAGTCATTACTGACAGCATCCCGGAAGGCACGACTGACGCAGAGCTCAGCCTCGGCACGCAGAGCGACCTGTTTCCAGCTCTGTCGCCGAGCCGGTCGAGCACTTTTGAGGGCACCAACGGGCAGGTGGCTCATGTTTTCATTTATCAACAAAATGAACGTCTACTCTTGCCTGACTCAGGAAGAAAAGGCGGCCATACAGGATTGTGTCGACAGCAAGTATCACGTTTGTCGGGGGCAGACGCTGGCAAGCCCGGGTGACACATCAGACACCATCAACATCGTCACCGAGGGGTGGGCCTGTCGCTTCAAGAGTGCCCATGACGGCATGGATCAGGTCATTGCCTTTCTTCTGCCCGGCGATCAGTGCGAAGACCTCTCCTGTGTTCAGTACCCGCTTGATCACGGCATCAGGGCACTGTCCGACATGCGCATTACCCGCCTGGATCGTCAGAAGTTTTTCTCGCGGCTGACGCCGGGCTCCGGCCTTGCCCACGGCCAGGCCTGGTCTTCGGTCGTGGACAGGGCCATCATGGGGGAGTGGCTTTTGAACATGACCCGCCGCCCGGCGGCCATGCGCCTGGCCCATCTGCTTTGTGAGCTCTTCACCCGCTGTGTCATCATTGGCCGGGTTGAGGGCAACAGCATGTACTTTCCGCTGACTCAGGTGGCCCTGAGCGAAGCCCTGGGGCTGTCGCCTGTGCACCTTAACCGCTCCCTGCAGCTTTTAAGACGCCGGAAGCTGATATCGCTGTATCGCAAAACGTTGACCATCATCGACTGGCACCAGCTGGTCGCATTTGCCGATTTCGATAATAGTTATCTTCACATCAACGAGAAGCTGCCGGTCAACCTTCAACTGGCCTCATGATGCGCGCAGGCTGAATGTCGCGCCCAACCCCCTAAAGAGTCTCTAAATGTTTTCCTCGCTGGATGATCTGTGGCAATGGACCACCGAAAACGCCTCCGTGTTCAGCGGTCTTTCCAGCGTGGGCATGCTGATCATCTGGGCCGCCTATCTGCAGCTTCTGCTGCACAACTTTCGCATGCAGCGCCGCTCGCAGATCATCATCAATCGGGGCAAGGGACGCGATATCAACTCGGTGTGTCTGCTCAGCAACATGAGCAAGCAAAGCGTCTTTATTGATCTGGTCATGATGCGCATCACGACGTCGCAGCGCCAGTGGCTCTGTAACGTCACCGACGTGGTGGATAATACCGGCCAGCCGGTCGCCATCGTTCGCCAGAATGAGGGCGTGGATGCCAGCCTTCAGGAATTTACGCGTCAAGGCCCCATGGTGTCGGGCGGCTATATGGAGGTCGGGACCTTTGGCAATATGGTGCGCCAGGCATGTTTTGAGCAAGGGCTCGAGCTTGACGAGCGATACGATATCGCCGGTGAGGAAGAACTGGCCTGCATCGAGGTCAGCCTGATCGCCATTTTTGGCTCAGAGAGCCATCAGGTCGGTGCCCGGCGCACGTTTCATATCGAAAAGGGTGAGGAGGGTCCCATCCTGCTGATCCCGGATGACGCCCGTACCGAGCAGTTCAGAAAGCGCCGCCAGCGCCGTACCCTGCAGCACTGGCGACAAGAACTCGATGATGTGCCCAACAATGAGTAAGTGATCAAACCTGTCTGACGCCGCCCGGCATGGCCCTGCCGGGCGGCGTTTTTGGTGCCCTGTCAGTGGCCGAGCACCACCGTTCGGCCCGAGTAGAGAAAGACGCGCCGCTCCAGGTGATAGCCGATCGCGCGTGACAGGGTCAGACACTCGATATCGCGCCCCTTGGCCACCAGATCTTCCGGGTAGTGGGCGTGGTCTACCGTCTCGACCCCCTGGGCAATGATGGGCCCTTCATCAAGGTCATTGTTGATGTAGTGCGCCGTGGCCCCCACCAGCTTCACGCCCTTTTCATAGGCCTGATGGTAGGGTTTGGCGCCCTTGAAACCGGGCAGCAGCGAGTGATGGATATTGATGGCGCGTCCGGCCAGCACATCACACATGGGCGCTGACAGCACCTGCATGTAGCGCGCCAGTATCACCAGTTCGGCCTCGCTTTGTTCGACGATGTCGAGGATCTGCTGCTCCTGCTGCTCGCGGGTTTCCGGCGTGACCGGCAGATGATACCAGGGCAGGCCGTGCCACTGGGCCAGCGGCTCCAGATCCGGATGGTTGGAGACGACGGCGCAGATCTCCATGGGCAGCTGACCGGTCCGGTAGCGATAGAGCAGATCGTTGAGGCAGTGATCGGCCTTTGAGACCATGATCACGACTTTCGTGCGCTTGTTGGGCGGGGTCAGCTCAAAGGACATGTCGAAATCGACCGCGCGCTCGCCAAATTCTTTTTCAAAGGCCTCGCTGCTGAAGTCGTTTTCCAGCGGGCGAAACTCGGCACGAATAAAAAAGCCTTCGTTGACGCGGTCATCGAAGGAGTTGAGGTCAGTGATGTAGCAGCGCTGCTCCTTGAGAAAGCGCGTGACGACATCCACGGTGCCCAGAAGGCTGGGGCACTGCGCCGCAAGAATCCAGGTATCGGCGGTTCGGGTCATGACGTCTCTCTTGTTGTTCCTTTAGCGCATAAAAAAGGCCGGAGGCGTGTGCCTCCGGCCCTTTGAGGCCTAGCGTACGACGCGAACGCCATACTCTTTCGAGGCATCAAGCAGCCAGCGATAGCAGTAGTCGGCAAAGCTTCGTCGAATGATCAGCTCCCAGCCGTTCTCTTCGGGCCGACGCAGGATAATGGTGGCCTTGGCAAACACCGTGGACACCCCCTTGCCGACCGGGAACGCCTGCGGATGCACATCGTAGGAAATGGACTTCATGAGCACCTCACGGGCCCGATTTCCCTTGAGCGACATGACGGTCTGACCGCCGCTGACGTTGACGATGCTGAAGTGGGACTGGCCCAGCGACTGGCGCAGCTTCTGCTCCAGCTCAAACTCCTCGCCACCGGGCACGATGACCAGCCACTCATCCGGGGAGAGCCACTGGATCGAGCGCTCGCCGCTGTCATCGCTGACCAGCGCGTGCGGTCTGGCCGGCAGGGCCAGGTCCATCACGTCGCGTACCGCCTCATCGATCACGATGGCGCCGCCGCGCAGGATCAAGTGCCCCATGAAGGGCTTCTCGCTCAGGGTCACGCCCGGGTTGGAGGCGTGCGGCAGCGATTTCTGCTCGTGCAGCGACCACTCCAGGGGTGACTCGGCCTGTGACGTGTCGGTCGGGCGACTCTGGAATTCCTTGACGTCAGACATTCTGGCGCTCTCCCTTGGGGTCGATAAAGACGGTGCTGACCACTTCGGCCTCGTGCACCTTGCCATCGGACATGGGCAGATAGACCGTCTGGCCCATGCGCTCGCGGCCTTCCTTGAGCACGGCCAGTGCAAAGCCGCTGTCGAGCACCGGACTGTAGTAGCTCGAGGTCACATGGCCCACCATGCTCATGGGGATGCCCTGATTGGGGTCGAGCACGATCTGGGCGCCCTCCTCCAGCACAACGCTTGCATCCTTCGGCTTAAGACCCACCAGCTGCTTGCGGTCGCCACGCATGGTGTCCGGGCGGCTCAGGGCACGCTTGCCGATCCAGTGGAACGGCTTGTCATAGCCGATGGCCCAGTGCATGCCAAGATCTTCAGGCGTTACCGAACCGTCGGTGTCCTGACCGACGATGATCAGCCCCTTCTCGGCGCGCAGCACGTGCATCGTTTCCGTGCCGTAGGGCGTCAGGTTGTACTTCTCACCGTGCTCGAACAGGGTTTTCCAGACCTGCATGGCATAGTTGGCCTGAACGTTGATCTCATAGGCCAGCTCACCGGTGAAGGAGATACGGAACACGCGCGCCGGCACACCGGCCACGTTGCCTTCCTTCCAGTCCATGAACTTGAACTTCTCACGATCAAGATCAATGTCGGTGACTTCCGACATCAGCTTGCGCGCGTCGGGCCCGGTCACGGTCATGGTGGCCCAGTGGTCGGTCACCGAGTTGAAATAGACCTGCAGCTCCGGCCATTCGGTCTGATGCCAGACTTCGAGCCACTCCAGTACGGCGGCCGCGCCACCGGTGGTGGTGGTCATCAGGAAATGGTTGTCCCCCAAACAGCTGGTGGTGCCATCGTCCATCAGCATGCCGTCGTCCTTGCACATCAGGCCGTAACGCACGCGGCCCGGCTCCAGCTTGGCCCACTTGTTGGTGTAGACGCGGCCCAGAAACTCACGGGCATCCGGTCCCTGAATGTCGATCTTGCCCAGCGTCGAGGCATCCAGAATCCCCACGCCTTCACGCACGGCCAGGCACTCGCGCGCCACGGCGTCATGCATGTTTTCCTTTTTGCCGTTGGCGTTGCGCGGGAAGTACCAGGGACGCTTCCACTGACCGACGTCCTCGAACTCGGCGCCGTTTTCGACGTGCCACTGATGCAGCGCGGTGTAGCGCTTGGGGTCGAACAGCTCGTCGCAGTGACGGCCCACGATGGCACCAAAGGTGATCGGTGTGTAGTTGGGACGAAAGACCGTGGTGCCCACTTCCGGAATCGAGCGACCCAGACAGCGTGCGGCAATGGCCATGCCGTTGATGTTGCCCAGCTTGCCCTGATCGGTACCAAAGCCCAGCGCGGTATAGCGCTTGACGTGTTCGATGGACTCGAACCCTTCACGGGTGGCCAGCTCGATGGCCGAGGCCGTGACATCGTTTTGCATGTCCACGAACTGCTTGGGCGCACGCGCGCCCTTTTTCTCGTGCGGCACCTGATAAAGCGCACAGGCCTGGCCGTCACGACGCGCCTTGATCGTTGGCAGCTTGAGCTCTTCGGCTTCATCAAGGCCGCTGTCGATGGCGGCCTGGCGACCGGCGCGAGCGCCGTCGCTCAGCGTCTCTTCCAGTCCATACCGGCCTGTCACACCGCCGGCGCTGATCATGCCCTTGACCTCGCCAGGCACAAAACCCAGCAGCTCTTCATTCCACTGCGGACGCGTGCCGGTATGCGACGACAGGTGCACCACGGGGCTGTAGCCGCCGGAGCTTGCGATGGTGTCGCACTCCAGATCTTCGATACGTCCGGTGACCACGAAATGATCCAGATCGATGGCCGAGACACGGGCGCCGCTGACACGCTGCGCGCCCTTCGCCTCAATGACGGCACTGCCGGTAATCACGCGAATGCCGCTGTCACGGGCCTGACGTACCAGATCACCATCCGGATTGGGGCGGGCATCAACGATCGCCACGACCTTGCGACCCGCTTCCTGCCAGTCCAGCGCGGCGCGATAGGCATGGTCGTTGCTGGTCGTGAGCACCAGCGTGTTGCCCGGCACGACCGCGTAGCGACGGATATAGGTCGATACGGCACCGGCCACCATGTTGCCGGGCAGGTCGTTGTTGGCATACACCACCGGGCGCTCATGCGTGCCGCTGGCCAGCACGACACGGGTGGCACGAATGCGATGCAGCCTTGCACGGGGCTGGCCCTGGAAACCGGCGTCACTGGCAGTGTCGGCCAGATGCTCGGTGCGACGCTCGTGCAGCGTGATGAAGTTGTGGTCGTGATAGCCGTTGGCGGTCGTACGCGGCAGCAGCGTCACGGTCTCCATGGACGCCAGCTCGTTGAGCGTCTGTTCGACCCAGGACACGGCAGCGTTGCCATCGAGCGTGTCGCGGCTGTCCAGCAGCGACCCGCCCATCTCTTCCTGTTCATCGCACAGCATGACGCGGGCGCCGCCACGGGCGGCACTCAGCGCGGCCGCCAGACCGGCCGGGCCGGCACCGATGACCAGCACGTCACAGTGATGGTGCATGTGGTCGTAGATGTCCGGGTCGGCCACGGTCGGCGCGCGACCCAGGCCGGCGCCCATGCGGATGTATTTTTCATAGGTCATCCACATCGAGGCCGGCGACATGAACGTCTTGTAGTAAAAGCCCGGCGGCATGAAATTGCCGCCCAGCTTGCCGACCCAGCTCATCACGTCACGCTGGACGTTGGGCCAGCCGTTGGTGCTGCGCGCCACCAGACCGTCGTAAAGGCCCTGCTGTGTGGCCCGCACGTTGGGTACCTGGGTCTCTTCCCGCGCGCCCAGCTGCACCACGGCATTGGGCTCTTCGGCTCCGGCCGCGACGACGCCGCGGGCACGAGCGTACTTGAAGCTGCGGTTGATGATATCCACGCCGTTGGCCAGCAGCGCCGAGGCCAGGGTGTCACCGGCGTAGCCCTGATAGCTCTGACCGTTGAAGGTGAACTCGAGACCGTGGGAGCGATCGATGCGCCCGCCTGACGAAAGTCGGTTGGTCTGGGTCATGACGAGGTCTCCTCGTTAAGCGCCTTGTTCTCGGGCCGGGCGCCGACGGTCTGCCAGCCACCGTCGGCTACCTGGGCGCCCTGCTCGTGACGAATGTCGGGACTGTCGGCCGTAATGGTCGGCTGCTCGCCCATCGGATAGGTCTCGAGGATTTCGTAGGTCACCGTGTTGCGGGTGATGTTGAAAAACTTGCGACAGCCGACCGAGTGCACCCACATCTCGTGGTGGATGCCACGCGGGTTGTCACGGAAGAACAGGTAGTCGCCCCACTCTTCGTCGGTCGTGTTGTCCGGGTCCTCGGGACGCATGAGGTGGGCCTCACCGCGGGGATGAAACTCCTCCTCCTCGCGATGCTCCTTGCAGTAGGGGCAAAAGATATAAAACATGTTGGGCTCTCCTCAGTGCGCCACGCCAGCGGCGCCGTGTTCATCGATCAGCGCACCGGTATGGAAACGGTCGATGGAAAAGGGCGCAGCGATGGGATGCATTTCGCCTTTGGCAAGGCTTGCAGCAAAAACGTGTCCCGAACCGGGGGTGGCCTTGAAGCCGCCGGTACCCCAGCCGCAGTTGAAATACAGACCCTTGACCTTCGTCTTGGACAGAATCGGACAGGCGTCCGGGCAGGTATCGACGATGCCGCCCCACTGGCGGTTCATGCGCACTCGCGAGAACATCGGGAACATCTCGACGATGGCCTGCAGGGTGTGCTCGATGGTCGGATAGCTGCCGCGCTGGCCGTAGCCGAGATAGCCATCGATACCGGCACCGATGACCAGATCGCCCTTGTCGGACTGGCTCACGTAGCCGTGAACGTGGTTGGACATGGTGACCGTGTTGAGAATCGGCTTGAGCGGCTCGGACACCAGCGCCTGCAGCGGGTGGGATTCCAGCGGCAGCTTGATGCCGGCCATTTTGGCCAGCACGCCCGAGTTGCCCGCGGCCACACAGCCCACGGTATGGGCTTCGATGTCGCCCCGGTTGGTGTGCACGCCCAGCACCTTGCCGTCACGAATCTTGAAGCCGGTCACTTCGGTGTTTTGCAAAATGTCCACGCCGTGAGAGTCGGCGCCGCGGGCATAGCCCCAGGCCACCGCATCGTGGCGGGCCACACCGGCACTTTTCTGCCAGGACGCGCCCATGATCGGATAGCGCGCCCGGTTGGTGATGTCGATTTCGGGCTCGATCTCCTTGACCTGCTGCGGCGTGACCACTTCGCTGTCGATGCCGTTGAGACGGTTGGCGTTGACGCGGCGCTGAATGTCGCGCATGTCCTGCAGGGTGTGACCCAGATTGAGCACGCCACGCTGGGAGAACATGACGTTGTAGTTCAGATCCTGAGACAGCCCCTTCCACAGATCCAGCGAGTGGTTGTAGAGCCGTCCCGCTTCGTCCCACAGATAGTTGGAGCGCACGATGGTGGTGTTACGCGCGGTGTTACCGCCGCCCAGCCAGCCCTTTTCGATGACGGCAACATTTTTGACGCCAAACTCTTTGGCCAGATAGTAGGCCGTGGCAAGGCCATGACCGCCACCACCGACGATAATGACGTCGTATTGCTTTTTGGGCTCGGGGTTGCGCCACTGGCGCTCCCAGTTTTCGTGGTGACCGAACGCGTGTTTAACCAGTCCGAAGCCGGAATAACGTTGCATGAGCTTTCTCCTTGATCGGCCCCGAGGGAGCCTGCTGTCGGCCGTGTTCAGACTACGGAGGCTTCACTCTCGAGTCGCTGATTCGCCCGGTCGGTGCTCTGGCCGTAGACGGGATGACGTGCACACAGGGATTCCACCCTGCCACGAACATCGCGCTCGACCGCGTCGGTGTCATTTTGCTCTGCGAGCACATCCAGAATGTCGCAGATCCAGGACGCCAGTGCCTGACAATCCTCTTCCATGAACCCGCGCGTGGTGACTGCCGGGGTCCCGATACGCAGTCCCGAAGTGACAAACGGGCTTTGCGGATCGTTGGGTACGGCGTTTTTATTGACGGTGATACAGGCACGCTCGAGTGCCGCATCGGCGTCCTTGCCGGTCACGCCCTGCTTGATCAGCGAGACCAGAAACAGATGGTCGTCGGTGCCGCCGGAGACCACATCAAAGCCGCGGGTAATAAACACGCCGGCCATGGCACGCGCATTGGCAATCACCTGGCGCTGATAGTCGGCAAACTCCGTGGTCATGGCTTCCTTGAACGCCACGGCCTTGGCCGCGATCACATGCATGAGCGGTCCGCCCTGCTGACCCGGGAAAACCGCGCCGTTGAGCTTTTTATACAGCGTCTCATCGGCGTCGGCCGACAGGATCAACCCGCCGCGCGGGCCGCGCAGTGTCTTGTGGGTCGTCGTGGTCACGACGTGGGCGTGAGGCAGCGGACTCGGGTAGAGACCGGCGGCTACCAGACCGGCGATGTGCGCCATATCAACCATCAGATACGCACCGACCTCGTCGGCAATCTCGCGAAAGCGCTGCCAGTCGATCACGCGTGAATAGGCGGAAAAGCCGGCGATGATCATCTTCGGCTGGTGCTCACGTGCCAGCGCTGCCACTTCGTCGTAGTCGATCTGACCGGTGTCGGCATTCAGGCCGTACTGCACGGCGTTGTAGTTCTTGCCGGAGAAGTTCGGCGCGGCACCGTGCGTCAGGTGCCCGCCGTGGGCCAAGCTCATGCCCAGAATGGTGTCGCCGGGATTGACCAGTGCCATGAAAACGGCGGCATTGGCCTGGGCACCGGAGTGCGGCTGGACGTTGGCATAGTGGGCACCGAACAGCTCGCAGGCACGCTCGATCGCCATGGCCTCGACCTTGTCGACGAACTCGCAGCCACCATAGTAGCGACGGCCCGGATAGCCCTCGGCATACTTGTTGGTGAGCTGCGTGCCCTGGGCCTGCATGACGTAGCGACTGGCGTAGTTTTCGGAAGCGATCAGTTCGATATGCGCTTCCTGTCGCTGTGTCTCTTCAGCGATCGCCTCGGCCAGGTCCGTGTCGTAGTCAGACAGTTGAGCGCTGGGGGAGAAACCATGATGAAGCATCACGCCTCCTATCATCATCAAATCGTTTATTATCCTGAATGGGTCGAATGCGGTGCCGCGCCTTTCTGTCGCACGCTATCCTGTTGCGATGGTATCGCTGCTCCCCTGCCCCGAAATGCTTGCCGACGTCACCGCCTGGTGTATTTGCGACATGGCTGTCATTAAGCGACAGGCATAAGACCATCGGATAACGACGTCGCCCAGCCACCTTGCGACGTCGCGCACGGACAACTCTCCCCTTCTCCGCTGATCCACTCTAGACCTCCAGGCATCCGCCTGGCCGTCTTTTCGCACCTTTTTAGTGCAAAAAACGCGCCTTGCTGGCCTGGTCTCTTTAAACACAAGTGATGGCACCAGGAGGTTCCAGCATGTCAGACAATCGCGGCGTGGTTTACATGGGCGCGGGCAAGGTTGAAGTACAGGACATTGCCTACCCGAAAATGGAAACGCCCAATGGCAGGCCCATTGAACATGGCGTCATCCTGAAGGTGGTCTCCACCAACATCTGTGGTTCCGACCAGCACATGGTGCGTGGCCGTACCACCGCGCCCCAGGGCATGGTGCTGGGTCACGAGATCACCGGTGAAGTCATCGAAAAGGGCAAGGATGTCGAGTTTCTCGATATCGGCGATATCGTCTCCGTACCCTTCAACGTGGCCTGCGGCCGTTGCCGGACCTGCAAGGAAGGCCATACCGGCCTGTGCCTGCACGTCAACGACGACCGCGCCGGCGGTGCCTATGGCTATGTCGACATGGGTGGCTGGGTTGGCGGTCAGGCGCGCTACGTCATGGTGCCCTATGCCGATTTCAACCTGCTCAAGTTCCCGGACCGTGATCAGGCGATGAACCAGATTCGCGACCTGACCATGCTGAGCGACATTCTGCCGACCGGCTTCCACGGTGCTCTGAAAGCCGGTGTCGGTGCAGGCTCGACCGTCTATGTGGCAGGTGCAGGCCCGGTCGGTCTGGCAGCGGCTGCCTCTGCGCGTCTGCTGGGTGCGGCCGTGGTCATGATCGGCGACTTCAATCCCAAGCGTCTGGAACATGCGCGCAAGATGGGCTTTGAACCGATCGATCTGAACAAGCACGACCGTCTCGGTGAGATGATCGCCGCCGTCGTCGGCGAGCCCAGCGTGGACAGCGCCATCGACGCAGTAGGCTTTGAAGCCGTCGGTCATGGTGGCAAGGAGCAGCCGGCCGTGGTGCTCAACCAGATGATGGAAGTCACCCGTGAAGGCGGCTCCATCGGCATTCCGGGGCTTTATGTCACTGAAGATCCGGGCGCGACCGAGAAAGCCGCACAGACCGGCAGCCTGAGCCTGCGCTTTGGCCTGGGCTGGGCGAAGGGTCACTCCTTCCATACCGGCCAGACCCCGGTGGTGCAGTACAACCGTCAGCTGATGCAGGCCATCCTGCACGGGCGTCTCAACATCGCCGAGATCGTCAACGCTCAGATCATTAGCCTTGAAGAAGCACCGAAAGGCTATGAAGAGTTTGATGCAGGCGTTGCCAGCAAGTTCGTACTGGACCCGCACGGCATGCTCGGCGCTGCCTGAACGGGCCTGACGCCAGGCACTGACAAGAGCCTGTAAAAAAACGCTCATGACCTGCGGGTCATGAGCGTTTTTTAGTAACTGTCGTCGGGGTGGTCGAAGTGATTGCCTGATGACGGGCGGCGATGGCATCCGTCATCGCCGCCCGTTGTTATCAAACCCTAGAAGTCGACGACCAGATCCCCCTTGACGCGGCTGCAGCACGACAGGATATAGCCTTCTTCGATGTCTTCGTCGGTAATCCCGCCGTTGTGGTCCATCTCGACCTCACCTGACTTGAGCTCGACCCGACAGGTACCGCAGATCCCCATGCCGCAGGCCTTGGGAATGTGCAGTCCCAGCTGAGCCGCCGCACTGTGCACCGTCTCGCCGGGCTGGACCTGGACACTCTTGCCGGAGGAGGCAAACTCGACGGTGACCAGATCGGCCTCGTCGACGTTTTCGGCCGCTTCCTCGGCCATCTCCGCCATCTCCAGCGCCTCTTCCTTGACGTCGGCAGGCGTCGCGCCGAACAGCTCTTCATGGTAGTGATCCATGTCGTAGTTGTTCTCGCGCAGGATATTCTTGATCGCGTTCATGTAGGGCACGGGGCCGCAGCAAAATATCTCGCGCTCAAGGAAGTCAGGCGCCATGAGCTCCAGCATGGGCTGGGTCAGAAAGCCCCGATAGCCGGCCCAGGCCTCGCCGATATCCTCTTTCTTTTCACACACGATGTGCAGCTTGAACTCGGGGATACGCGAGAACATGTGCACCAGCTCGCGGTGATAGATCACATCGCGCGGGGCACGCGCACTGTGGATAAACTCGACATCCACATTGGCATTGGTGTCGAAAAACCAGCGCGTCATGGACATCAACGGTGTGATGCCGACGCCACCGGAGAGAAACAACACCTTGTCGGCCGGAAAATCGATCGAGTTGAAGTTGCCGACCGGGCCGTGAACGGCCAGCTTGTCACCGACGCTGAGGTTGGTGTGCAGCCAGTTGGAGACCTTGCCGCCGGGGACCTGCTTGACGGTAATCGAAAAGCTGTAGGGGATGGAGGGCGAGCTGGAGATCGTATAGGAGCGCATGATCTGCTCGCCCTCGATGTCCAGCTCAAGCGTTACAAACTGCCCGGGCTTGAAAAAGAATAAAACGGGCTGCTCTGCCATGAAGCAGAAGGTGCGCACGTCAGGGGTTTCCTGAATGATCTTGACGCAGCGAACCTCATGGCGGCCGTTGGTCCAGGTCTGGGTTGTAACCGGATTGAAGTAGTTCATTGTCATGATGTTCTCTGCCTGGCAGTGCCGCAGCTGTTCGCTCGTCGATCCGTGTTGACGACACGGTCCGACACCCTATCAGTCTGGCATTCTGGTGACGCCTCTCACACCAGGCTTGTCTGTCAGCGACACGCGCATACCTTTCACCCCCATTTTCGGTCTGTCATCGACCAATCAGGTCGTCGTGACACTCTTTCATGTCGCGGGTAGACAACCGGGGCTCACATCCGTGTACCACAATCGCCATCAATCAAGATGGATCGATTTTTCCATGCATGAATACCAGGCCTCACAAGACAAATAACATCCGCTCAACCGTGTTGTCGCTTTCTCGCAAACCGCGACAATGAAAAGGATATTTGGTATGGACATGACAGCTTCATATGGACCGGATGACGCTCTGAATCAGGCACGTTTGGCCGCAGCTGACCTGCTTCAGAATCGCAACCCTACCTACTCCCTGCCTCAGCCGTTCTATAACGATGCTCGATTCTTCGCGCTCGATATGCAGGAAATCTTTGAAAAGGAATGGCTTTTCGCCGGCATGACCTGTGAAATTCCCGCCAAGGGCAATTTCATGACCCTGGAGATCGGCGACAACCCGATCGTGATCGTTCGTGGCGCCGAGGGCGTGATTCATGCCTTCCACAACGTCTGTCGCCATCGCGGGTCCAGGCTTTGTACCAAGGAAAAGGGCAAGGTCGCCAAGCTGGTGTGCCCCTACCACCAGTGGACCTATGAACTCGACGGTCGGCTGCTGTTTGCCGGCAGCGACATGGGCACCGATTTCGATCTGGGCCAGTTCGGGCTCAAGCCGGTCAATGTCCGTACCGCCGGCGGCTTTGTCTTCATCAACCTGAGTGAAGAACCGCCCGCCATCGACGATTTCCTGGTCACGCTCGAGCACTACCTCGAGCCCTACGACATGGACAACGTCAAGGTGGCTACCCAGACCACCATCGTTGAGCAGGCCAACTGGAAGCTGGTCATCGAGAACAACCGCGAGTGCTATCACTGCAACGGCGCGCACCCGGAGCTTTTGAACTCGCTGATCGAGTTCGATGACACCGAAGACCCGCGCGCGACCGAGAAGTACAAGGAGCTGGTTACCCGCAAGCAGGCCGACTGGAACCAGGAGCAGGTGCCCTGGCAGCTCAAGCGTTTTGGCAAGCGCAACCGTCTGACCCGCACGCCGCTGCTGGACAACGTGGTCTCCATGACCATGGACGGCAAGCCGGGCTGCAAGAAGCTCATGGGTCGTCTGACCAGCCCTGACATGGGATCACTGCGCATTCTGCACCTGCCCAACTCCTGGAATCACTTCATGGGCGATCATTCCGTGGTGTTCCGCGTGCTGCCGCTCGGCCCGCAGCAGACCATGGTCACGACCAAGTGGCTGGTGCACAAGGATGCGGTCGAAGGTGAGGACTACGACGTCGACAACCTGCGCCACGTCTGGGATGCCACCAACGACCAGGACCGTCAGCTGGCCGAAGAAAACCAGCGCGGCATCAACTCCAGGGCCTACCAGCCCGGCCCCTACTCGGAAACCTACGAATTCGGCGTCATCGACTTCGTTAACTGGTACGGCGAGCGCATGCTCACGCATCTGGGTCAGGAAGCGCCGGCCCTGCAGCTGGCCAAGGGCTAGGCATTTGCCCCGTTGATGCACCCGACAACGGGTGATGTACCCGAAGGGACCGGCTCACCAACCGTGAGCCGGTCCCTTTTTTTAATCCCGATTCAGCGCCGGCAGCAGATATTTTTCGATGGCCTGTCGTACCGACGGCAGCAGAATATCCGAGCGTCTTACCATCTCATCCACCAGCGCCTTCAGACCCTCTACGCCCTCACCGCGGTGCTTGCAAAGCGCCATGCGCGCACAGGTATCCGGGCCCGCACCTTCCGGAATATGGACGCCAAGTTCTACCAGCCGCGTCCGAAAATCATCGCCATCAATCAGATCGACAATCATCATCTTCACGTCCTCTTGTTGTTGCCCTGTGGTCTGCTGCTTTCCGGTCGATATTAAAGGCAATAGACGAATGGCGCGCCCGGCCGAGCGGCAATGGACATGTCGGCGTCGCTTTTAAACAAATGGCCCCAGGGGCCGCACACAAGAATGCAGAACAGCTGAAAAGGGGGCTGTTTGCATAACAACAACGAGGACAGTGTATGGATGACCAGGATTCATTACTGACGTCGGGCCAGGACAATAAGCAAATGCTGGGCATGGATTTTCACCATCCCGTCTTCCCGCTTTCCGCCGCCGCCATTCTCGCCTTTTTGATCTATGCCCTGATTTATCCCGACATGGCCAACGCGCAGCTGGGGCTGGCCAAAAACTGGTCGATCGAACATTTCGACTGGCTTTTCATGATTTCCGGCAACATTTTCGTCCTCTTTTGTCTGGCGCTGATCGTGCTGCCGGTCGGTCGCATTCGCCTGGGCGGAAACGACGCCCGACCCGAGTTTTCGCGCATGTCCTGGTTTGCCATGCTCTTTGCCGCCGGGATGGGCATCGGGCTGATGTTCTGGAGCGTGGCGGAGCCTGTGGCCTACTACACCGACTGGTATGGCACGCCGCTCAACGCCCCGGCCCGCACGACTGAAGGGGCAAGTGCGGCCATGGGCGCCACCATGTTCCACTGGGGGCTGCACCCCTGGGCCATCTACGGCGTGGTGGGATTATCGCTGGCCTTTTTTGCCTATAACCGTGGCCTGCCGTTGACCCTTCGCTCGGCCTTTTATCCGATTCTTGGCAAGCATACCCGCGGCTGGGCCGGCCACATTATCGATATTCTGGCCGTTCTGGCCACGGTCTTCGGCCTTGCCACCTCGCTGGGCTTTGGCGCCTCCCAGGCAGCCGGCGGACTCGCCTATCTCTTTAATGTGCCCAATACGCTGGGCACCCAGCTGGCCATTATCGTGGTGGTCAGCGTGCTGACCCTGGTGTCGGTCTGGCGCGGCATTGATGGCGGCGTAAAGCTTTTTTCCAACATCAACATGATCATCGCCGCGCTGCTTCTGGCCTTTGTCATTGCGGTGGCACCCACCCTGACCGTGCTGTCAGGCATCGGCACCACCGCCATGGCGTACGCCACCCATATTCTGCCGCTGTCGAACTGGATCGGCCGTGATGATGGCACCTGGTATCACGGCTGGACCATCTTTTACTGGGCGTGGTGGATCTCCTGGTCGCCGTTTGTCGGCATGTTCATTGCCCGCGTTTCGAAAGGCCGTACGGTGCGCGAGTTTCTGATTGCCGTGCTGTTGATTCCGACCGTGGTCACCCTGATCTGGATGAGCACCTTCGGCGGTCTGGCGCTTTATCAAGTCACCAACAACATCGGCAAGCTGGCCGGCGGCATCGATGACGTCTCGCTTGCCATGTTCCACATGCTCGAACAGCTCCCCCTGTCCGGTGTGACCTCATTGCTTGCAATCATTCTGGTGCTGGTGTTTTTCATCACCTCATCGGATTCGGGCTCGCTGGTCATCGACAACATCACTGCCGGCGGCAAGACCGACACGCCACGCGGCCAGCGCGTTTTCTGGGCCACCATGCAGGGCTCGATTGCCGGCGTTTTGCTCTACGGCGGCGGCACCACCGCCATGAGCGCCCTTCAGGCCGGGGCCGTTGCAACAGGCCTGCCCTTCACCGTGGTGCTGCTTTTGATGTGCGCCAGCCTTTATATGGGCCTGCATCGAGAGCTTTATGGGCCAAAAGCATCAACAAAGGCCGCCCAGTCGCTTTAGGACAGCGCATCGGATATATCTGTCAGAGCACGGGGCCACCCTTCGGGGTGGCCCTTTCGTTTGTCTGGGCCGTCATGTCGCAAATGCCATCTCCCGTGGCGTCTGGGAGCATGAGCGTCCGGATGGCTCGCGACATGCTTTCAATACAAGACATAAAAGATATACAAGACCCATCTCACCGGAGCCCCTTTATGGTCTACACCGTTGCCATCCTGTGCAGTCTCGTCGGTTATTTTCTGATCGGCCATCTGGCCGGGCGACGCGTCAAACATCTTGACGACTACCTGGTGGCCGGTCGCAACGCGCCGACCTTTTTCATTCTGGGCACCCTGGTGGCCAGCTATCTGAGCACCAGCGCCTTTCTGGGCGAAACCGGCTTTGCCTACGACGGCTACCCCTTTGTCATGCTGATCTTTGCCGCCCTGAGTACCTCGGGGTGTCTGCTGGGCGCGCTGGCCTTTGGCCGCTACCTGCGACGCAGTGAGGCCAAAACGGTGCCGGAGTTTTTCGGCAAGCGCTTTGATTCAAGACGCGTGCAGATGATTGCCGGACTGACCACCGTGATCGGTCTGGGCGCGTACCTGGTGGGTGTCATGCAGGGGGCGGGCATCATGTTCTCCGAGCTGACCGGTATGCCCTACTGGACCGGGCTGGTGCTGGTCTGGCTGACCTACACCGGCTTTATCCTCTACTCCGGCTCCCCCGGCGTCATGGTCACCGACACCATAATGTTTGTGATCTTCTCGCTGGCAGCACTGGGCGGCTCGGTCTATATCCTGCAGGACCTGGGCGGCTGGCACGGCGTCATCGAAGGCCTTCTGAGCCAGACCGACAAACCTGGCATCGCGCTGTGGCACGGCGTGCTGCAAGGGCCGGACGCCACCTTTTCAACACCTGGCGAGGCATTGACCTGGGGCATCACGCTGGGGCTGGTCTGGGCCGCGGTGCTGGCCGCCAGTCCCTGGCAGTCCAGCCGCTATCTCATGGCACGCAACGAACACGTCGTGATGCGCTCGGCGATGCTCACCGCCGTGTCGCTTGCCGTGTTCTACGCCCTGATGATGATGACCGGTGCGGCGATCAACCTGTATGACAGCGGACTCGACGGCGAGCGCGCCATGGTCTGGGCCTCGCTCAACATCCTGCCCACCTGGCTTGGGGTGGTAATTCTCACCGGCGTCTTTGCCGCGGGACTTTCCTCGTGCTCGACCTTCCTGTCGATCATCGGCTTCAGCATCTCCAACGACATCCTGCCGCCCAATCGCAGCGAGAAGGCCGCCATGCGCGCCAGCCGACTCTCCATTCTGGGTGCCGGCGTGGTGTCGTTGGTCATTGCGCTGTTTCAGTCGCCGGCCGTGATGGCGGTGGTCTGGTTTGCCGCCACGCTGTTTGCCTCCTCCTGGGGGCCGGTCGCACTGATGAGCATCTGGAGTCGCCGAATTACCGCCGCCGGCGCCGGCTGGGGCCTGGCGGTTGGCTTTGTCAGCAATATCGCACTGTCGCTGATGGATCAGGCGCAGTGGATCACGCTGCCGGTTTATCTGCATCCGGTTGTGCTCAGCACGGTGGCCGCGCTGATCGCCATCGTTGTGGCCTCACGCCTGACCCGGGTCACGGACATTCAAAAGGCGTATCGCGCCTTTTTGCATGAATATGATCGCGACGTCAGCGCGACCTGGATTTCCGGGACCCGCGTCATTGCGCTGTGCACCATGCTCTCCGGTGTGGCCGTCGGGGTCTTTTTGTGGGTTCAATACGCCACGACGCTCTCCTCACTGGCCGAGCGATTCGGTGTTCCCGAGCAGGCAACAACCGGCGCCCATGTGCTGGCGGCAGGCTGCGGTGGCATGCTGCTGGCGGCCGGCAGCGTGGGCTACTGGGTGGTTCGTAAAAGAGGACAGCCGGTGTCGAACGTGCAGACGGCTCACTCCTGAAACCTCGACGCTCTCAAACATCGATACTCTTAAACATCGACGCTCTCAAACATCAAAGGTCGGCCCCGGGGTCGGCCGCTCGAACGCCGTCTCGGTTCAGACAACACGCCTGATACGATCGATATTTCCCGCCCTAAAATAAAACGCCCCGCCATGAAGGCGGGGCACAAGTCGCGTTTTGATCCCTTTTTTTAACCGATGCTCGCTGTCGCCGTGCTCGACGGCCAGTGGCCGCCGACCGGGGCAATCAGCGAAGCACCCCCTCTTCCCTGAGCAGTTTGAAGATCGCCTCGGCGCCCTGTTCCGGCGTCACATCGTTGAGGGTCTGGCCCCCACCGCCGTCGGACTTGGCGGCGGCCGCCTTGAAACGGTCACGCGCCGAGGAGGACTTGACGATCTTGAGGCGTTTGGGCCGCTTGCGGGCCGGCTGGATCTGCCACTGCGCTAGAGACGCATCGATTTCGCTGGCATGCGGCTGAATATCGAATTCGCCGCGACGCGCGGGCCCGAAGGCACTCTGCCGCGCCGCCGGGGCGCTGGTATCGACCGTGGCGATCGCCGGCAGGCGAACCCGCAGGCGGCGACGCTTGCCACGCGGCAGGGCCTGCAGCACCGTGGCCACGCCCTTTTCGACCTTTTCGACCGCGGCCAGACCGTTGATGACCGGCCATCCCAGCGCCTCGGCCAGCAGGTAGGGCAAAACGCCCGAGCCCTCACCGGTCTCGGCGCGCGTGCCGGTCAGTACCAGCTGCGGCGAGTCGGCGCGCAAAGCGTCGGTCAGTACGGGCACGACATCGGCCTGAGGCGTCTGCTCGAGCAGGCGCACTTCATCAATGCCCATGCCGAGATAGCCTCGAATGGCCTCTTCGTGGTCGCTGTCGTGCTGGCCGGCGTGCATCAGATTGACCGAGGCGCCCTTGAGACTCAGCGCCATTTCCACGGCGCGGGCGTCCTGATCGGCGCGGCGCGTGCGGGCGGTCAACGGGTGACGACCGATCGACACCAGCACGGCGACGTTGAGCCCGCCGGTATTGGAAGACGGTGCATCAGGCGGCATCGCGGTTGCCCTCCTGCTCGGCGCGGTATTGCTCCACGCGGTCGACCAGAGCGGCCAGGATGGCGTTGGCATCGCCGATCACGGCCAGATCCGCCCGCTTGACCATGTCGCAGCCTTCATCAAGGTTGATGGCCACCACTTTCTCGCAGGTCTGAATGCCCTGCAGGTGCTGAATGGCCCCGGAGATACCGACCGCGACATAGACGCGGGCCGATACCCACGTGCCCGTTGCACCGACCTGGCGGTCGCGGGGCATGTGGCCGTCATCGACCGCCACGCGCGAGGCGCCCTTGGTCGCGCCCAGAATGTCGGCGGCGTGATGATAGTTGTCCCAGTCCTTGACGCCGTTGCCGGCCGACAGGATGAACTCGGCTTCCGCCAGCGAGACGCTGGCCGGATCGACTGCGACTTCGCCAATGTCCTCGATACGACCGAGCACGTTGGGCAGCGGCTGGGAAAGCTCGATGGGCTCGGCGGCGTGGCGCGTCTCGCTGACCGGGTCAGCGCACTCGGCCAGCGCCAGCACCACCCGCGGCAGGGCGCGAACGACATCGGTCGTCCCGGCGGCCCCGCGGGTCGTGCAGCGCCAGCCGGTCTCGGCGTCGCTGTCGGCCTCGATCTGCCAGACCTGCGTGGCTGCCCGCTCACCCAGCCGCACGCTCAGCCGGCGACCCAGCTCGCCGCCGCCCTGTGTGGAGTCGGGCAGCAGCCAGTAGCGCGGCGCTATTTCCCGATCCACGCCCTGCAGGGCCGCGATACGGTTTTCGGGGGTGTAGCCGTCGAACTGCTCACCCTCCAGATGCAGCAGGCGATCGATGCCGGCTTCATCAAAGGTGGTTTCCTTGTGCTCGCCATAGACTATGGCCAGCACCGCCCCGGGCTGTTCCGGGTCGGCATCACAGAGCTGGCGTGCCAGCCCCAGCAGGTCGCGATCATGACCGGAGAGACGACCGCCGGCCATGTCTGGTACCACAGCGACCGTGAAGGCCGGCTCACTGATGCTTACGCGGCGACGCGAATCCTGGCTCTGTGTGCTGCGCGCGTTTGTATGTGCGGCGTGGGAGGCGCCGCTGCGGTCAATACGGCGGATGCCGTTGGGTCCGGTGAAACCCACGGCGTGCGGATTGCGCCGCATCAGGCCGTTGGGGCCCATCCATTCGGTCGCAACGGCGTTGCCGCCGATCTCGGCCAGCACTTCAAGATGCTGCGGGTGCAATCGATTGCGGGCGATCCATTCCTTGCGAGGATCGCGGCGGACAAGCTCGCTCATGACGTTACCTCCTCGACATTGCGCTGTGTCTGCGACGCTTCCTTGTTGGAGGCGCCCTTCTCGCCTGATGACTCAACCACCAGCGCATCGGCCACCAGCTCGGCGATGTCCTTGATGTCGGCGCGCGGTTCCACCACGCCTTCCAGCATGGCCGTACACTGCGGACAGCCTACCGCGACGGTGTCGGCGCCTGTTTCGCGCACGTCTCCCATGCGCATATCGGGAATACGCTGTTTGCCGGGGATATCGGTGATCGGGGCACCGCCACCACCGCCGCAGCAGCGCGAGCGATAGCCCGATCGGGCCATTTCCTGTACCTCGATCCCCAGCGCCCTGAGCACGTCACGCGGCGCTTCGTATTCGCCGTTGTAGCGACCCAGATAGCACGGGTCGTGATAGGTCACGCTGCCGCCCTTCCAGGCCTTGAAGGTGAGCTTGCCGTCCTTGACCAGCTCGTTGATCCAGGTGCTGTGATGATAAACCGCATAGTCGGCCGGCATTTCGGCCGTGCCCAGCTCACCGTACTCGTTTTTGAGCACGTGGAAGCTGTGCGGGTCACAGGTGACGATGCGCGAGAAGCGATACTGGCTCATGGCCTTGATGTTGCGACGGGCCAGGGTCTGGAAGGTGGCTTCATCGCCCAGACGCCGTGCCACATCACCGCTGTCGCGCTCTTCGTTGCCCAGCACGGCGAAATCCACCTCGGCGGCACGCAGCACCTTGATCAGCGAGCGCAGCGTGCGCTGATTGCGCATGTCAAAGACGCCATCACCCAGCCACAGCAGTACGTCGGCTTCTTTTTTGTCGGCCATCAGCGGCAGGTTGAGATCCGCCGCCCAGTGCAGGCGTGAATCGGGATCAAACCCGCCGGGATTGTCGGTGGCGATCAGGTTGTCGAGCACCTCGGCACCCTTGTTGGGCGTATTGCCGTGCTCAAGCGTCAAAAAGCGGCGCATGTCGACGATGGCATCAACGTGCTCGATCATCATCGGGCACTCTTCAACGCAGGCGCGACAGGTCGTGCACGACCACAGGGTCTCGGCATCCACCAGCGCGCGCCCTTCGCGGGGCACGATCGGCCCGTTCGGGCTGCCGCCATGCTCGCCCACCGGTTTGCCCGGATAGGGCGAGCCGTAATAGTCGGCATCGGTGCTGCCGCGCATACCGACGATCATGTCCTGAATCAGCTTTTTCGGATTGAGCGGCTGACCGGCGGCAAAGGCCGGGCACATCGCTTCACAGCGACCGCACTGCACGCAGGCATCAAAGCCCAGCAGCTGATTCCAGGTAAAGTCGGCAGGCTTTTCCACGCCCAGCGGCGCATCGGGATTGTCCAGATTCAGCGCCTTGAGACCGCTGGAGCGCGCCGCACTGGCGTTATGCGGGGTAGTGAAGCGTTCGGGACGACGGTGCCAGGCCAGATGCAGGGCACCGGCGAAGGCGTGCTTGACGGGCCCGCCCCAGGTCATGCCGAAAAACATCTCGGACACGCCCCAGGCAACACCTACCGCCAGCACCGCTGCCAGAATCCAGCCACCAAAATCCGCCGGCAAAACGCCGGCCACCGGCAGGGTGACAATGAAAAAGCTGGCCGCAAAGACCAAAAGGCTTTTGGGAAGGCGCATCCACGGCCCTTTGGACAGCCGTGACGGCGGGTCCAGGCGGCGTCTGGCGACAAAGAGCGCACCGGTGAACATGCAGGCCGTCGCCGCCAGCAGGGCCCAGCCAAGAATGCGGCTGTGCAGGCCGAAGCCGTGCACGATAATGGCCAGCAGCGCGGCCAGCACGAAACCGCCGGCCGTGGCCACGTGGGTCTTGGAGATGTACTTGTCGCGATCAACGATATGGTGCAGATCCACCAGATAGCGACGCGGCATTTTAAGCAGACCGCCGACCAGGTCCACGGAAGAGGGTCGCCCCTGACGCCACAGGCGCACACGGCGCACCGCACCGATGACGGTCAACAGCAGTGCAGAGAAAATCAGTATCGGTAACAGGATATCGAGCATGGCGTCTCTCCTCTCGGAGACACCGCAAGGAACGAACGTCACGGACCCTGCGGCCCGTGACGCTCGGCTTACAGCGTTATTGTGATCAGAAGTCCTTGCACAACCGCAGCGCATCATAGATGGCGGCATGCGTGTTGCGCGGCGCGGTGCAATCCCCCAGACGGAACAGCACGAAGCCGTCACCGCTCTCGGACAGGCAGGGCTGCGGCTCGATGGCATAAAGGGCTTCGATGTCGATCTGACCCTTGTTGCGCGAGCGTTCCTTGAGGGCGTAGTAGAGCGCCTCGTCCGGACGGACCCCGTTTTCCACCACGACCTGATCCACGACCCGCTCTTCCTGGGCGCCGGTGTACTCGTTTTCAAGCACCGCCACCAGCGAATCGCCCTCGCGATAGACCTTATGCAGCGCCAGATCCGAGGTCATGATCACCTCTTTCTCGTACAGGCTGCGGTAGTAGGTCGGGAATGTCGTGCCCCCGACCGCGGCACCGGGCTTGATATCGTCGGTAACGATTTCGACCCTTGAGCCCTTGTCGGCCAGATAGTCGGCCGCCGAGACACCGGAAAACTCGCAGATGGTGTCAAAGATCAGCACGTTCTTGCCGGGCTCGACGCTGCCGTCGAGGATGTCCCAGGTGCTGACGACCAGGCTTTTGCCCTTGTCCTCGTCATAGCCCCACTCCGGAACCTGCGAGAGAAACGGCTGCCCGCCGGTGGCCAGAATCACGACATCCGGACGCAGATCGGCAATGGTGGCCTCATCGGCTTTCGTGCCCAGGCGCTGATCCACTTCCAGCCGCGTCAGCTCCAGCTGATACCAGCGCGTAATACCGGCAATCTGGTCACGCTGTGGTGCTTTCGAGGCGATGGTGATCTGACCGCCAATCTGATCCTTTGCTTCAAACAGCGTCACGTCATGGCCGCGCTCGGCGCAGACACGCGCCGCTTCCATGCCACCGGGGCCACCGCCGACCACCACGACCTTGCGTTTGGTGCCTTCGGTCTTTTCGATAATGTGCGGCAGACCCATGTATTCACGCGAGGTGGCCGCGTTCTGGATACACAGGACGTCGAGACCCTGATACTGGCGGTCGATGCAGTAGTTGGCACCGACGCACTGCTTGATCTGGTCGACCTGGTTGTTCTTGATCTTGGCAATCAGGTGCGGGTCGGCAATGTGGGCACGCGTCATGCCGACCATGTCGACATAGCCGCCTTCCAGAATGCGCTGCGCCTGGTTGGGGTCCTTGATGTTCTGGGCGTGAATGACCGGAACACTGACCACTTCCTTGATGCCCGAGGCCAGATGCAAAAACGGCTCCGGCGGGTAGGACATGTTGGGGATGACGTTGGCCAGGGTGTTGTGGGTATCACAGCCCGAGCCCACCACACCGAAATAGTCGATCTTGCCGGTGGCGTCATAGTAGGCCGCAATCCGCTTCATCTCGTCGTGATCGAGACCGTCGGGATGGAACTCGTCGCCGGTGATGCGCAGGCCGACCGCGAAGTCGTCGCCGACCTCTTCGCGCACGGCCTTGAGCACTTCCATGCCAAAGCGCATGCGGTTTTCAAAGGTGCCGCCCCACTGGTCGGTCCGCTTGTTGACGCGCGGGCTCCAGAACTGGTCGATCAGGTGCTGGTGCACGGCCGAGAGCTCAACGCCGTCAAGACCGCCTTCCTTCGCGCGGCGTGCAGCCTGGGCGAAATCACCGACGATGCGCCAGATCTCTTCTTCCTCGATCGTCTTGCACGTTGAGCGGTGAACCGGCTCACGGATGCCCGACGGCGAGACCAGCGTCGACCAGTTGAAGCCGTCCCAGCGGGAGCGACGACCCATGTGGGTGATCTGGATCATGATCTTGCCGCCATGCTTGTGCACGGCATCGGCCAGATTCTGAAAGTGCGGGATGATACGGTCGGTCGACAGGTTGACCGAGCTCCACCAGCCCTGGGGGCTGTCGATGGAGACCACCGAGGAGCCGCCGCAGATACACAGACCGCAGCCACCCTTGGCCTTCTCTTCGTAGTACTTGACGTAGCGGTCGGTGGTCATGCCGCCGTCGGTGGCGTGCACCTCGGCATGGGCCGTGCTGACCACGCGGTTACGAATGGTATGCTTGCCGATCTGGATCGGCTTGAACAGTGCCTCGAATGCCATATCAAAGATCCTCGGTTACGCGGGCGTGACAACAAACAGACCGTGATCGTGGCCCTGCTGGGCGCCACTCTGGGTCTGTACGGCAACGGTGCGCAGATCACTGCCACGGGCGCTCAGAATCTGATCCATGGCGCCGGCAAACCAGCCGGTGAACATGTATTCGATATTCCGATCCACCTTGCCCATCTGGTAGACAAACGCGCTGTGCTCGAGTCGCACGCGCGCCGTGCCGGCTTCCAGATCGATCTCTTCAGTGATGAAAAGCCCCCAGCCGCGCTGGGACAGGCGCTTCATGTAGTGCTCGAAGACGTCAACGCCTTCCAGACCATGAAGCTCGGCTTCCTTCTCGCACCAGTGCCAGGCACTCTTGTAGCCGGCGTGATAGAGAATTTCGGCGTATTTTTCGGCACCCAGGGCCTCTTCAATGGCCATGTGGTTGTTGACGAAGAAATGACGCGGTACGTACAGCATCGGCAGGGCATCGGTGGTCCAGATGCCGGTTTCACTGTCGACTTCAATCGGGAGTTCGGGCGCTTGTTTCGTCACGGTCGTCTTCCTCAAACTTGTCATTATTCAGGGGCCGTCTCGACCCTCGGGGAGCGGCAGGAGGGCAGGCCCGGGCGGCGGTTCAGGCACCGCCCGGGCCCCTGGCGGCTTATTCGCCCCAGACATCCTTCAGGGTTCTGACCCAGTTCTCGCCCATGATTTTTCTGACCTGAGGCTCGCTCAGGCCGCGCTTCAAAAGCGCCTCTGTCAGATTGGGGAATTCGCCAACGGTACGAATGCCCTCGGGATTGATGATCTTGCCAAAGCTGGTCAGGCGGCGGGCATAGCCCTTGTCATGGGTCAGCCACTCGAAGAAGTCCTGGCCGTGGCCCTGGGTGAAGTCGGTACCGATGCCGATGGCGTCTTCACCCACGATGTTCATGATGTATTCGATCGCTTCGCAGTAGTCGTCGATGGTTGAATCGACACCGTTTTTGAGAAACGGCGTGAACATGGTGACGCCCACAAAGCCGCCGTGATCGGCGATGAACTTGAGCTCTTCGTCGGACTTGTTGCGCGGGTGCTCCTTGAGCCCGGAGGGCAGGCAGTGGGAGTAGCACACCGGCTTTTTGGATTCGAGGATGACTTCCTGAGAGGTGGTCGCACCGACGTGGGAAAGGTCACACATCATGCCGACGCGGTTCATCTCGGCGACGATTTCGCGCCCGAAGCCGGACAAACCGCCATCACGCTCGTAGCAGCCGGTACCGACCAGGTTCTGGGTGTTGTAGCACATCTGCGTGATGCCCACGCCCAGCTCCTTGAAGATCTCGACGTAGCCGATCTGGTCTTCAAAGGCGTGCGCGTTCTGGAAACCGAAGATGATGCCGGTCTTGCCTTCTTCCTTGGCGCGGGTAATGTCAGCGGTGGTGCGCACCGGGCGAACCAGATCGCTGCACTCGTCCATCAGCTTTTTGGTCGACACGATGTTATCGACCGTGGCCTTGAACCCTTCCCAGACCGAGACGGTGCAGTTGGCTGCGGTCAGACCGCCGCGGCGCATGTCTTCCAGAAGCTCCCGGTTCCATTTGGCGATGATCAGGCCATCGATCACAATGGCGTCGTCATGCAGTTCGGCAGGGGTCATGGTCAGGCTCCAGATTGTGGCTAATGCGAGGAGCATATCCCTGCCCCGGCTTCATCCGACGCCTGGAAACGACGGGGAAAATTCCAAAAGCGTCATGCCCTGCCAAAGAGCGACGCCACTGTCATCGGGCCGCAAACAAAATGACCCGCCCCGAAGGCCGGCCATGACCGTGCATCTCCTGCCTCTGAAGAACAGACACAAAAAAGGAGCTGCCCCGGTCGGGGCAGCTCCCTTGATGGAGCCTGACGGTTGAACCAGCCGGACGTCAGCGCGTCAGTGCGTCAGCGCGTCAGCGCGTCAGCGGCACGCTGGCAAAGGTCGGCTCGCCCTGGGCGTAGACCAGCGACATCATCGCACTCGACATGGGCTCGCTTGAGGCCGGCTCTACCGCCACGATCTTGCCCTGCTGCAGGGCAGTCGCGGCGCTGGCATTGCGGCCATACCAGACATTACTGCCCGAGCGCTCGCCTCTGGGCGGCACGCCAAAGTATTCGCGATAGCACTTCGAGAAGTGAGGGGTGGACACAAAGCCGCAGACCGAGGCCACCTCGATGATCGACAGCGATGTCTGCTTCAAAAGCTGACGCGCCCGTACCAGCCGCAGCTTGAGGTAGTAACGTGACGGCGAGCAGTGCAGGTAGCGCTGGAACAGCCGCTCCAGCTGGCGCCGGGAGACGTTGACGTAGCGGGCCAGGGTATCCAGCTCGATCGGCTCTTCGAGGTTGGACTCCATCAGCGCCACGATCTCCAGAAGCTTGGGCTGGGTCGTCCCCAGCACGTGCTTGAGCGGCACACGCTGGTGGTCCTGCTCGTTGCGCACCCGCTCGCAGATGAACATCTCGGAGATACCGGCCGAGAGCTCGTGACCATGATCGCGGGCGATCAGGTTGAGCATCATGTCCATCGGCGCCGTACCGCCGGAGGCCGTGAACCGGTCGCGGTCGATCGAGAACAGTCGCGTGGTCAGCGCCACGTTGGGGAAGGCTTCCTGCATGGAAGCCAGACACTCCCAGTGAATGCTGGCCTCGTAGTGATCCAGCAGCCCCGCCCTGGCCAGTGCCCAGCTGCCCGTACAGATGGCGCCGATGCGTCGCAGCTGACGCGACTGTGCCTGCAGCCAGTGCGCATGCTCTCGCGTGACGCTGTGCTGCGGCGCAACGCCGCCACAGACCACGACCCAGTCAAGCGACAAGGGCACGGTGATCGAGACATCAGGCGTCACCTGCAGACCGTCACTGGCACGCACCGGCGAGCCGTCATGGGTCAGGGTGTACCAGCGATACAGCTCACGCCCGGCCAGCTGATTCGCCATGCGCAGCGGTTCAATCACCGAGGCCAGCGAAATCAGCGTAAAGTTATCAAGCAATAGGAAACCGATGGTTTGCGGCGTGCCCAGGCCGCCGGCTCCCGCTACAGGGCCTGCCTTGTGGTCAGGTAACATGTCGTCATGCCTCCTCAACTTTTCCTGCTTTTGTAATTGTTTTGGCAGACTCGTCTGCGATCTGTTGAAAGCACGGTTGCCATGGCATTCATGATGCCTCATCCCGGCTACAACAGTCGCCTCTTAAATTGTCGCTAACAGACACGTATACACGGTTTTATGGACACTGTATCGCCCTCCGTTAGTTGAAAGCGTCGCTCTCGAAACAGTCGATGTCGCACGGAAAAGGCATCCATGACGCTCGGACACCGGACGCGACACGGGGTTACAGACAAGACGTGACCACTGACAAGAATGTCCGGGTTTTAAACGTGATCCATGACGATCAAAAGAGGCGCTGTTTCATGAACCAGGCAAGCCTTCAATGAAGGAATCGAAGCCGGATATTTAAAGGCCACCTATCCATTACCCACTCCCTAGTGATACGTTATAACATTACAACAAATTGCTTGATCGTTACCGGGAGCCACTCAGAATGACATCTGCCTTCACCAATCACGCCGCCATCGCTGTACTGACCGTAAGCCTTTTGACAGCCGGCAGTCATCAGGCCGCTCTGGCCTCCCAGTCGCATGACCCTTCCCATGACGATAGCCATTCCCATAACCACGACCATTCCCACGACCACGGTCATGGGCACGAACACGGTCATGGGCACGAACACGGTCATGGGCACGAACATGGCCACGATCACGATGAGGAGATTCACGCCGGCCATTTTGATGATGATCAGGTCAAGGCACGTGCGCTTTCCGACTGGGAAGGCGACTGGCAGTCGGTATACCCCCTGCTGCAAAGCGGCGCGCTGGATGAAGTCTTCGCTCACAAGGCGCAGCAAGGCGACCAAAGTGCCGCGGAGTACAGGCAATACTATCGAGAAGGCTATCGCACCGATGTCGAGCGCCTCGAGATTGACGGGCAGGACGTCACCTTTCATGCCAATGGTGACGCCTACACAGGCCAATACGCCGATGATGGTTACGAGATCCTGACGTATGAGGCGGGCAACCGCGGCGTGCGCTTCGTCTTTAAAAAGGTCTCGGGTGATGATCGAGCGCCCGGGTTCATCCAGTTCAGCGATCACGACATCGCCCCCACCGATGCCGGCCACTATCACCTCTACATGGGTGATGACCGTCAGGCGCTGCTGGACAACGTGGTCAACTGGCCGACCTACTACCCCGCCAGCTTCAGCGACCGCCAGATCGTTCAGGAAATGATGGCGCATTAGGCACTCGTCCCGGGGGCTGCCAGCCAGGGCAGCCCCTGACAGGTCCGATCACCTTAAACCCGAGCTGAGGAAAGCAGGGTACGCTTGAGGCCATCAAAGGGCAGCGGCGGCCCCGCCTCTGTCACCCACCGCGGCTCAAGGGTCAACACCATGCACAACCGGCCTGCCTGGCTTACCACGACGATTCACTTCGCCATTGCCCTGCTTATCGGAACGCTTTTGGGCAGCATCGTACAGACCCAGATGAACCTGGCGGCACTGCAACAGATGGGTGTGGATATACCGGTCATGCAGCGCCTGACGACTACCCTTGGGGATCTGGTGAGGTTCGCCCCCGTCTATGCCGCGCTTTTCTCGGTCGGCTTTGTCATCTCTCAGGTCGCGGCGCTCTGGATTTCGCGACGTCTCTGGAACGGCCATCACCGCCCGGTGCTCTGTGCGCTGTCTGCCATGGCGGCGCTGTGGGCCACCTTCCATATCGTCAATCATTTCGCGCCCATGCCCACGCTGATTGCGGCCACCCGCACCGCCGCCGGCATGATCGCCATGCTGATCAGCGCCGGTATCGCCGGCGTGGTACTGGGGCTGTTGAGAGGCACCCGTCCTCAGCGCGCCCCTGCCAGGGCGGCCAACACGATGGCGGTGGTGATACTGGCAGCAGGTACGGCCGGTCTGGCGCCCACGACGGAGGCGCTGGCGCAGCCCGAGACCGCCGATTATCGGATCGACATCGTCGCCGAGGGGCTGGAACACCCCTGGTCGCTGGCCTTTTTGCCCGACGGCCGCATGCTGGTCACCGAACGCCCCGGTCGACTGCGGCTGTTGAGCGCCGAGGGCGAGACGCTCAACGCCTCGCTTGAGGGCGTGCCAGAGGTGTTTGCCTCGGGCCAGTCGGGGCTTTTCGATGTGCTGCTGTCACCGGATTTCGAGCAGGACCGGACGCTGTTTCTCGCCTATTCATGCGGCACGCAGGCGGCCAATCACACCTGCCTGAGCCGGGCGCGCCTGGGGAATGACGGCCTTGAGCAGGTCGAGGAAATATTTCGCGTTGATATGGCCAAGCGCGGCGACGCTCACTTTGGCGGGCGCCTGGCGTGGCTGTCGGATGGCACGCTGATCCTTACGCTCGGCGATGGTTTCGACTACCGCGAGCAGGCCCAGAACACCGGCAATCACATCGGCACCATCGTGCGCCTGAACGCCGATGGCAGCGTTCCGGCGGACAACCCCTTTGTGGATGACGACACCGCTCGACCCGAGATCCTGAGCTACGGCCACCGCAACGTGCAGGGCCTGGTGGTGGATAGTGACGACCGCATCATCATGCACGAGCACGGCCCCAAGGGCGGCGACGAGATCAACATCATTATCCCGGGCGGCAACTACGGCTGGCCGGTCGCCACCACCGGTCTGGATTACACCGGCGCTCGTGTAACGCCTTTTGACGAGTATCCCGGCATGCAGTCACCGCTGTATGAGTGGACGCCCTCGATCGCGCCTTCGGGCATGACCCTTTATGACGGCGCGCTGTTCCCTCAGTGGCAGGGCAACCTGCTCGTCGGCGCACTGGTGGATCGCGAAGTACGCCGCGTGACGCTCTCGGACGATGGTACTCAGGCCGAAGACGTCGAAGGGCTCTTTGGCGAACTCGATGAGCGCATCCGCGATGTCCGCACCGGCCCGGAAGGCGCGATCTATCTGCTGACCGACAACCCCGAAGGGCGCGTATTGCGGGTGATGCCGGCGGATTAATCAGCGCACTTGATCACCTGTCAGCGTGGCCGGCCGAAGCCCGGTGGCCACGCTCGACGGCTCAATACACCGCCCGCACCTGATGCGAGACCACCCCCGCCACCGCCACGTTGGTCAGATCCCCCGTCCACAGCTGCCCGTCAAGGCCTTCCAGCACGGGCAGATTGATGCGATGGGCATAACGATAGACATACAGCGCCTCATCGAGTCTTACCACCACCAGCACGCCATCACGCAGTGACAACAAGGGATCGACGACCAGCCAGTCGCCCTCCTGCCAGGGCGCGGCGGCGTCATCGTCCTGTACCACCTCCGCCAGAAAGGTGGCGTACCCGTGCGGGGCAAAAAACTGTTGCCAGCGCTCGGCGGCCGGGTTGTAAGCCAGGTCCTGCTCGCCCTTTGGCACCATGGTGGGCATGGGCATTCGATACGCCACGCGCATGCGTGATCCTCCTGAATCAAAGAAAAGTGCTGGCGTCAGTGGCCCGGCCGAATGGGCTAAAAGGGCCGCCGTGCCGTGTCTGGACCCACACAGCTGAAGTGTAGCGGGCGCTGATCATTGTTCGCTGGCGGGTACCATCTACTCTCATCGTTTGGTCGAATAACGCCCCTTCCAGGATAGAAGCACCGCCGCGTTATGCTGTATACGTATACAGTACTTCGACATTCACCAACGCAGGCAACCGGCATGCTTCATGTCACCCGAATGCGCTCGCTGGCGATCGACCCGCCGCCGCGCAGCATCCCCTGGGCCATCCATCACGTGCGCGGCGGCATCAGCGGCTTCCCCTCGCCCGCGCAGGATTACGACGCCCGACGCATCGACCTCAACGAGCAGCTGATCCCGCGGCCGACCTCGACGTTTTTGTTCACAACGGACGGCGATTCGATGCAGTGCCCGGACGGTTCGGGAATCTATGCCGGTGACCGGCTGCTGGTGGATCGCTCGATCGAGGCCGGCCACGGCGATATCGTCATCGCACTCGTGGATGGCGAGATGATCGTCAAGGAGCTGCGCTGCCGGGGCTGCCCGCCGGCGCTGCACTCCGCCAACCCGTGCTACACGCCCATCCCTCTGCGCGACGCCGACTACCAGATCTGGGGCGTGGTCACCGACATTCTGCGGCGGGTACGACGATGACGGGACCGATCGCGCTGGTCGACTGCAACAACTTCTACGCCAGCTGCGAGCGGGTGTTTCGCCCGAAGCTGCACGGCGTGCCACTCGCGGTGCTCTCCAATAACGACGGCTGCGTAATCGCCCGCTCCCAGGAGGTCAAGGCGCTCGGCATCGCCATGGGCACCCCCATGCATCACCTCCCCCGCGCGGCGTTTGATCACGGCCTGGTGCTCTGCTCCAGCAACTACGAGCTCTACGGCGACATGAGCGCCCGGGTGATGGCCACCCTGGGCGAGTTCACGCCCCGCGTTGAGCCCTACTCGATCGACGAGAGCTGGCTGGACCTTGCCGGTTTCGACCGCCCCGCCCTGTCCGCCCACTGTCAGGAGATGCGCCGGATCGTCTACAAATGGACCGGCATTCCGGTTTCGGTCGGCGTGGCCCCCACGCGCACATTGGCCAAGCTCGCCAACCGCCACGCCAAAAAGCACGGCGCCGCCCGGGACGTGTTTGTCATCGACGACGCCGACAGCCCCGACACGCTTGCCTTGCTTGCGCGCACGCCGGTCGGCGAGGTCTGGGGGATCGGCGGGCGCGTCACCTCTCGCCTGTATGAGATGGGCCTTCACACCGCGCTGGATCTCGCCCGGGCCGACCCCAAATGGATACGCCGGCGCTTCTCCGTGGTCGTCGAGCGCACGGCGCGGGAGCTGGCCGGCACCCGCTGTATCAACATGAACGACGCGCACGACAGCAAAAAGCTGATCATGACCAGCCGCTCGTTCGGGCAGATGACCGCCGATCGCCGTGAAGTGGCAGAGGCCGTACGCGCCCACGCCGCCCGCGGCGCCGAAAAGCTGCGACGCCAGCAAAGCCTTGCCTGCGCGCTGAGAGTGACGCTTCGGACCAACAAGTACCTGCCGCATCTGGCGCAGGACCACGACAGCATGACCGTGGCGCTGCCGAGCCCGACCGACAACACCTTCGAGATCGTGCGCGCCGCCCAGCGCGCCCTGCAGCGCCTCTGGAAGGACCGCGGCATTCGCTATCAAAAGTGCGGCGTCCAGCTCATGGACTTGATCGAGGCGACCGGCCAGCAGCTCGACGTGTTTCAGCCCCCGCAGCCCGCCGCTGATAGAGACAAAAGCGAGCGGCTGATGTCGGCGCTGGATCAGCTCAACGGCCAGTACGGGCGGGGCACGGTCACCGTCGGCGTCCAGCGCCAGAACGCACCGTGGCAGCTGCGCAGCAACCACCGCTCGAATCGCTGGTCGACCCGCTGGGACGAGCTGCCCACCGTGAGGCTGCAATGACCACCGCCTACCGCCCCTTCGAGACGCACAAGCAGGCGCTGACCTACGGCGCCGCCACGGCCGCAATCCTGCTGGTGCGCCGGCCGGACAACCGCGGCTGGCACGGCGCGATCGAATGGAACGACGAGCGTATCTGGATGGAGCCCATGCCGCGTAACGACCAGACCGAACGGGCATGGCTCGAGGTCGAAAGCTGGGCCATGCGCACCATCACGGTCATGGCGCAGCATCAGCCCGTGTTCAAACCGGGGTGATTGACGTTGCAAAAGAGCAGGCCGGGCACTGATTGGCCGCCAGCCTCCCTCAAACATGGCCCATCCCGACGATCACAGGTAACATGCTGATTTTTTGAGCATTTCCTGATGACGTTTTTGCATTACCAGCTGGCTATTTTTGTCTCGGTGCTGTGCCTGACACGGCTTCATCGCCGGCTGGGCATTGTCGCCGCCATCGGCTGGACGCTGTGGTCGGTGTTGACGCTTGGATGGCTGCCCGTTCTGGCCGTCCAGACCTTCACCGCCTGGATCAGCTGGTACGGCACCCGGTTTTTCCTCAAGCAGAAAGCGCGAGCCGGCAATGGGACTCGAACCGCCGACAACAAGGCGGCGCCCAGTACCAAAAAAACCGCGAATAAAAAGCATCTGGTACACGGGCGTGATCATCACAATGAACTGACCCACGCGCTCCAGGTTGCCAGAAAGGAACTGATGATCGTCTCCGGCTGGCTGTCCGACCGGGTCGTGAACGATCGGTTTTGTGAGCTGCTGGCGAGTGCGCTCAAGCGCGGCGTCAACGTCCATATTGCCTATGGCGCGAGTGACCGGGACGGACAGCACAAACTGTCGGATACGGCGCTCAGAGCATTGGGCAGTTTGAAAGAAACAGGCAAGCAGAGTCGCAAGGGCCGGCTGACCATTGTGCAGCGCGCCACGCACGAGAAGTGTCTGATTGTGGATAAGCGCTACGCCATCGTCGGCAGTTTTAACTGGCTGGCCAACGCGCACTACCGGGACAGGGAAACCAGCCTCAGGACCCGTCAGAGCCGCGTGGTGAGGGAGCTGATGACGTCGTGTAAGGGTGGTGAGACGAGGAGTACGGAGGTGTATGGGGCGGCTTCAAAGAGAGCCTAGTGCGAGCTGGACGAAAGTAGCATCGATAACGAAATTTGTTCCTATCAGTTCATTCAAAAACACTAATGGGGTATGGTTGCTTCAACCTTAAAGCAAACCAAAGTGACCCGCCACACATGAGCACAGAGAGCAGTTCTCAACAAAAAACATCAAGATTTCCATCCAAGCTTATAACTGCGATGGGCGCTTTGCTCAGTGCCTGCTGGGCCATCATCACTTATATGTTCCCAGACCCTTCCACCCTTAACTGGGGATTTATCAGCTGGGAAGGGTTTATCTATTTTTGCGCCGCTTTTTTCCTTATGAGCGCTTTTTTCATAGCCTTTACAACTCGAAAGCTGCACCGTTATATAAAAAGCGCCATCAATATCATCCTTGCTTTGGCATTAGCGCTTTCCTTCTTTGTTCTTGGCAAGGAATACGCAAAACCTTCCATGGGCTTTGCCAAACAGGACATTATTGAAAACAACACGCCAATGTTTACCGGCGCCCGCGTAGAAATGATCGATGCACTACGTGTTCGCCTGGTAAACTGCAATATTATCGCTCAGACTCCATCCTGCACGCTTGAACTCACCAGTACCAACGGCGATAGGAAAGTAGGCTTTAATTCGGACACCACCTTCTTTGAGCCCAACGGCGGGTCTCTCAACCTCGAAAAAATATTTATTGGGAACAAGGAAAGCCGCAGAACTTACGGCATAGAACTTGCCAAAGGACTTCCTACACAGGTCACTCTGGTTTTTCAGTCAACTCAGAACGATATCGATCACATTCCGTCGGTTAAGCTGGTGATGCAGGGGCTTGAAAACCGAAACCAGGTGATCAAATTTAACGACTTAAAATCTGGCTAATTGCTTATACTAAAAAGCCCGACGCATATGCACCGGGCCTTTCTAAATTGTACGGATGCCTTTGAATAGGCTAAAACCACCAACTTAAGCATTACGAAAACTATCAGAAAAGACCTCACGATGACCTTTTTTACTTAAATCAATCACACGTATTTTACAACAGTCAGTACGACTGCTTTATATATCTATCACATTACCAACATATTTATGCAAAGATTAATTCTACACCTCATAAATAGATCTAACTTTATATTTAAAATTATCAGGTATCACATATACTGCTTCACTTACTCTTAAAAGAGCTTCGTAAGGTTTACTAGAGGCTCCAGCCTGAAAACCAAGCTCTTCTTCGAAATCATTAACCAGCTCAACCGATTTACCCAAATCGCCATCAAGTTCACGCAATATATTGTTCGTCACTCTATCTGCTGCATCTTTTTGCTGTTGATTTTTTTGTGCATGATGATCTTTATCATACACAACCACATAATTTATGGAAAAATGGTTCAAAAGCTTCATATATAGATGCATTGAAGTTTTAGCAGCACAATCAATAAGCGTTACACCATGATCAAACACATCAAGCTGCCTTGCTACTAAAGGAAGAATCATTTTCTCAGTTTGCCCTTCCAACAATATCACTTTGGATGAAAAAAATAGCTCCCCACGATCAGGATTTATCCAATAGGCCAAATTGAAAAGCTTTTTCTCATCGCCAGGGAAAAGTTCACTCGAACATTGGCAAATCGACGTACCTTCATCGCTATTACTCTTCCTAACAATACCGATCGAGGAGTATCTTTCTATATCAACCAAAGAGCTTGAATGAGTACAGACAAAAACTTGAAAGTCAGTTTCAGACAGTTTCCTTAAAGTTTCTAAAAGCGCTCTTTGCGCTTGTGGGTGCAGATAAAGCTCTGGCTCTTCCAATATAAAGAAATTAGAATTAGAGGTACTTCTTGCACGATCTGAGCTTATCTTCGACGCATGATGCCTAGCAGCAATAACTTTGATCAAGGCAAAAGTTAAAGCCCTTTGTAAACCATGCCCCTTGCGGCGAATATCTGTTCTAACACCATCATCCACCCAAACTTGCGTATTAGCTTTAAAAACGTCTTCTATACTTGGAGGAGAAACTTCTAAGTTTAGCTCTGCCCCCCAACCTTGAAGTTCTCGGCCTATCTGGGACTCAAAATCTGCCAGTTCTTTAGGTCGATTCTGATTCAGCCCGCCCTCTTTATTCGTTTTATTTAATGCGCTGAACAAATCACCAATATTATCTTTTGCTTTTTTCCATTCATCATTTTCGTCTGAAATCGACTCTATTAGAAGCGAATACAGCTTACCGAATGTACTCGTATCTTTAGTAGAGAAATCAGCAGATGCCTCTCTTATAGCAGGAATAAAATAAACTTCTCCAAAAATTCCTTTAGCGACAGATTTTTGACCTAAAAAATCAGAATCCTGCAGCTCATAAGAAAACTCCACTTCATTGTTCAGACAATATTCATTTTGGGCTTTAGCGACTATATCCTTAGTTATTCGACCTTCTAATGGCAGGAAGTCATAGAAGGGTAGACCTTCAGCATCACTCCTTTTTTTATACCTACCGGCATTCTCCTCTCTTAGGCATTCTTCTACAGGGCTTGAGACATAACCTCGATACTCGAAGCTTCCTTCTTTATAAGCAGTTTTCCTAACCCTTATATTGTTGTTAACGTCTAGGTACTTTTTAAAAGTCACCTGATCTTTAACATCAAGCTCTGAAAAAAGTATTTCAACATAAAGAATTTCAGACTCGCAATTAAAATCTAACTCTTGATGCTTTATTTCTCCAAAAAAGAACAGCAAAGAAGACAGAACGTTAGATTTACCATGATTATTTTGGCCTATCAAAACAACCAAATCTTCAAAAGAAGCCTTAAGGTTTTTAATAGAGCGCCAATTGCTAATCTCTATATTTTTTATTTTCATCCCTATCCCTTATGAAAAGTCGATATCTCTATCTTGGTATCGGCTTCAATTAGAAACTAACTTTAATTATTTTTAACTTTTAGACGGCCCATCCTGATCAACCCTTCCTATAAGACAGCATTTAATAAGTTAAAATTAATATTTCGAATATACAGATGTGATTTAAGGGCGGCAACATCCTTGTACTGCAACGCATTTTCGGCCCTCAGTGATGACAATGCGTTACGCACACTTTGCCCTTGATCATCTGGAAGACGCGGTAAGGTTCAATCCGGTGGGGTCATTGAAACTTGGTTGACACGCAGTGCACCAAAAGGTGCCAGAAGAGAATCACGGCCTTTAGAAGAGGCCATAACCTGTTGATCAGGAAGGGAATGCGGGTGCCGGTAAGTGGACTCGAACCACCGACCTACGCATTACGAATGCGTTGCTCTGCCAGCTGAGCTATACCGGCGAACCCGGCCTCAATTCTAGCCATCCCTTTTTGCCTTGCCCAGCCCCTGTGTCAGAGTAGGGCGCCCTTTGTTCGTCTTCGGAGCGCCCATGGCCCCGGTTATCACTACCCTGCTCTTTATCGTCACGGCGCTGGCCGAGATCGTCGGCTGCTACCTGGTCTATCGCTGGTGGGTGCTCTCCAACAGCGCCTGGTGGCTGGTGCCGGCGGCGGTGGCACTGGCGCTGTTTGCTTGGCTTTTGACCCTGCACCCGGCCGCCAGCGGGCGCATCTATGCCGCCTACGCCGGGGTCTATCTCATTACCGCGCTGGCCTGGCTGCGCCTGGTGGATGGTCAGCCGCTGCAGGTGAGTGACTATCTGGGCGGTGCTTTGGCGCTGGCAGGCGCGCTGGTCATCATGGTGGGGTATCAGTCTCAGTCCTGATCACGCACGAACAGATGCACGCCGGCCCATACCCCGGTCGCGGCAAGGGCAAACACGATGACCGTGAGCTGCACCGGCAGCGGCCAGTGCACAAACGCCCAGTCGCGCTGCAGCACAGCGCCAAAGAGATAGCCCGCCAGCAGCATCAGCGCGCCGAGGGCGCAGCTTCTTGTAAGAAGGGTCATGCCGGTCTCCTGCTACCATGAATCATTATCGTGTGAGGCGCCCCGCGGCCCTGATCGGGTCAGGGGCGCGTCATGCCCTTATTTTACGCCACCGATCACGCAGTCTCGACCATGACCACACCCTCTCCCGGCCGCCGCCGCGCCTTCAAACCCCGCTGGCAGCGCCTGGGCCATCATCCGGACTATCGATTTTCGCTGGCCAACGAGCGCACCTTCCTGGCCTGGATTCGCACGGCGCTGGCGTTTATGGCCGGCGCCGTGGGCATCTATCAGTTCGCACCGGATATCGCCACGCCCTGGGCGCGCGAGGCCGTCGCCGTGCTGCTCTCGCTGGCCGGTGCCCTGCTCTCGCTGGCGGCCTATCGCCGCTGGGCCGGCAACGAACGCGCCATGCGCACTGATGCTGCCCTGCCCTACACGCGGCTGTTGTTGATTCTGGCGCTGTTTGTCACCGCCGTGGCACTGGTGCTCGGCCTGCTGCTGGTGTGGGGCTAGCGCCATGCTCAAGCCTGAACCGGCCCTCGATCGCGACCCCGGTCTGCAGCCCGAACGCACCGGCCTTGCCTGGTCGCGCACCGCCTTTGTGATGCTGCTGTTATCAATACTGCTGCTGCGCGGCGGGGTTGCCCATCACGAGCCGTGGCTTGCCTGGGCGGGCGTGGTCCTGCTGGTGACCACCGGGGCGACGTACGCCTGGGCGGGCGTGCGCCTGCGCGTGATCACGATCAATAGTGCTCCCGTGACCGTATCGGCCACCTGGGCCATGCGGGTGACGGCGCTGACCGTCGCGCTGGTGGGGCTGAGCCTGACGGTCAGCGTGCTCTATCACGGCGAACTGCTCGCCCACCTCCGGGCGCTTTTGCCCTGAACGATCGCCGTGACCGCCCTCACGACGCTTGAACGCCGACCGCCCTCGGGCGTTAAATCAAGACACGTTCATTGTTGCCACGGAGCACCCTCATGGCCCGGCACGTCAGTTCCGATGATATTCGCACCCGCTTTTCCAGCGCCATGTCCGACATGTACCGCGCCGAGGTGCCCCAGTACGGCACATTGTTGAAGCTGGTCGCTGACATCAACGCGCAGACGCTCTATCGCGCCCCCGGTGACAACGCCCGGGCCGGCGGCGGCAGCGAGATGGCGCGCATCGAGATCGAGCGCCACGGCGCAATCCGGCTGGGCACGGCCGGCGAGCTTCACACCATACGGCGGGTGTTCGCGGTGATGGGCATGTGCCCGGTGGGCTATTACGATCTGGCTTCGGCCGGCATGCCGGTGCACGCCACCGCCTTTCGCCCGGTGGAGGACGAGGCGCTCGCCCTCAATCCGTTTCGGGTCTTCACCTCGCTGCTGCGCCTGGAGCTGATCGAGGATGACGACCTGCGCGAGCGCGCCGCGGCCATTCTGGAGCGCCGGCAGATCTTCACCGACCGCCTGATGAGCCTGCTGGATCAATTCGATGCCGACGGCGGGCTCAGCGATGAGGACGCCACCGCCTTTGTGATCGAGGCGCTGGAGACCTTTCGCTGGCACCGCCACGCCACGGTCGATGCCGAGACCTACCACGCCTTTCATCAGGCCCACCGGCTGATCGCCGATGTGGTCTGCTTTCACGGCCCGCACATCAACCACCTCACCCCGCGCACGCTGGACATCGACGCCACCCAGCAGGCGATGCCCGAGTGGGGCATCAGCCCGAAGGCGACCATCGAGGGCCCGCCGCGGCGTGACTGCCCGATCCTTTTGCGCCAGACCAGCTTCAAGGCGCTGGAAGAGCCGATCGTCTTCCCCGCCGACGGCGGCGGCGAGACCGGCACCCATACGGCGCGCTTTGGCGAGATCGAGCAACGCGGCGCCGCCCTCACCCGGCGCGGGCGAAAGCGCTATGACGAGCTGCTGGCCGCCGCCCGCGAGGCCACTCACGGTCTGGAAGGTGCCACCCATCAGCGCGCGCTGGCGGAGGCTTTTCAGGATTTTCCCGATGACGAGGCGACCCTGCGCCGCGAGGGCCTGGCCTGGTTTGACTATCAGCCGGTGGAGGGCGCACGGATCGATGATCCCGAGGCCCTGCCCCGTGAACGTGACGCGCTGATCGAGGCGCTGATCGAACAGGGCTTGATGCAGGCGCGCCCCATCACCTACGAGGATTTTCTGCCGGTCAGCGCGGCGGGCATCTTTCAATCCAACCTGGGCGAGAGCCACGCGCAGCACTATGCCGACACCGACAGCCGCGGCGAATTTGAAGCCGCTCTTGGCGCCTCGATGCAGGATGAGTTCGCGCTCTACGAGCAACGCAGCGAGCGTTCGCTCACCGCCTGTCTCGAGGCGCTGGGGCTGTCACATCTCGTGTAACGCTCCACTCCGGGCAAAAATCGGCTTTTGTTAAAGCCCTGCCAGGCTGGCTTTCCTATGCTGAAAGCCAGCCCGGGGCGTTTGTCGATTGCCGCCCTGCTGATCGCTCAATCTGTTGCCACGGGGACACGCCATGACCGACATTCCTGCTGAACATCGCCTGGACAGCACGCTGGATCTGATGGGCGAGGGCTATCTCTATATCGGCAATCGCTGCCGGGCGCACGAAAGCCCCATCTTCAGGGCCCGCATCCTGTTTGAAAACACGCTGTGCCTGCGCGGGGCAGAGGCTGCGAAGCTTTTCTACAACACCGACACCTGCCGACGCGCCGGCGCCGCCCCCGTGCGGCTGCAGAAAACGCTCTTCGGTGTTGGCGGCGTACAGGGCCTTGATGACGCGGCGCACCGCCACCGCAAGGCGATGTTCATGGATCTGATGTCGCCAGCAGGCATCGAGGCGCTGGCAGACCGGGTTACGGCCGAGTGGCAGCGCGCGCTGGGCCGGTGGGAGACGATGGCGGAGATTCATCTGTTCAAGGAGTGTCAGTTCATTCTCTGTCGCGCCGTGTGCGACTGGGCCGGCGTGGCGCTGCCGGAGGCCGATCTTGAGCGGCGCACCCATCAGCTGGCCGCGATGATCGACGGCGCCGGTACGGTCGGGCCGCGCCACTGGCAGGCGCGCCGCAGTCGCGACGATGCCGAGAACTGGATCGGCAAGCTGGTGGAAAAGATTCGCCGCGACCCCGAAGCGCACGAAGACAGCCGGGAACAGAGCGCGCTGGTGCGCTTTGCGCTACACCGCGACGAGCACGGCGAGCTGCTGCCGATTCACACGGTCGCCGTAGAGATCATCAACGTGCTGCGCCCGACGCTGGCCGTGGCGCGCTACATGGTCTTTATCGCCCACGCGCTGCACCGCTGGCCGGCCACCCGGCCGGACGTCAACGACAAGGACGCCCTCCACCGCTTCGTGCAGGAAGTGCGCCGCTATTACCCCTTCTTCCCGGTGGCCGCCGCCCGGCTTCGCCATGACGTGCAGTGGCAGGGCCACACCCTGTCCGGCGGCACGCGGCTGCTGCTGGATCTGTACGGCACCAATCATGACCCGGCCATCTGGGCCGCGCCCGAGACCTTTGATCCCGGGCGCTTTAAACAGCGCGAGGTGGATGCCTGGCAGCTGATCCCGCAGGGCGGCGGGGATCATCACATCAATCACCGCTGCCCCGGCGAGTGGATCACCCTGCGCCTGATGGAAGAGACGATCCGGCAGCTGGACGCCATGCACTGGACGGTGCCCGAGCAGAACCTCGAGATCGATTTAAGCGAGATCCCGGCCCTGCCCGACAGCGGCATGATCCTGCGCGAGGTGCGCCCGCACCGCGAATGATCTGCCGCCCCCGCCGGGCGCTGTGTTCCCGGGCTATAGTCCGGCGTAGGGGTTGTCGGCGGCCTGGGCCGTCGGCACGGGCGAGTCATCATCGTGCACGCTGATGACCATGCAGCTGGCGATATGGCTGACCTTGTGGGAGACGCTGCCCATGAGCATGCCGCTCCAGGTGCCCAGCCCCCGGCTGCCGATCACGATGACCTGCACATCCAGCGCCTCGGCCTGATGCGCGATGACCCGCGCCGGGTCGCCATGGCGGCCGTGGGTTTCGATTCGCCCGTCAAAACAGGTCCTCAGATGGGCCTGCGACTGCTCGAGGATGTCCTGAATCTCCTTCTCGGCGGCCTCCGGTGAGGACGCCTGGATGGCCTCCTGCATACTGAGCAACCCGCCGTGATGAATGTGCGGCACCAGCTCGCGCACGTGCAAAAGATGCAGGGTGGCGTTGGGGCCGGCCAGCTTCGCGGCAATGCTGATGGCCTTGAGGGCGTGAACCGAGCCATCCACGGGGACCAGCAGGGAAGTGAACATGGCGCATCCTCCAGTGGCAGCGATGGCGTCAAAATGCGCCATCGGACCCGACCAGCATCGCGCGTCGCCGACCGGCTCTGCTTGATCGTGGTCAATTCCGCCGCCGATGGCGCCTGGTCTTTGGTCCTGTGTTGGATCTGCCTGTGTGGTATCGGCGCTCAGAGCGGGTCGATGCTCATCATCAGCCGTCGCGCCCCCGGTGCCAGCGCCGGGCTTCGATGCACCAGCCCGCCGCGGCCGTCACCGCGCCAGCCGCTGCCCTTGATCAGCGCCACATCGCCGGTGCCCAGCTGCTCGATGGCGCTTGCGTCCACCACGGTCTCGGGCTTGTCCGGTGACGGCGCGCCCAGTCCGCGCCGGTCCAGCGCGTGCTCGGGCAGCCATTCACTGCCCGGGCCCTGCCAGCTGGTCACCAGCCGTACGGTCACGTTGTCGCAGTGAAAGCGCGGGCACATGGTCTCTTCCAGAAGCCTCAGCTTGATGCGCAGGCTATCCGCCGCCAGCAGCAAGGCCATCAGCCGGGCCAGCATCATCACGTCATCGATCAGCGCCCCGGCGTGGTCGGGCGCCGGCAGCTGGCCCCGCAGCGCGGCTTCAAGCGCGGCGCCCGGGGCGCCCTCAAACGCGAGGCTCCAGCCGCGCGCGGTCTGACACTGCGCGTGAACGCTTGCCACCAGCGCATCCGGCAGCACGCGCGGGGCGATCGCGATATCGCGGGCCGGGTCGAAAACGGCGTCCAGCGCGCGGGCCATCGACAGCTCGGCGTGTGTTTCAGGGGCGGTGGACAGGGTCATGGCGGTCTCTCCGGTCAGGATGATCAAGCGTGGCGCTGGCCCAGGCGGCGATGGATCAGCCCCGCCAGCGTCATGAGGACAAAACACACGGCGGCCAGGCTGACCATGCTCGGCCCGGCCGGCGTATCCAGCCGCCAGGCGATCATGAGACCGCCGTTGGCGGCGACGATGGCAATCACCGCGGCCAGTATCGCCATGCCCTCCGGCGTGCGGCTAAAGGGCCGCGCGGCGGCCGCCGGGATGATCAAAAACGCCGCGATCAGCAGCACCCCGACCACCTTGAGCGCCACGGCCACCACCACGGCCAGCGACAGGGTCAACAGCAGCTGCTCGCGACGCGGATTAACGCCGCTGGCCCGGGCCAGATCCGGGTTGAGCGTTGCGATCAGAAGACCCGACCAGCGCAGGGCGATGATCGCGATGACCAGCGCCGCCCCGCCCCAGATCAGGGCCAGATCGCGCCGGCCGACGGCGAGAATGTCGCCGATCAGATAGCTCATCAGATCCAGCCGGGCCACCTGCACCATTGATACCGCCACCAGCCCGAAGGCCAGTGCCGCGTGCGCCATTACCCCCAACAGGGTGTCCATGGTGTAGCCCCGGTCGCTGAGCAGCGATACGCAAAGCGCCATGAACAGCGCCACCACCAGTACGCAGGCCAGAAGCGAGACCGACAGCACCAGCGACAGCGCCACGCCCAGCATGGCGGCGTGGGCGGTGGCGTCACCGAAATAGGCCATGCGCCGCCACACCACGAAACAGCCCAGCGGCGCCGAGGCCAGCGCCACGCCGATGCCGGCAAGGGCCGCGCGCATCATGAAATCATCCAGCATGGCGACAGACCCTCTGCTCTCGCGGGGTAGTTGGGGCGTCGCGCGCCGGCTCGGCGTGACCCGACTCGTTATGACGATAAAACGCCACCGCATCACGCTCCTCGATGCCAAACAGCGACTGCCAGGCCGGCGAGGTCGCCACGCTCTCCGGGCGCCCCTGACAGCAGATGGTGGTGTTGAGACAGATCACCCGGTCCGAGGCCTTCATGACGACATGCAGCTCGTGGCTGACCATTAGCACCGCGCAGCCCAGTTCGGTACGCACCCGGTCGATGTGGCGATAGAACTCGGCCGTGGCGCGGTGATCCAGCCCCTGGTTGGCCTCATCGAGTACCAAAAGCGCCGGGCGTTCCAGCAGCGCCCGGGCCAGCAGCACCTTCTGCAGCTGCCCGCCGGACAGCGCCGAAAGCTGACGCCCGGCCAGCTCACCGGCGCCGGCATGGGTCAGCGCCGTTTCGATCTCGCCGCGGCCTCTTCGATGCGGCAGTGCCATGAACCGGGCCACCGTCATGGACAGGGTCGAATCGATCTGAAGGCGCTGCGGCACGTAGCCGATGCGCAGGGGCTCGTCTCGCGTGACCCGCCCACGGGAGGGGTTGAGCGCGCCGATGATGATGCGCAGCAGGGTGGATTTCCCCGAGCCGTTGGGGCCCACGATGGTCACGATCTCGCCCCTGGCGAGCACAAGGCTCACGTCATCGAGGATGACGTTGCCGTTTCGGACCACACCGATCTCTTCAAGCGTTAACAGGGACATGCTTCTTCCTGGCGGTGACGAAGGAGCGGCGCTTGTCAGGCCATGCGCCGGCCGTTAATGTGTAACGTTATAACATAACATTTAACCCCGACTCACCCCCTGTTGAGGCACTTCATGAAACACCCTTGTCGCTGGCTGCTGCCGCTGCTGTTTGCCCCCTCGCTGGCGCTGGCCGATGTGCCGCGCGTGGCGGTGGATATCGCCCCCGTTCATTCGCTGGCCGCCCAGGTCATGGGCGATCTGGGCACGGTTGATATGGTCATGCCGCCCGGCGCCTCGCCCCACGGCTACTCGATGCGGCCTTCGGAGGCTTCGACGCTGGACAGCGCCGATGTGGTGTTCTGGATCGGCCCGGCGCTCACACCCTGGCTGGCCGATTCGATCCAGACGCTGGCCGGTGGTGCCGACGCGGTCGCGCTGCTCGACGCCGCCGGCACGACCCAGCTGGATTACCGCGAAGGCGCCACCTTCGAGGCGCACGGTCACGGCCATGACGACGGACACGATCATGCCAACAATGGCGGCCACGGCCATGACGATGGCCATGACCACGGCGGTGGCCATTCTCACGACGATGACCACGGCCACACCGGCCTGAATCCGCACGCCTGGCTTGATCCTGAAAACGCCCGGGCGTGGCTGGCCGTCATGGCACAAACGCTGGCCGGGGCCGACCCGGCGCACGCCGAGACCTATCATCACAACGCTCGAGACGCGCAGCAACGCCTCGACGGGCTGATCGCCGACACCGAGCAGCGCCTGGCAGACGACCACGACACCCGCTTCATCGTCTTCCACGATGCCTATCAGTACTTCGAGGAACGCTTTAACGTTCACGCTGCCGGCGCCATCTCGATCGGTGACGCCTCAAGCCCGGGACCGGAGCGAATCCGCGAGCTGCAGGATCGGGTCGAGTCGCTGAACGTTCAGTGCGTCTTCTCCGAACCGCAGTACAACCCGCGCATGATCGACAGCATTTTCGGCGACATGCCCATCAACACCTCGATCGTGCTCGACCCGCTGGGTGCCGGCATCGAGCCCGGCCCCGAGCTGTATGGCGAGCTCATTACTCACATCGTCACCAGCATCGAGGCGTGCGCCGAGAGCACCCGCGCTCAACCGGCGGGCTGACCCTGGTCGCGCAGCGTCACCATCCGCGGCCGGCCAATCAGAAGGCCGGTCACGGTCTGAACGCCCAGCAGCACCAGCAAAAGCCCCAGCGACACGCCCCAGCCGCCGGTCACCCCCTTGAGCGCGCCAAACAGCAGCGGCCCGCTGGCGGCCAGCAGATAGCCCACGCTCTGTGACATGCCCGAGAGCATCGCGGCGTGCTGCGACTGGCGCGTGCGCAAAACGATCATGGTCAGCGCAAAGCTGAAACAGCCGCCCTGCCCGGCGCCCAGCAGGATGGCCCACAGCGCGGGAGACAGCGTCGGCGCCAGCAGGATGCCTGCAAGGCCGGTGGCGATCAGCAGACACAGTCCCAGCACCAGCAGGCTGTGATGGGGCAGGCGCGCCGCGATGCGGGCGATCACGTAGCTGGCCGGGATGCTCACCAGGTTGAGCAGCGACACCATGTTGCCGGCCATGGTGGTCGACACGCCCGCACTGATGGCCACCGACGGCATCCAGGTCTGGAGGGTGTAAAAGCCCAGCGACTGCATCCCCATGAAGATCGTCAGCGCCCAGGCGACCGGACTTTTAAACAGCGCCGTCATGCGCACCGGCCCACCGGCCTGGGGCTGCGCAGCACGTCGAAAGGCTCGCCACAGCCAATACAGCGCCGCGATCACGGCAAGTCCCGCCCACAGCCGCACCGGCGTCGACCAGTGCCCGGTCGCCTGCAACAGCGGCACCGCCGTGCCCGCCGCCAGCGTCGCGCCGATACCCATCACCACCGTATAGAGCCCCATGGTCTGGCCCAGCCGTTCGGGGCGGTCGCGCTTGACCAGACTCGGCATGAAGACGTTACCAAAGGCGATGCCAAGGCCCGCAAAGAGCGTACCGAGGAGCATGACGGGGAAGTGTTCGATCCCGCGCAGCACGCTGCCCAGCGCCACCGCGACCAGCGCCAGCGCAATGGCCCGATCCAGCCCCAGCCGGCCGGCCAGTGCGGGGGCAAACGGCGAAAGCAGCCCGAAGCAGAGAATCATGCCGGTGGTCAAAAGACTCGCTGACCCGGCACCGATGTGCACGGACGCCATGATCGGCTCCAGCACCGGGCCGATGACCACGATGGGCGCGCGCAGATTGATCGCGGCCAGGCCAAAGGCCAGCAGCCACAAAAGGGAAACGGACGGACGAGGCGTGCGAAACATGAGCGCTTGAACACCGGCAGAGAGAATCACGAAAGGCGCAGTCTAGCACCGTGTGACGCGCTTACGGCGCCGCCGGCCCTTACCCACCGTCACAAATTTCCGGCCACCGGACCGGGCATGCCGGAAAGGCCTTGCTACGCTGAAGACAAGCATGCACTCCGCGCCTGCATCAGCGCCGGGTGACCACCTCGACAACCGTTGATGCGATCTCTGTGAGGCCCCATCATGACCCAGACGACCCGAACACCGATCGACAACGCCGAAAGCGCCCACGCGCGCGAATGGCTGCATCGCTTTCAGCGCGTACGAAGCGCCAGCGAGACCCTGTGTGCGCCGCTCGAGACCGAGGACTACATGGTCCAGAGCATGGCGGACGTCAGCCCGCCCAAGTGGCATCTGGCCCATGTCAGCTGGTTTTTCGAAGCCTTTATCCTTGGCCCCTATCTCAAGGATTACCAGACGCCCGACCCGGCGTATGACTTCCTTTTCAACTCCTACTACGAGACCCACGGCAAGCCGTTCCCACGCCATCTGCGCGGCACGATCTCGCGGCCGACGGTGGCACAGGTCTATCAGTTCCGCGCCCACATCGACCACGAGATGGCACGGCTTCTGAGCGCGCCGCCGTCCGAGCAGCTCGACGAGATCATCGACCGCCTCGAAATCGGGCTGCATCACGAGCAGCAGCACCAGGAGCTGCTGGTGATGGACATCAAGCACATCCTCTCCTGCAACCCGCTGCACCCGGTCTATCGCGACGACATCCGAAAGCGGCTGCTGGACCATGCCGAGCAGGCGCCGGCGGCCCGGACTCTCACCGACAATGCACCGCGCTGGCACCGCTATGCCGCGGGCGTGCGCCAGATCGGGGTGGATTATCCCACCCAGCCTGCACGCGAACACGACGGCGACGGCTTTGTGTTTGACAGCGAAACGCCGCGCCACCGCCAGTATGTGGCCGAGTTCGAACTGGCCGACCGCCCAGTGACCAACGCCGAGTTCATCAGATTTATCGAGGACGGCGGCTACTCGCGCACCGAGCTGTGGCTCTCGGACGGCTGGCATCTACTCCACAAGACCGGCTGGCAGGCACCCGAGTACTGGGAAAAGGTCGACGGCCGCTGGCACACCATGAGCCTGGGTGGGCTGGTCCCGGTCGATCCGAATGCGCCGGTGTGTCACATCAGCTTCTATGAAGCCGATGCCTACGCCCGCTGGGCCGGGGCGCGCCTGCCCACGGAAGCCGAGTGGGAGACCGCCGCGGAGGATCAGCCCATCGGGGGCAACTTCGTGGAAGCCGACCTGCTTCAACCGGCAGCGCAGGATCAGAGTGACCACGCTGGCCCGCAGCAGCTCTACGGTGACGTCTGGGAGTGGACCGGCAGCGCCTTTCTGCCCTATCCGGGCTTTACGCCGCTGGAAGGCAGTCTTGGCGAGTACAACGGCAAGTTCATGTCCGGCCAGATGGTGCTGCGCGGGGGCTGTTGCGCCACGCCCGGCGACCATATCCGGGCCAGCTATCGCAACTTCTTCCCGCCCCAGGCCCGCTGGGCCTTCTCCGGCATCCGTCTGGCGCGCGATGTCTGACCCCATACGGGCCGCCCTCTGAAGGGCGGCCCGATCTGGATTCCCTGATCACTGGAATTCCTGAAACTGGAACTCCTGAAAAAGGACCGGCCGTCATGTCACAGGCACTTTCCACTGCGTTGTCTTCTCCGAGCAACCGTCACCGGGTGCAGTTTCACGACCAGCTCACCGAAGATGGCGGCGAGCAGAGCCTGCTGGAGGCGCTCACGGTCGGGCTGACCGATTCGCCGCGCTGGATCTCGCCCAAGCACTTTTATGATCACCGCGGTTCCGAGCTGTTCGACCGCATCTGTCAGCAGCCGGAGTACTACCCCACCCGCACCGAGGAGAGCATCCTCGAGCAGTCGGTGGAGGCCATCGCCGAGCGCGTGGGCGGGGATATCGACCTGATCGAACTGGGCAGCGGCGCCTCCCACAAGATCCGGCTGCTGCTTGATGCCCTGCGCCCGCACCACTATGTGGGTGTGGATATCTCACGCGATTTCCTGCTGGAAAGCACTCGACGGCTGGCCGATGACTACCCCTGGCTGGCGGTCCACGCCCTGTGCGCCGATTTCACCGCGCCGTTCACCCTGCCCGGGCTCGAAGGCGACGCCCGCCCGGTGGTGTTCTTTCCCGGTTCCTCGATCGGCAACTTCACACCCCGGGAGGCCGGCGAGCTGCTTACGCGCGTGCATGACCAGCTGCCGCCCGGCGGCGGGCTTTTGATCGGGGTGGATCGCATCAAGGACCGTGACCGGCTGGAGGCTGCCTACAACGACGCCGCGGGCGTGACGCGCGAGTTCAATCTCAATTTGATCCATCGCCTGCGCGATGAGTTGGGCGCCGGCGTGTCGCCCGAGGACTTCGAGCATCTGGCCTTTTACAACGAGGCCGCCTCGCGCATCGAGATGCATCTCATCAGCCAGCGCGATCAGAGTTTCAGCCTGGACGACCAGATCATCACCCTGGCGGCCGGAGAGCACATCCACACCGAAAACTCGTGGAAGTACAGTCGCGAAGGTTTTGAAAAACTGGCAGGCCATGCCGGATTTACCCTGCGCGATCACTGGTGTGACGACGCGCAGCTCTTTGACGTGCACTACTTCGAACGTCCGGCCTGAAGGGGGAAGAAATGTCGTTGATGTTGTCAGACCGGAAAGCGGGTCTGCCCTTCGGGGTAGATCGTGAGCGTGATCAGGCGCTGTGTGAGCAGGTCGAGGCGCTGCTTTCGCAGATGACGCTGGAAGAGAAGATCGGCCAGATGAACCAGGTGGCCGGCAGCCGCGATACCACCGGGGCGCCGGCCAATACCGACATCGAGGCGGATGTGCGCGCCGGCCGGGTCGGATCGGTATTTAACGCCTTCGGGGTCGAATTCACCCGCGAGCTGCAACAACAGACGATCGAGCACTCGCGCCTGGGCATTCCGCTGCTGTTTGGCTACGACATCATCCACGGCTTTCGCACTATCTTCCCGATCCCACTGGGTCAGGCCGCCAGCTGGCACCTGGAAGGGATTGAGCGGGCCGCGCGCATCATGGCCGAGGAAGGCGCCGCCGCCGGGGTGCACTGGACGTTTGCCCCGATGGTGGATATCTCCCGCGACCCGCGCTGGGGCCGGGTGATGGAAGGCGCCGGAGAAGACGTGCTGCTGACCTCGCGGATCGCCCGTGCTCAGGTGCGCGGCATTCAGGGCGCTGATCCGGGTGCTACCGACACCCTGGCCGCCTGCGTCAAGCACTACGCCGCCTACGGGGCGGCGGAAGCCGGGCGCGAGTACAACACCGTCGACATGTCCGAGTGGCGCCTGCGCGAACACTACCTGCCGCCCTTTCTGGCCGCACTGGATGAAGGCTGTGCCAGCGTGATGACGGCGTTCAATACCCTCAACGCCATCCCGGCGACCTGCCACCCGCTGCTGCTCGATCAGATTCTGCGTCGGGAGTGGGGCTTTAAAGGCATGGTGGTCACCGACTACACCGCCGTGATGGAGCTTGAATGCCACGGCGTGGCCGAAGACGCCAGTGAGGCCACGCGCAAGTCGGTCAACGCCGGCGTCGATATGGACATGCAGTCCGGCTACTTCGTGGAGACGCTGAGTGAACTGGTCCAGGGCGGTCAGGTGGATGAAGCGCGCATCGACGAGGCGGTGCGCCGCATTCTGTGGCTCAAGGCCGCGCTGGGCCTGCTGGATGACCCGTATCGCTACGCCGATACCGAGCGCGAGGCGCAGTGCCTGCTCAGCGAGCCCCACCGCCGCGCCGCCCGCGAACAGGCAGCGGAATCGATGGTGCTGCTGAAAAACGACGGGCACGTGCTGCCGCTGATGGATCAGTGTCAGAAAGTGGCGCTGATCGGCCCGCTGGGCAACACTCAGCGCCTGCTGGGCTCCTGGCGTGGCAACGGCGATCACGACGACACCGTGACGCTGCGCGAGGGCATCGCCAACCGGCTGGGGGAAGACGCGGTCATCCTCTGCGCCCAGGGCGCCTCCAACCAGATTGGGGATACCGACACCGCCGGTATCGAGGACGCGCTGGAAGTGGTGCGTCAGGCCGACGTCGTGGTGCTGGCACTCGGTGAGGATGAGGATTATGCGGATGAAGCCGCCAGCCGCGCCGATATCGGCCTGCCAGGCGCGCAGCTCGAACTGGCCCGCCGCGTGCTGGCGGAAGCCGGCGACACGCCCGTGGCCACGGTGCTGTTCAACGGCCGCCCCATGGACCTGACCGAGCTGGATGCCATGGCCCCGGCGCTGCTGGAGGCCTGGTGGCCGGGCACCGAGGCCGGCAACGCCGTCGCCGACGTATTGTTTGGTGACGTCAACCCGTCCGGGCGACTGCCGATGAGCTTTCCGGTCAGCGTCGGCCAGGTGCCGATCTACTACAACGCCTTCAACACCGGCCGGCCCAAAGGGGTCGATCCCAAATACGCCTCGCAGTATCTGGACATTCCCAACGCCCCCCTCTACCCCTTCGGCTTTGGCCTGTCCTACACCACGTTCGACTACGGCCCGATCGAGATGGCGTGCACGGAGATCGCTTCGGAGGACACGCTCGAGGTGCGTCTCACCGTCACCAACACCGGCGAACGCGCGGGCATCGAGGTGGTCCAGCTCTACCTGCAGGACGTGAGTGCCAGCGTCGTGCGCCCGATCCGCGAGCTCAAGGACTTCCAGCGCCTGTCGCTTGCGCCGGGCGACAGCGAGTGCGTGACTTTCCAGATCACGCCCGACATGCGCCACTTCCTGAACGCCGAGCTGGACAGCGTGCAGGAACCAGGGCTGTTCCGGGTGCAGATCGGCCACTGCTCGGAAAGCGGTGAGGAGATCGAGTTTCGGGTGGTCTGACGATTTCTCGGCATCGAAAAGACCGCCCGGCGATAGCGTCGGGCGGCCTTTTTATGGGCAGGCGCAGTGCGGGATCAGCGGTTCAGATAGCGCATCAGTGCACCGATACCAAACTGCCACGGCGCGATGGCGTGGCTGCGGTCAACCCGATTGATCAGGGTGCCCAGCGCCGGGGTATGGATGCTGACCCGGTCGCCCACGTGGTGGGTAAAGCCCTGTCCGGGAGCGTCGCGGTCCTCCCCGGGGGAGAACATGGTGCCCAGAAACAGCATGAAGCCGTCCGGGTACTGGTGGTGGCGTCCGCAGGTCTGCTTGACCAGATCAAGCGGGTCACGGCTGATCTCACGCATGTCGCTGCGCCCTTCCAGCACGAAACCGTCATCGCCGCCTTCGATACGCATGATGACCTGCGCCTGGCGGATCGTGTCCATGGTGAAGTCGTCATCAAACAGGCGAATGAACGGGCCGATGGCACAGGCGCCGTTGTTGTCCTTGGCCTTGCCCAGCAGCAGCGCGCTGCGCCCTTCGATATCACGCAGATTCACATCGTTGCCCAGCGCCGCCCCGCGCGGCGTCCCCTGCCCGTCCATGGCCAGCACCACCTCGGGCTCCGGGTTGTTCCAGCTCGAGGCGGCATGAAGGCCCACATTGGCGCCAAAGCCGACTGATGACAGGGGCGCGGCCTTGCTGAACACCTCGGCGTCCACCCCGATGCCCACTTCCAGATAGGGCGACCACTGCCCGCGTGCCATCAGCTCTTCGCGCAGCGTCATGGCGGCCTCGGAGCCGGGCACGATTTTTGACAGATCCTGACCGATCAGCTCGCGCAGCCGGGCGCGGATGGCGCCGGCTTTTGAGGCATCGCCGGCGGCCTGCTCCTCGATGACCCGCTCCAGCAGGCTGACGGCGAAGGTCACGCCGCAGGCCTTGACCACCTGCAGATCACAGGGGGCCAGCAGCCGGTTGCCGTGCTCATCGGGGGTAGTGGCGCTCTCTGCCAGCGACTGCACAAGCCAGGGTTTGACCGCCCCCAGCGATATGCCGCCGGCCCCACGGGCCAGTGCCAGCCGATCGTCGCGGTCCAGCAGCGCACTCATGGTGCCCACGTGCGCGGTGATATCGACAAGCTCGCCACCGCGCAGGGCCACTATTCGCGGGCCGTCGCCGCGCCAGACGCGCCCGACCAGGGTGGCATCCGGGTCGTCGGGCAGACACCGTGAGAGTTCAATATCGCGCATGACGCATCTCCTTTTGCAGATCAATGGCTGTCGATCAAGGCCGGTGGATAAATCGATCAAGGAAACCGCGCGGGAGTCGCCCGGCGCTTTCCCCTGTCCCTTGCCTTTCGCCCCCTGGCGCATCGCACCGAATGGACGCCTCAGCCATTGGGCCAGGCAGGGTCGTCAAAGGCGTTCAATCAGCGTACCCTCCCGCGGCGATACATTTTGCGGCCGGACACCCGCCGGCCACACACCGTCTGTCCGGTGCCATGCCCGGATTCATCTGCGATGGAACATCTCATGGTTCGACTGCTGCGCACCCATGCCCGCCACCTGCCGGCGCGCCGTCTCTCTTCTGCTCTGATCGCAACCCTGCTCTGGATCGTCTCCCTGACCCTGATGCTGAGCGTGTGCCTGTCGCCGCACGCTGAAGCCGCCAGTGCCGAGAATCCATCGGCACTCGACCGGATCATCGAGCGCGGCACGCTCAGAGTAGGTACCACCGGGGACTACAAGCCCTTCAGCTATCGTGCCAAAGACGATCGCTTCATCGGCCTCGACCCGGACATGGCGGCTGATCTTGCTCGAACGCTGGGCGTCGAGCTCGAACTGGTGCCGACCAGCTGGCCCACGCTGATGCAGGACTTTCACGACCATCGCTTTGATCTCGCCATGAGCGGCATTTCGGTCAATCCTGACCGCCAGAAAAGCGCCTGGTTTTCCGCGCCCTACCAGCGCGATGGCAAAACACCCATCGCGCTTTGTGACCATCAGGACGACTACCAGACCCTTGAGCAGATCGACCGGCCCGGCGTTCGCGTCATCGTCAATCCCGGCGGCACCAACGAGCGCTTTGCCCGTGACCATCTGCAACGGGCGACGATTGTTGACTACGACGACAACGTCACCATTTTCGATCAGATCGTGCAGGGCAAGGCGGATCTGATGATGACTGACGCCATCGAAACCCGCCTGCAGGCCAATCTGCACCCCGAGCTGTGCGCCATTCATCCCGACCAGCCGTTCAACTTCTCCGAAAAGGCGGTGCTGCTGCCAAAGGACATGGATCTCAAGCTTTTTGTCGATCAGTGGCTGCGCCAGCTCAAGGAGAGCGGCACATTCGATGAGCAGCTCCAGCACTGGCTCGATTACGACTGGCCGCTGAAAAAGAGCTGACAGATCGCGCGGCCGGCCCATCCGCGCTGCCCTGCCGGCATCAGAACACCATCGCCGGCAGCGTCAGCGACAGCGCCGGGATAAACGTCACCAGCAGCAGCATCGCCACCAGCAGCAGCCAGAACGGCACCACCGCCCGGATAAAGTCGGGCAGTTTCACGCCCGTGATGCTGGCGGTGGTGAACATCACCGTTCCCAGCGGTGGCGTGATGGTGCCGATCGCGGCGTTGAAAATGAAAATGATGCCAAAGTGCACCGGGTCGATCCCGAACTGCGCGGCCACCGGCGCCAGCAGCGGTGACAGCACTATCAAAATGGCATTGCCCTCCAGAAACATGCCCAGCACCAGCAAAATCAGGTTGGCCAGCAGCAAAAAGGCGATCGCGCTGCCCACTTCGGCCGATAAAAAGGTCGTGATCGTCTGCGGCACCTGCTCCCAGGTCAGAAACCGGGCAAAGCCGGAGGCCACGCAGATGATGAACAACACGTTCACCGCCGAGAGCAGCGACTCGCGCGTGGCCAGCGCAATGGTGGTCGGGCGCAGCTCGCGGTAGACGAACACCCCAACGATCAACGCATAGGCCACCGCCATGGCGCCGGCTTCGGTCGGCGTGAAGACTCCGATGCGAATCCCGCCGATGACCAGCACCGGCAGCGCCAGCGCAATCAGCCCGGCGCGGGTCACGCTGACCCATTCATGACGCGACACCTTCTCGCGCTGCGGCGGCTGATAGCCCCGGCGCCGGCACATGATCGACACCATGACCATCATCGCCAGGGCCATGCCGATACCGGGCACCACACCTGCCATAAACAGCCGTCCGATCGAGACGTTATTGACGTAGCCGTAGATGATCAGCGCGATGCCGGGCGGAATGGTCGAGGTAATCAGCGATGACGCCGCGGTAATGGCCGCCGAAAAGGGTGTGGGGTAGCCGCGCGCGTTCATCTGCGGCACCAGCAGCTTGGCGTTCATGGCGGCATCGGCAATGTTGGAGCCGGAAAGCCCACCCATGAAGGAACTCAGCAGCACGTTGGACTGGGCCAGCCCGCCGTGAAAGCGCCGGGTACACAGCTCGGCCAGGTTCAAAAGCCGCGTGGTAATGCCGGAGTAGTTCATGAACACGCCGGCCATGATGAAAAAGGGAATGGCCAGCAGCGACACCGACTCAAGCCCGCCGGCCAGGCGCTGAATCAGCAGCACCAGCGGCTGTTCGGCACCAATCAAAAAATACAAAAACGTCGAGAGAAACAGGGCGAAGGCCACCGGGGTGCCCATGAAAAACAGCACCAGAAGGGCGCCAAGAGCTGCAAGAACTGCCATAAGCGTCGCTCTCCTATCGCGAAAACAGCCGACGCGCGCCGTGATAAAGCATCATGACGGCACTCAATGGAATAACGAGATACACCCAGAAATACGGAATCTGGAGCATCGGCGTACTGCGAAAGGCCGCAAAGGGCAAAAGCTCAAGCCCCCAGTAGAGCATGACGCCGGCGGCAATCATGATCATGACGACGTTAAATATCCGCTCGCGCCAGCGCTCGAGCGGCTTTGGCAGGCGCTCGCCGAAAAGATCGATCAAAACGTGCTCGTTACGCCGCACCAGAGCGCTGGCGCCCAGAAAGGTGGCCCACACCAGCAGCAGCTGCAGCACCTCTTCGGCCCAGGCCAGCGGCGCGTTGAGGAAGTAGCGCATCAAAGCGTTGGCCAGCGCGATCAGGAACAGGGCAAACAGCGCAAGGCTGCCGAACACTTCATCCAGATGCATCAGACGATCCAGCCCGGCCATGACGGTCTTCATCATCTCTCTCCCGCCCCGGAGCCGTCGTGCCCCCGGGGCCTGTATGCGATGCGATTGTCGTGATCAGACGTGCCCGGGCGCCCGTCATGACGGGCCCCCGGTACGGGTTCAGCCATTGATGATGTCGCTGATCTGCTTGTAGAGCCCCGGCGACCACTGCGGGAAGGCTTCCGGAATCTCCTGACGGGCACGCGCCTGGAAGGGCGCGATGTCGATCTCGTTGACCTGCACGCCGGCCTCTTTCATGCGCTCGATATCCTTGTCGTTTTGCGCCATCACCAGCTCGCTGGCGTATTCGGCAAAGCGCTGGCCGGTCTCGGTCAGAATGCGGCGCTGCTCGTCACTCAGCTTTTGCCAGAAGGCCTCACCGGTCACGAACGGGGTGACGGTCTGCATGTGGCGGGTCAGGTTGAGCTCCTTGACCACCTCATAGAACTTGCCGCCAAAGAGAACCGACGGCGGGTTTTCGACGCCGGAGACCATCCCCTGGGCCAGCGCCGGGTAGACATCGCCCAGCGACATCGGCGTGGGGATGGCGCCCATGGCGCGAACGGCGGCCACATACATGGGCGAGTTCTGCACCCGCACCTTCACGCCCTTCAGGTCATCCGGCGTTTGCACGGCATTGTCGGAGAGCAGCTGACGCTCGCCGTAGATCACGTTGGGCACCACGATGCGATAGCCCTGGGCGTTGAGCTTCTGGTTCTGCTCGGCAAACCAGTCGGATTCAAAGACCTTGAGCTTGTCGTCAAAGGTCTCGGAGAGATAGGGCGCGTCCAGCACGCTCAGATCCGGCACCGAGTCCATGAAGTTGCTGTAGGCGTTGATGCCGATCAGCGCCGAGCCAAAGCGCGCCTGCTCCATGACCTCGGTTTCCGAACCCAGCTGACTGGCCGGGAACGGCTGCAGTACCAGCTCGCCGTTGCTCTCTTCCTTGACCCACTCGGCCCACTGTTTCACGGCGACATCGATCGGCTCGCCCGGCTGGTTGCCGTAGGCGACGCGAATATCGGTGGCCGCCAGTGCCGAGGCACTCATACCCAGCGAGGCCACGCCAAGCGTTGCGACACAGCCCAGAATAAAATGACGCATGATGCTGACTCCTTATCGGTGAAGGCGCAGGCGGTTACCGGCGGCCGTCGATCTCCGCGGCCCAGGCGCGCAGCAGCGGAATATTCATGTTGTGATGCTCGGCCAGGGCCAGCAGCGGGATCACGCGGCGCTGGCATTTGGCGGCGTGGCTGTCGGCGATGTCCGCCAGCCGATGGTCCAGAAAGGGGTTTTCAAACCGCTCGAAGGTGGTGGCGCAATACGCCGCCGGGTCCAGCGCCGGCCAGGCGCGCGACAACAGCGGCATCACCTCTGCCAGCAGTGCCTCGAGCGGCGCGCGCAGGCGAGGATCACCGATGGCCTCGCGCACGAACATGATCTCATCGGTCAGGGCCAGCGACTGCCACTGATGTACCAGAAAGGTGTGTGAGAGATTGAGGATGTGAAGCTTTTGCTTTTCAAACGGCTCGATCTCGTCGACCAGGTGCACATCCGGATGCTGACAGGGCATCTCCAGCCCCGGCGTGCGGCGCACCGCCCACAGCGCATAGGGCTCGGCCACCGCCCCGACCGGCTCGATGGCCTCGGAGACAATGCGATCCACCAGGGTGTCCACCCAGACACAGCGCGTGTCCAGCCAGCTCGCAAAGTCGTCATCGCCGTAGTGCTCGGCGGCCAGATCGAGTATCAGCCGGCGCAGCACCTGGCCGTTGTCGCTGATCAGCTCGCACGGCATTAGCGTGACGCCCGCGCCACCAGCTTCGAAGCGCGCGCGTAGCAGCTTCAAGAGCCGACAGGGAAAGCTGCGCGGCAGCGTCTCGACCGGGCTGTCGCCATCGGGCACTTCATAGCCGCGGTCGGCGGTGTTGGAGACCACGTGCGTGATGTGCTCGACAAAAAGCTTTTCCAGCGTTGCCCACTGTTCATCGGCGATCAGACAGCCGGCCAGCGCGTCGATGTGATGGGTCTCATCGATGTCGTGGCCATCAAGGCGACCACGGATTCGCAGCGGATAGACGCTCTGGCGCATCAGGGCGTGGGCCTTCTCGCGCCCGGCCGGGCGCGGCGAGGACTGCACCAGCACGATGCGCTTGTGCGTGTGACCGGCCGCCAGCGAGGCGCTGACAAAGGCATCCACGTGCGCCAGCAGAAAGCGGCTGGTGCCGAACTGGAGGATGTCGGCACTGGCCACATCGATGCCGGACATGTCGACGCCGTCCATATCGTTAGAAGTGATCACAGGGAAACCCCCCGCTTCCAGGGAATGAAGTCCTGCTGATCCAGCCGGGAGGCGCAGCTTTGATAGCGCCCCGAGGCGGTCTCGATGCAGCGCTCCAGCAGCGCATCGGCCAGGGCATCAATGGACGAGCTGCCCTCCACGATCGGGCCGGCATCAAAGTCAATGGCATCAAACATGCGCCGGGCCAGGTCGCTGTTGCTGGCGATCTTGAGCACCGGGGTGACCGGGTTGCCGGTGGGCGTGCCCAGGCCGGTGGTAAAGAGCATCAGGTTGGCGCCGGAGCCGGCCATCGCGGTGGTGGATTCCACATCGTTGCCGGGGGTGCACAGAAGGCTCAGGCCCGGGCGGGTGACCGGCTCGGTGTAATCGAGCACGTCAACGATGGGGCTGTCGCCGCCCTTGCGCGCCGCCCCGGCCGATTTCATGGCATCGGTGATCAGGCCGTCGCGGATGTTGCCGGGCGAGGGATTCATGGAGAAATCCGCCCCCACGGCGCCGGCGTGTCGCTGGTAGGCACTCATCAACTCGCGAAACCGAGCGGCGAGTTCGTCGCTGGTACAGCGCGCCGCCAGCTCATGTTCCACGCCGCACAGCTCGGGGAATTCACTGAGAATGCCCGAGCCGCCCAGCGCCACCAGCCGGTCCATCACCCCACCCACCAGCGGGTTGGCCGAAATGCCCGAAAAGCCATCCGAGCCGCCGCACTCCACGCCCAGCACCAGTTTCGAGACGGGCGCGGGCTGGCGGGTGAGTTCGTTGGCCTCGCGCAGGCCGTCAAAGATGGCGCTCAGCGTCTCGCGCATCAGGGTCTGCTCATCGCCCAGCGCCTGTTGCTCGAAAAAATGGACGGGACGCGTGGCGCTGGGGTCGCGTGCGGCGATGGCCTCCTGCAGCAGCGAGGCCTCGGCGTTTTGACAGCCCAGGCTCAGCACCGTGGCGCCGGCCACGTTGGGATGGCAGATGTAGCCCGCCAGCAGCTGACACAGGGCTTTCGCGTCCTCGCGCGTGCCGCCGCAACCCAGCGAGTGGGTCAGAAAGCGCACCCCGTCGACATTGGGAAAGGGCGTGTCCATGACCGCCTCTTCGCTGACGTTGTCCTCGGTCAGGGGTTCGCCTTTTAACAGCGACCGGGCCATGTGCTTATAGCGACGGTGCGGGTCGTTGCCCAGCGCATCGTTGATGCAGGTGCGCAGCACCTCGATATTGCGGTTTTCACAGAACACCAGCGGCACCACCAGCCAGTAGTTGGCCGTGCCCACGCTGCCATCGCCACGGTGAAAGCCGTCGAAGGTGCGTCCTTCAAAGGCGGTGACATCCGGCGCCTGCCAGCCGGTACGTCGCGTCTCGCTCTGGTCGCTGTCGGTCACGTGTTCCACGTTGTCGGTCCCGATGCGTCCGCCGGCGGCAATGGCCTGCGTGGCGCGCCCGACCGTGACGCCATACATGATCACCAGATCCCCCACGGCCAGCGCCTGATGGGTGAACTTGTGCTTGCGCGCGATAGGCTCGGCCAGGGTCACGACCGCGTCCCCTGCCTCGACCTCCGCCCCTGCGGGCAGATCAACGAGGGCGACGCTGACGTTGTCCAGACGGTGAATCCTGATCGTACGGCGAAGGTTCTGGGTGGCGATGACATCACTCATGCAGGGCCTCCGGCGTTCGAGTATCGGTCCCGGCATCGTCGACCAGGCGCACCATGCCCTTGATGACGCCGGTGGACGGCTCGCACCACTGCGCCATGATGGTCGGCATGTCAGTCAGGGGCGCCCGGTGGGTGATCATGGCGCGCTCATGGAGCTTTCCGGCCTCCATCAGGCCGGTCACCATGTCGAAGTCTTCCCGCGTGGCGTTGCGGCTGCCCAGCAGGGTCAGCTCGCGCTTGTGGAAGTCCGGGTCGTTGAAGGTGATGTCGGCGCGCACCACGCTGACCAGCACGTAGCGCCCGCCGTGGCCGGCGAAATCAAAGCCGCGGTTCATGGCCTGTGGATTGCCGGTGGCATCGAATACCACATCGGCCATGGCCCCCTCGGAGAACGCGGTGATGGCCTCGACGCTGTCGCCCTCTGTGACATTGAAGGTCTCAACGCCCAGGCTGTCGCGGCAAAACGCCAGTCGCCCGTCATGGTTGTCCAGCACCATCACCTGCGCGCCCTGCGCCCTTGCCAGCTGCGCCACGCCCATGCCGATCGGGCCGGCACCGGCCACCACGACCCGCTCGCCCGTTTCCAGCCGGCTGCGCCGTATGGCGTGAGCACCGATGGCCAGACACTCGACCAGCGCGAGCTGTTCAAACGACAGGGTCTCGGAGGTCACCAGATGCGTGATGGGGACCACCAGGTACTCCGCCATGCCGCCATCGCGGTGCACGCCGATGACTTCAAGGCTCTGGCAGCAGTTGGTGCGCCCGCGCTGACAGGCGTTGCACTTGCCGCAGTGCAGATAGGGGATGACGTAGGCGCGCTGACCGACCAGCGCGGCGTCCCCGTCGTCACCGGTGGCCACCACCTCGCCGGAGAGCTCATGGCCCAGCACCCGCGGATAGCTGAAATAGGGCTGGCGGCCGCCGTAGGCGTGGATATCGGTACCGCAGATCCCCACGCAGTGGATACGCAAAAGCGCCTGACCCGGCCCGCACTGCGGCGTATCGGTCTCCTCGAGCGTCATCTCCCCTGGTGCCGCACAGACCAGTACCTGCATGTCCTTCTCCCGATGATTCCAGAGCGATGCCAGCGCCATATGATTAATGGCCTGACCTTTAAACCGATCATAAGCCGGTCGGTTCGGAACTCAATTCATCGATAGGCTATAAGACGAAGGCATAAAGGTCGTGGAACCGGGTGCACAAAAAGCCCGCGTGAGGCGGGCGGCTGCCCGGTGGGGGGTGGCATAAAAAAGGCGCTTCCGGAAAAGGAAGCGCCGTCTGTCAGGACCCGTTTTAAGCGCGGCGTCAGGCCTGTACGGTGCGCTGGGTCTGTTCGCCCAGGCCCTCAATGCCCAGTCGCATGGTCTGCCCCGGGCGCAGGTACACCTTCGGATTCTGCCCCATGCCCACACCGGGCGGGGTGCCGGTCGAGATGACATCACCGGCCTGCAGACTCATGAAGCGGCTGAGATAAGCCACCAGATGGGCCACCCCAAACACCATGGTATTGGTCGAACCATTCTGATAGCGGTGGCCGTCCACTTCCAGCCACATGGCAAGATTGCCGGGATCGGGAATCTCATCGGGCGTGACCAGCCAGGGGCCGAGCGGGCCAAAGGTATCGCAGCCCTTGCCCTTGTCCCAGGTGCCACCGCGGGAGAGCTGGAACTCGCGCTCGGAGACATCGTTGACGACGCAGTAGCCGGCCACATGGCTCATGGCATCGGCCTCATCGATGTAACGCCCGGGGGTGCCGATCACCACGCCCAGCTCGACCTCCCAGTCGGTGCTTTGTGAATCACGCGGAATCTCGACGTCGTCATTGGGTCCGCAGATCGCGCTGGTCCACTTGCTGAACACCACGGGCTCGGTGGGCAGCTCGGCGCCGGTTTCGGCGGCGTGATCGGCGTAGTTCAATCCGATACAGATGAACTTGCCCACCCGCCCCACGCAAGGGCCGATGCGCGCGCCGGATTCCACGACCGGCAGGGTGTCCGCGTCCAGTCGTGACAGCCTGTCGAGCTGATCCGTCGAGAGGGCTTCGCCGGCAATGTCATCCACATGGCCGGACAGGTCCCGCAGGCTGCCATCAGGGGCCACGATGCCCGGTTTTTCAGAGCCCTTCGGCCCAAAGCGCAATAGTTTCATGCCGTTCTCCATGGTGAAGTCATACCGGGCAGGCCTGGCTCAGTTGGACCAGCCGCCGTCGATCATCTGGGTGGTGCCGGTAATAAAGGCAGCCTCATCGCTGGCAAGCCAGACCACCAGCGCCGCCACCTCCTCAACGCGCCCCAGCCGGCCCATGGGCTGGCGCGCCACGAATTCGGCCAGCACGGTGGAAGCGTCAACACCTCTGGCGCGGGCCTGCGCTTCGATGCGCGCGTGCAGGGAGGGCGAGTCCACGGTGCCCGGACAGATGGCGTTACAGCGAACGTTTTGGGTCATATAGTCCGCCGCCACCGATTTGGTCAGGCCGATGACGGCGGCCTTGGTGGTGCCATAGGCGCAGCGATCGGCCACACCCTTCACGCTGGAGGCGAGCGAGGCCATGTTGATGATACTGCCGCCGCCGTTGGCCAGCATGGCGGGCAAAAAGGCCTGAATGGTGTGAAACATGGCCGTGACGTTGAGCGCCATGGCCCTTTGCCAGTCATCGTCATCGCACGCCAGCACGCTGCCGTGATGCACGATGCCGGCACAGTTAAAGAGCACATCGATCGGGCCCACCTCGGCGGCCAGAGCGCGGATGGCATCACGATCGAGCACGTCCAGCCGGCGCGATGTCATGGCACCGTTATCGGCCAAAAGCGAGACGTCCCGATCGGTGGCAATCACGCGGGCGCCTTCATCCAGCAGACGCTGCGCTGCGGCGCGACCGATGCCCTGACCGGCCGCCGTGACCAGCACCGTCCTGCCTCTCAGTCGCCCTGAAGAGGCCATTTCGTTCGTAGTCATGGCACATGATCCTTGAACACCCGTCGTCCGCGGCGCGGATGACACGATCCGATGATTAGAGCAAAATAACCAATGGACTGACCTTTAACCATTGGTCGCAGCGCTGTGCCCTACTATTCTGCGCCCATGCCTTTCGCTGCTGGATGACCGACCGTCGATGCCACTCAAGACCATTCGCAATGCGCGCCTGTATCGCCAGATTGCCGATCAACTGCATGACCTTATCGAGTCCGGCGAATTTCCACCGGGCAGCCTGCTGCCGCCGGAGCGCGAGCTGGCCCAGACGCTGGGCGTCAGCCGGGCCTCCGTGCGCGAAGCCCTGATCGCCCTGGAGGTCATCGGTCAGGTGGAGGTTCGGGTCGGGCACGGCGTGCTGGTCGGGGCGCTGGTCCCGCGCGGCGGGCAGTCCATTCTGCATACGGCCGCCCAGCAGCACCCCTGGTCGCTGGACCCGGAGCTCGAGCAGGAGTTTGCCACCCAGGACAATGAAGAGATTCCGCCCTACGCCCTTTTGGAGGCGCGACGTCTGGTCGAGCCCGAAGCGGCGGCACTGGCGGCGGCCAACATGACGCCGGAGATACTGGCCGGCATCGAGGAGGCCTACGAGCGCCACGTGGCCGACAACGACGCTGAAGTCGACGAGCGCCACCAGGGCATCCCCTATACGGCCAACCACACCGGTGACCGCCTCTTTCATGTCCGCATCGCCCAGGCCAGCGGCAACCCGGCCTATGCCCTGCTCATTCGCCATATTCTCGGCCATCAATACGGCGTCATGTTTCGTCGCCTGCAGGACCTTTACCTCACCACTGACATGAAGACCCGCTCGCGCGAGCAGCATCTTCGCATTCTCAATGCCCTGCGCCAGCAAAACGCAGAACGGGCCCGACGTGCCATGGCCGTGCATCTCGATGACGTCATCACCATCTTTTTTGATAGTTGAAAAAGGGCGTCAATACCCCGGCTTTTCGCGGCACCAGAATTAGCAAATCATGAAATATTGCTTCCAACCCATCTCGCTGGTTCGCAACGCTTTATGGGGTTTGAAGGCTGCACAGATTGATAACCTGAGTTAAGGAATGGCGAGGATATTGAAGGTAGCCTCTCGCCTCAAAGCGTGATATCAATGCCTGAACGTCTCCCTGGCGACAACGCCCCGCGCCATTAAAAGGGCTTCAGGCATTCTTTCCTGATGCTTTTGAACCGTTCACCCCGGCATACACACCTCACTTCTTTATCAGACATTCCAACCGCCCAGGCGGTGCACTGAAGGCAGAGGCACATGAAAGACCTGAATCGTGTATTCAAACACTATGAGCAGCAGGTCGGCGGCCATAACCCCCTGCGCCCTCATCCCGCTCAGGAGCAGGTCAACGAGGCCGATCCTGACGAGCCGGCAGGCTTTGACGAAATTGCCCAGCGCATTCTGATTCCCGCCATGGAGTGGGCACGCGATATCGCCTCCGGCAACCATTACGCCAGCGAGATTCATGTCCACTGCCAGGATGAATCGAATACCCGCGAGATCGATTCGGTCGAGTTTCATCTGCTGCCGGTTCAGCACGTCACCATGAAACGCGGCTTTACCAACTTCAATCATCTGCGCATCAGCCATGACCCCGATCATGACGGCCTGCGTATCGATCGAAGCTACATGAGACATCACCGTCATGAAGAGCAGGGCGAGTCCTGGATTTCATGTGGCGATCTCACCCAGGACAAGGTGCAGGACATCATCGCGGACTTCATCGAAGTGGTGCTGGCCAATCAGCTCGACAACGAAGCTGACCCCAGCCTGGCCTCATTCTGACCCGCCCCCTGCTGCTCGTCCTGTCGTCATCACCGATGCCCGGGACGTTTTCCCTTTAAAAGCGCCACCGTTCGATAGTGACATGACCCGGCCACGGCGCCGGTTCTGTGCCGATAGCTAAAAACCCCTTCGCATATAAAAACTTTTTCTTATTCCTTTAAGGAAGGTTGGGGTACGCTTGACGCATTCAGCGCCTGCGGGCGCATCCTTCTATCAGGAGAGGCACATGACGGCTTTCAGGACCCTGGCGCGTACGCTGGCCCTTACTTCACTGGGGCTGACCACCCTGCTGGGCGCGGCGACAGCCGCTCAGGCCGACACCCTGCGGGTGGGCATGTCCGGCGGCTACTACCCCTTCACCTTTGTCGAGCGTGACAAGCTTCAGGGCTTTGAGGTTGATGTCATGAACGCCATCGGCGAACAGACCGGTGACGACATCCAGTTCGTGACCGCCAGCTTCTCGGGTCTGGCCGGCATGCTGGACTCCGGTCGAATCGACACCATCGCCAACCAGATCACCATCACGCCGGAGCGTCAGGCCAAGTACGCCTTCTCCGCGCCCTATGTGTACGACGGCGCGCAGGTGGTAGTGAGAAAGGGCAACGACGACATTCATGGCGTCGAGGATCTCAAGGGCAAGACGGTCATCATGAACCTGGGCTCGAACTATGAAACGCTGCTCAAGGAACTGCCCTACGCCGATGAGATCAACCTCAAGACCTATGAGTCCAACATCGAGCAGGATGTCGCGCTGGGCCGGGCCGATGCGTTTGTGATGGACCGCACCAGCGCCGCTCAGGTCATCAAGGACAAGCCGCTGCCGCTGCAGCTTGCCGGCCAGCCCTTTTCCAGAATCGAAAACGCCCTGCCGTTTCGTGACAACGAGCAAGGCCGCGCCCAGCGCGACCGCGTCAATCAGGCGCTGACCACCCTGCGTGACAGCGGCGAACTCAAGGCCATCTCAGAGAAGTGGTTTGACAGCGACATCACCGAAGAACCGCAGGCGCAAGGGTCGGAAAAGACCGGCAGCGACACCTGATCAGCGCTATGCTCTGCCCATATGGCCCCGGCATGTCCGGGGCGTTTTGTTTTCCACTCCTTTTGCGTCTCGTGGGCTGTTAACGCGGGCCGCTCGTTTTAAAGCGCATCGCCATGCAAGCACTCAACCTTGATTACATGGCCGGGCTGGTGCCCGTCCTTTTGGGCTATCTCCCGCTGACGCTGGGCATGGCCGCCGCCGGCATGGTCTGCGCCCTGATACTGGCCTGCGGTCTGGCCGTCATTCGCGTCTCGCGTCTGCCGGTGCTGGATCAGGCCGCAAAGCTTTTCATCTCGTTTTTCCGTGGCACCCCGCTGTTGGTACAGCTTTTTTTGTTCTATTACGGCCTGCCGCAGTTTCTCGCCTTTCTGGTCTCCATCAACGGCGTGACCGCCACCATCATGGGGCTGACGCTGCACTTTTCGGCCTACATGGCCGAATCGATTCGCGCCGCGATTACCGGCATTGATCGCAGCCAGACCGAGGCGGCCCAGTCGATCGGCATGACCAATGCCCAGACCATGCGTCGCATCATCCTGCCCCAGGCAACACGGGTGGCCACGCCCACGCTGATGAACTACTTCATCGACATGATCAAGTCGACCTCGCTGGCCTTCACGCTGGGCGTGACCGAGCTGATGGGCGCCACGCAGAAGGAAGCCGCCAGCAGCTTTCTCTACTTCGAAGCCTTTCTGGTCGTCGCGGTGATCTACTGGATTGTGGTCGAGGCGCTGTCCTGGTGTCAGAAGCGGCTGGAAAAACGTCTCAACCGGGCCTACCAGCGATGATTGCACTCAAGGGCATTACCAAGCGCTTTGGCGAACACACCGTGCTCGACGGGATCGACCTGTCACTGGAGCGCGGCGAGATCATCGTGGTCATCGGCCCGTCGGGTACCGGCAAGTCGACGCTTTTGCGCTGCATCAACTTCCTTGAACGCCCCGACGCCGGAGAGCTCACGGTGGGTGATCTGCACGTGGACGCCGCCCGTCCCGGCAAGGACGACATCCTGGGCCTGCGTCGGCGCACGGCGTTCGTGTTTCAGAACTATGCCCTCTTTGCCCACAAAACGGCGCTGGAAAACATCGCCGAGCGCATGATCGTGGTCGAAGGGCTTTCAAAGACCGAGGCGCACGCTCGTGCCCGCGAGATTCTCGAGCGCATCGGCCTGGCCGACAAGGCCGAGGCCTACCCGGCCGCACTCTCCGGCGGTCAGCAGCAGCGCATCGGCATCGGCCGCGCCATGGCGGCGAAGGCCGAGGTGATCCTGTTTGACGAGCCGACCTCGGCGCTGGACCCAGAGTGGGTCGAGGAAGTGCTGGCACTGATGAAACAGCTCGCCGCCGAGCAGCAAACCATGATCGTGGTCACCCACGAGATGCAGTTTGCCCGCGAAGTCGCCGATCAGGTGGTGTTCATGGACGGCGGGCGCATCGTCGAACAGGCGCCGCCGTCAGAGCTTTTCACCAACCCGAAGGACGAGCGCACCCGCAGCTTCCTGCGCAAGGTGCTCTCCGGCAACGCACCGGCCGCCACCTGACAGCGCCCTGCATCAATCCGCGTCTTCGTCCATAAGCGCGCGATAGCGCAGCTGATCTTCATGCATCCGGCGATAGACGCGGTACTTGGCGTCAAAAAACCCGGCGCGCGTGGCATCCGGCGCAATGGTTTGCGCCGTGGCGCTCATGGCTGCCGCCGCCTCGCGCAGCCCGGCCTGATCGCCACAGGCGGTGGCCGCCAGCATGGCGCTGCCCAGCAGCACCGTCTCGCGCTCCTCGGGCAGCTCGATCGCAAGCCCGGTGGCATCGCTTAACTCCTTCAACCAGCGCGCGTTCTTGAGCGCCCCGCCGCACAGGCGCAGCCGCTTGATGGCATGGCCGTGGGCGTTGAGCGTCTCGACAATATGGCGCGTGCCCAGACTCACTGCCTGAAGCGTGGCCAGATAGCGCACCGCCAGCCCATCGATGTCGTTGCCCAGATCCAGCCCGCTGATCATCCCCTTGAGCGAGGCATCCGCCAGCGGCGAGCGATTGCCGTGGTGATAGTCCAGCAGGTGTAGATGCCGGGTCAGCTCGTCACGGCTGTCTTCTTCCAGTGCGTCCAGGCGCTGATTGAGCAGCTCGAAATGGCTAATGTCGGCGCGCTCGGCCTCCTTCATCAGCGCCTCACCCGCTGCGCTGTCGGCAATCACGTGATCGATCAGCGCCCCCACCGCGCTCTGCCCGCCTTCGTTGATCCAGCCATCCGGCAGCACCGCCCCCCAGTACGGCCCCCAGACGCCCGGCACAAAGCAGGGCTCATGAGAGAAGGCGATATGACAGGCCGACGTTCCGGCGATCACCGCCAGACTGCCCTCCGGGTCTTCCCCCAGCATGCCCAGCGCCCCGGCGTGCGCATCGATCAGCCCGGTGGCCACCACCGTCTCGGGAGACAACCCCATCGCCTCGGCGGCCTCAGGTGAGAGCGTGCCGGCGCGGGAACCGGGCGCACGAATGGCGCCCTGCATCGCCGGGCGCGACATTAGCTCATCCAGCCCCAGGCGCTCGAGCAGGTCCTCCGGCCAGCGACCTTCATGGGCCAGATAGAGCCACTTGCATACCTGGGTACACACGCTGCGCTCCGGTTCATGGGCGCCGTCCAGATCGCCGATGGCGCGCGCCACCATGAAATCGGCCAGATCAAGAAACAGTGCCGCGCGCTCGAACTGATCCGGCCGGTGGCGGTTGAGCCACAACAGCTTGGGCAGCTCCAGTTCCGGACTGACCTGACCGCCGATGTAGTCCAGCGCCGGATGCCCGGTGGCGGCGATCTCGGCGGCTTCCTCAATGGCGCGATGGTCCATCCACATGACGATGTTGTGGTCATCGTCGTTGCCGGGCGACACCGACACCGGCGCGCCCTGATCATTCAGCGCCACCAGCGAACAGGTGGCGTCAAAGCCGATCGCCCGGACCGCCTCCCCATCGATACCGGCCTCACTTACCGCCGCGCACACCGCCGCCACGCACTGCGACCAGATATTGTCGCTGGACTGCTCGACGAAGCCGGGGCGCGGACGGTACTGCGCGATCTCGCGCGCCGCCTGTGCCAGGCAGCGCCCGCCCTCATCAAACACACCGGCCCTGACGCTTGCCGACCCCACATCGATTCCCAGGTAATAGGCGCTCATGACGGCTCCTGATAATGGCGTGGCGCTACCCTGCCACAGTGTGAATGACCTGCCCTGCCGACCTTGGTCCAATCACCCAAAGGTGAATTGCCAGTGTGTGCAAAACGCCGCTAAATGGCCAATGACAACGTTAACATTGGCGCGTTAGCCCACGACTGCATGACAACAGGGCCCGCGCGCGTTATCCACTGCGCATGGCACGGGCCATGCCGTCATGATCTGTCGGGGAAGATGCCATGCCTATTACGATGTCGCACGCCAAAGGCCTTTTGGGCGCCGCACTTGTCAGCGCCGTGCTTGCCGTACCTGCCGTTCAGGCCGCCGAGACCGGCGACAAGCCCGACGATGAGCTTGTCATCGGCATGTCCTTTCAGGAGCTCAACAACGTCTACTTCGTGACCATGCAGCGCGCGCTGCAGGAAGCGGCTAACGACATGGGGGCCACGCTGGTGTTCACCGACGCCCGCCATGACATCGCCAAGCAGATCAACGACGTCGAGGACATGCTCCAGCGCGGCATCGACATCCTGCTGCTCAACCCGACCGACTCGGTCGGCATTCAGTCGGCGGTGCTTTCCGCCCATGATGCCGGAGTCCCGGTCGTGGCGGTCGATGCCCAGGCCGAAGGACCGGTCGATGGCTTCGTGGGCTCGAAAAACTTCGATGCCGGCTATCAATCCTGTCACTACATGGGCGAGCAGCTTGGCGGCGAAGGCAAGGTCGCCATTCTGGACGGCATCCCGGTCGTGCCCATTCTGGAGCGGGTCGAGGGCTGTCAGAAGGCACTGGGTGAGTTCGAGGGTATCGAAGTGGTCGACAAGCAAAACGGCCACCAGGAGCGCTCCACCGCCATGAACGTCACCGAGAACATGCTGCAGGCCCATCCGGATCTGGCCGGCATCTTCAGCGTCAACGACGTGGGCTCGCTCGGCGCGCTGGTCGCCATCCAGTCTTCCGGCATGGATGTGAAACTGGCAAGCGTTGACGGCAACCCGGAAGCGGTCAAGGCACTGGCCCATCCCAACTCGCCGCTGATCGCGATCGCCGCCCAGCACCCGGCCACCATGGTCGTTCAGGCCCTTGAACTGGCCGTGAAGAAGTACCGTGGTGAAGAATCCCCCAGTGAGGTGCCGATCGACGTGACCCTGGTCACCGCCGACAACGCCAAGGAATTCACCTGGTAATTCGTGTTCACCGGCAACCCTGACCGGCCGCGCCCCGGCGCGGCCTGGAGGCTCCCATGGCCCTGCTTGCACTGGAGAAGGTCAGCAAACGGTTCCCCGGCGTGCGCGCGCTCAATGAGGTGAGCCTGCAGGTCGAGGCCGGCGAGATTCACGCCCTGCTGGGCGAAAACGGCGCCGGCAAGTCGACCCTGATGAAAATTCTCTGCGGCATTCATCAGCCCGACAGCGGCGAGATCCTGCTCGACGGGCAAAAACAGCACTTCTCGAGCTACCGCCGCGCCTGCGCCGCTGGGGTCGGCATTGTCTTTCAGGAGTTCAGCCTGATCCCGGGGCTGTCCGTGGTGGACAACATCTTCCTGGGCCGCGAGCCGCGCAACCGCCTCGGGCTGATTCGCCACGGCGAGATGCTCAGGCAGGCCAATGCCCTGTTCGAGCGCCTGGATATCGATATCGACCCGCAGATTCGCGTGCATCACCTGAGCGTGGCCGATCAGCAGTTCGTCGAGATCGCCAAGGCGCTATCGCTGGATGCCCGCGTGCTGGTCCTTGATGAGCCCACCGCCCCGCTCACGCCTACTGAGGTCGAGCGGCTGTTTGCCATCATGCGCCAGCTGCGCGAACAGGGCGTGGCGATGGTGTTCATCTCCCATCACATGGAAGAGATTTTCGAGATCTGCGACCGCGTTACCGTGCTGCGCGACGGCGAATACGTCGCCACGCTCGAGGTCGCCGATACCGATGCCGGCGCACTGGTCGAGATGATGGTCGGCCGACGGGTCGACAACATCTTCCCCGAGCGCCAACCCGCCCCCGAGACAAGTGACGTCGTGCTCGAGGCGCAGATTCGCATGGCCGGACGCCAACATACCGACCACATCCGGCTGGGGCGCGGCGAGATTCTGGGCTTTGCCGGGCTGGTCGGCTCCGGGCGCAGCGAGATGGCACTGGCCATGATCGGCGCGCATCCGGTCACCGAGCGGCACATGCAGCTTGAGGGTCAGAACGTCACGCTCAAATCCCCCGCCGATGCCCTTAAGCGCGGCATCGGGCTGTTGCCGGAAAACCGCAAGCAGCAGGGGCTGATTCTGCCCTTTACCTGCGCGGACAACATTTCGATCAACCATCTGTCACGCTTTCACACCGGCGCCGGGCTGATCAGTCGGCGCCGCGAGCGTGAGGCGGCCGAGGCGCTGATGGACCGGGTGCGGGTCAAGGCGCCCGGCAGCGACACCGTGGTCGGTACGCTCTCCGGCGGCAACCAGCAAAAGGTGGTGATCGCCCGCTGGCTGGAACGCGGCTGCCGGGTACTGATTTTTGACGAGCCCACCCGCGGCATCGATGTGGGCGCCAAGTCCGAGATCTACGCGCTGATGAAAACGCTCACCGCCCAGGGCATCTCGATTGTCATGATCTCCTCGGAGCTGCCCGAGATTACCGGGCTGTGCGACCGGGTGCTGGTGTTCAACCACGGCCACGTGGTGGCCGAGCTCGCCGGTGACGAGATCAATGCCGGCACCATCATGACCCACGCCACCCGCCAGATATCACTGGATAACCCCACGGGGGCCACGGATGAACCGGCGGCCCGTCTGGAGCGCGCCTCATGACCACCCCGGACTCCACCTCAGCGATTAACCCCAAACCCCGGCGCCAGCGCCGCTCGCGGTGGTCACGGCTGGTGCACTCGCCGGTCTTCTTTCCGCTGGTCGGGTTTATCGCCGTCTTCATCGTCATGGCGCTGGTCAATGACAACTTCCTGTTGCCCAACAACCTCACCAACGTCGCCCGCCAGGGGGCGATCATCGCCATCATCGCGGTGGGCATGAGCTTTGCGATCTTCACCGGCGGGATCGATCTGTCGGTGGGGCCGGTGATGGCGCTGTCCGGCACCATCATGGCGGGGCTGATGGCCGGCGGCTGGCCGCCCACCGTGGCGGTCATCATGGGGCTGCTTCTGGGCATGACCTTTGGCGCCTTCAACGGCGCCTGCGTGGCCTTTGCCCGCATGCCGCCGATTATCGTCACACTGGCCACCATGGGCATCGCCCGCGGGCTGGGGCTGATCTACACCGGCGGCTACCCGATCTCCGGGCTGCCGGCCGGCTTTTCGTTCTTTGGCCGTGGCGAGGTGGTGGGCATTCAGGTGCCGATTCTGATCATGCTGCTGGTTTATCTGGTCGCCTACATCGTGCTGCACCACACCTCCTTTGGCCGCTACGTCTATGCCATCGGCGGTAACGAGGAAGCCACCCGCCTGACCGGCATCCGCGTGCCGCGCTACAAGCTGCTGGTCTACACCATCAGCGGCCTGACCGCGGCGATTGCAGGCTTGGTCATCACCTCGCGCCTGATGAGCGGCCAGCCCAACGCCGGCACCGGTTTCGAGCTGGATGCCATTGCCGCCGTGGTGCTCGGCGGGGCGGCGATTGCCGGCGGGCGCGGGGCGATTCTCGGCACCCTGGTGGGCGCCATGCTGCTGGCGATATTGAACAACGGCCTCAACCTGATGGGCGTGTCGCCCTACCTTCAGGATGTCGCCAAGGGGGCCATCATTTTGCTGGCCATTTATATCGGGCGCGGCCGCAATGCCTGAGCCCTGCCACCTGTTTTTAAACCTCGTTGCCACCGGAGTCCGACCATGAGCGATACCACGGCTACCCCCAACACCATGCAGGCGGTGGTGTGTCACGCCCCCAACGACTACCGACTGGAATCGGTCGCGCGCCCCACCGCCGGGCCGGGGGAAGTGATCCTGAAAATCGGCGCCTGCGGCATCTGCGCCAGTGACGTGAAGTGCCGCGGCGGCGCCGAGATGTTCTGGGGCGGCAACGGCCAGCCCGCTTGGGTCAAGGCGCCGGTGGTGGCCGGTCACGAGTTCTTCGGTGAAGTGATCGAGATGGGCCCGGGCGCGGAGGCGCACTTTGACGTGCGCGTGGGCGATCAGGCGATTGCCGAGCAGATCGTGCCGTGCGGCAAGTGCCGCTACTGCGACGGCGGCCACTACTGGATGTGCGAAGTGCACAACATTCTGGGCTTTCAGCACGAGGTCGCCGAGGGCGGCATGGCCGAGTACATGCGCATTCCGGCGAAGGCGCGCCTGCATCGCATTCCGGAAAGCCTGAACCTGGCCCAGTCGGCCTTTATCGAACCGCTCGCCTGCGGCATCCACGCGGTCAATCGCGGCGACATTCAGCTCGATGACACCGTGGTGATTGCCGGCGCCGGCCCGATCGGTCTGGCCATGGTGCAGGTCGCGCGGCTCAAGACGCCGAAGCAGCTGATCGTCATCGACATGATCGACGAGCGCCTGGAGCTGGCCAAACGGTTTGGTGCCGACGTGGTGCTCAACCCATCAAAAGATGACGTCAACGCCCGCGTGAAGGAGCTCACCGGCGGCTACGGCTGCGATGTCTATATCGAAGCGACCGGGGCGCCCAGCGGCGTGCGGCAGGGCCTGGAGATCATCCGCAAGCTGGGCCGCTTTGTGGAGTTCAGCGTGTTCGGCAAGGAGACCACGGTGGACTGGTCGATCATCGGCGATCGCAAGGAACTCGACGTACGCGGCGCGCACCTCTCCCCGCACACCTTCCCGGTGGCGATCGATCTGATGGCACGCGGGCTGGTCACCACCGACGGTATTGTCACCCACGAGCTGCCGCTGGCAGAGTTCGAGGAAGGCTTTCGCATGGCGACCGCCGCTGAATCCATCAAGGTGCTGCTGGTACCGTAAGCGAGGACACGATGAGCGAGACCCTGACTACCACGCAATACGCCGGCCTCAAGGGCCGGCGCTATCTGGTCACCGGCGCCACCAGCGGCATCGGCCAGGCCGTGGCGCTGGCCCTGCGCGAGCAGCATGCCGAAGTTGTCGCGCTGGGGCGCAACCCTGAGGCGCTGGCCGCCCTACAGGATGCCGGCTGCATCACCTGCGCGCTGGAACTGACCGACACCGAGGCACTCGAACGAACCATCACCGAGCACGGCCCTTTCGACGGCCTGGTCAACAGCGCCGGTATCACCCACGTGGAGCCGGCACTGACCCTGCCGCCCGAGGCCATCGACAGCGTCTTTCACACCAACGCCCGCGCCGCCGCCATGGCGGCACGCTGCGTGGCGCGCGGCATGATCGATGATGGCCGTGGCGGCAGCATCGTCAACGTCTCGAGTCAGGCCTCCCTGGTGGGGCTGGATGATCACCTGGCCTATAGCGCCTCCAAGGCAGCAATGGACGCCATCACCCGGTCACTGTGTCTGGAATGGGGCACCAATGAGATTCGGGTCAACAGCGTCAACCCGACCGTCACGCTCACGCCCATGGCGCAGAAGGTGTGGTCGGCGCCTGAAAAGCGCGACCCGATGCTCGCGGCCATACCGCTGCACCGCTTTGCGGAACTGGAAGATGTGGTCGAACCGATCCTCTTTCTGCTCAGCGACGGCGCGGCCATGATCAGCGGCGTGTGTCTGCCGATCGATGGGGGATATACGGCGAGATAGGGGTTGGGCTGTTGGTTGGGTGGGGCTTCGGGCGGCAGGGTCTTGGAGGGAAGCAAATGTCCACGGGGCAGCTTGGCTCTACTCGCGTTGCCTGACGGCGTTTATTGCCGAGGTACACCGGATCAAAACACAAAGCCCCGCCCTAGTAGAGATAACACTTAAGCTCACTTACTACGGAGTAGTGCTGATGGAGCAGACTTCAGCAAGAACCTCCCATTAATACTTTTTGTTTTAAGGCCTTGAACTGGATCAGTCATTAGCTCATTACCTGCATAAGGGAAGGCCACCATATCAGTAAAATCTTCTTCCTTTCTAATAGTCATACGATGTTTAAGTTCTAATCTCTCACGCGATGGCTTGAATCGATCATCAAGACAAGAGAGAAGCTGATCGAGGTCTTCTTGATAGTCCAATTCATCACTAATTCTTGCAGCAGCTCTTGCAATAAGGTTAGCCTCTCGAACCCTTTTTTCTGGTGGCATATCAGCAATACGCCTCTCAAATCGATCGATTCTTAAAAACAGGCGTCGAATCTGATCCGGCAAGCAACTTTTTCTCTTTACTTCAATAATTCTCTTCTCATCTACCCCGTCCTTTAATAGAGTATCAGCCGTATACTTCTTTACAGACTTGGCGTCTTCTATTATTTGATCGACTCCTGAGCGAAATGAACCATATTGGCCTATTGCCATATAAATAGACCCTGCAATAAGTATCCAAGCCTTTACGCTGCCATCTCGCAGCTCAACTCGGATATTAATTTCTTGCCGATAAATTATCGATGAATATCGGCTTGCGATATTTTCCAAATACTCACGAATAACCTCAAGATCGTCATACGACAAGTTAAAATCTAAATGCAAATAAACAGTAGCCAGATTGTTCATATTTTTCCGTAATCGCTAACGGCGCTAAACACGCAGTTTTTAGAGATAAAAAATCTATCGTCGTGACCATAAATTATTACGGATTTACCACGAAACTTTTTCACGTTCGTACTTGATGCGCTCGAGGTGCTTGCTAGCGTTTCCTAGCGCCGAGGTAGTCATTCGAAGACGGATATTGTTAGCCCAAAATGCGATACCACGCTCGGTGTGGTATAAAACAATATTATGTGCAAAAGACAGCATGATGCCTATCTGTTCATGTAAGTCATGGCACTCATATGGAGGCTCCCTAAAGTCGGCATGTATATCATAGGCATTGGAAAGATATTGTCGCGAAGATTCAGTCTCCGACAGGAAACTTGCCTCGCTGCTCGCGCCCGACTGCCATTTTTGAAGAGCTTTTTCGATATTTTTCAAACTCTCGATTACCAGCTTAACTATTGGATCTGTTAGATCTAAATAGTGTTCCTTATTGAAATCACCTTGGCTATCACTAAGCTCAGCCATAGGACTTTGCTGCCAATTCACAATGATACCATCACCAATATCTTCCCCAATCAAAGGAGTCGGCGCGTACTCATCATCAAGGCTTTGGTCGATCCAAAGGCTTCGGCAAATGTAATTGTTTCTTTTTTCATCAGCAGCACTGCCATAGATAAAGGTCGAAACCACATGCGCATCGGCTTCACCCCACCTACCTTTTACCATTTTGTTCCTAGAGTATCGGCGCTTTGCGGTCTTAGCCGTCATGTCTCTGATAACCGCTGCCAGTTCCGGCTTACTCATAGGACGGTTAAGGGCAACTCTAATTGAGTAACGCTTGGCCATACCGTGACTTATATCCTCAGTCGAAACGAGCGTGTAATCGTTGGAAGCGATGCGCGGCGTCACAATATCCTTCAGATCCTCTCGCGCATCCTTATCAAGTTTTTGCACCTGAGGCACGGCTAGCTTGTAGCCTTTACCTGTAGATTTTATAGTGTCTTTAGCAACTCGTTCCCAATATATAATTTCTTTCTCAGGATCACAGAGACACAAGATGACGGGAAGTGTATGTCCTAACCAGTATTCGACGTGTTGCGCATCCGGGCGATAGATGTAGCAGTTATCTTTTATTTCTCTAAGATAGCTGCTACCAGACTTTATCTGTATCGCAAACAACTGCCCAGTGGCTGTTTCATTGTCAATTAATTCAGCAATCGCGTCGATCCCGTAGTCACTATTAGTCTGCTCTCGTACGGCAAACCCTAAAGCCTCGCCACGTACTGTAACCAATCCAAGTCCTTGACGCTCTATACGATCAGATTTTTGTGCTTCCACAGTTGCAAGTCTCTTTAATTAAGCTTCAAGATTTACCAAATTATCGGATGGTTAGACATGTACATTCATCCAAACAACAAGCCCTAGACAAAGCATCTTTTTTCACTTGAACTCGAATTGGAAATTTTTAAAAAATCATATAAACACCCAAAAAGCTTAAATCGCTTGCTTTTAAATTACCTAAAACAACTATGGAAACACGTTCTTTATACGCCATGCTGCATCTTCAATTTCTTCAAACAATTTGGAAACACTTGTAAATGCTTTTTTAAGACTAAGCTCGTGAAGATCCTCTTCCAGCTTACTCCATTTTCCGTGAGCAAAGTTATTCCTCACCACCCTAAACTCATCAACCTGCAATATAAGTTCGTCGACATTGTTTATTTCGACCCCATAGTTAACGAGGTAACGAACATAAAACCGTATATCACTTATGCCGCGCTCTTTTTTTTTAGGAGCATCCTCGAAAAGGCTTTCAACTATGTGTTTCAACCCCCATTCTGTAAAACTAGCCAAAAGAACGATCGGCGTAGCTTTTGCAAAAGTAGCTATATTGTCTTCCCAAATCGGAATTTCCTCCGAAAAAAAATCGAAAACCTCAGCTCCTGAAGCTTTATTTTCAACAGCGCAATCATACGCCGCGCGAAGTTCATTCAGCTTAGTTTCTGAGGCCACGAGCTGATTAAAACAATAGTCGTTAAGTTGACCAAGCTTATTAAACAGCACCCAAAATGGTTGCCAAAACCGATCAGGCTGATAGATATACAACCCATCGAAGCTACTCCCTAAAGCCTCATCCCACACTGAATGATGAGACCAGAACAAACCATATTTTTTGGCAGCCATTAGCTCAGAGTTCATAGCTCTTCTCATTCAAAACTCAAAAAACGAAAGATAAAAACACAAAGAGGAGTGGAGCATTATTTATCACTTTACAAATACCAGCACCAATACACTTCTGAAAAAAACTGCTGACCAACTTATCTTAAAACCTAATATACAATTTTAAATAGTATTAAGGATGCCCTAAAACTCGTTTTCTTGGAAAAACTCGTGGCGACGACCAAACCAAAAACGCCCACTCGAAAGTGGGCGCTGTACACAACATGATGACGCAGTAATCAGCGCCCGGCATTCGCCGCGCGCCAGGCGTGAAGCTTCTGGTAGCTGGTGATCAGCCGCTGGTGCCGATCGATGCCGTCCAGGTTCATGCTGGTCTCGGTGAGGCCGTAAAAGCGCATATCGCCGTTGACCGAACCGACCGCGGCGAGAATCTTCTCCTCACCGAACATGCGCGAGAGGTTCTTGTAGTAGTCGTCGAACTCGAGCTCGTCATCCAGCGCAATCTCGAGCACGGCAGTGAGCGCCTGATAGAACAGGCCGCGGTCGCGGGTGTTGTCGTTGAACTGCAAAAACATCTGCGTGCGGTCGAGGGCGTCCTCGTACTGACCCAGCGCGAGGCTGATCAGCAGCTTCAGCTCGGCAATCGTCAGCTCTGACCAGACGGTGTTGTCGTCAAACTCGATGCCGATCAGCGTGACGATCTTCATCTGCTCGTCGAGCTCGCTCTCCTCCAGCCGCTGCAGAAGATCGGCGAGTTGATCGTCCTCCAGCGCGTGCAGATTGAGAATGTCCTCGCGGTAGTTGAGCGCCATGTTGGTGTTGTCCCACACCAGATCATCCACCGGATAGACCTCGGAGTAGCCCGGCACCAGAATGCGGCACACCGGCGCGCCGAGATCCTCATGGTGGGTCACATACGCTTCATGCCCGTCTTCCCTGAGAATGCCGAACAGCCGCTCGGCTTCCGAGGCCGTGTCGCCGGAGAAGTCCCAGTCGCAGAACTCGACGTCCGCGCGAGCGCTGAAAAAGCGCCAGGAGACCACGCCGGAGGAGTCGATGAAGTGCTCGACGAAGTTGTTAGGCTCCATCACCGCCTGCGAGTTGAAGGTCGGCTGGGGCAGATCGTCCATGCCTTCAAAGCTACGGCCCTGCAGCAGCTCGGTGAGGCTGCGCTCGATCGCCACCTGCAGGCTCGGATGCGCCCCAAACGAGGCGAACACGCCGCCGGTGCGCGGGTTCATCAGCGTCACGCACGCCACCGGGTAGCGTCCGCCGAGGGAGGCATCCTTGACCAACACCGGGAAGCCCTGGGCTTCGAGTGCATCAATGCCCTCCTTGATGCCGGGGTAGCGCGTCAGCACCTCCTCGGGCACGTCCGGCAGGGCGATTTCCTGCTCGATGATCTGGCGCTTCACCGCCCGCTCAAAGATTTCCGACAGGCACTGCACCTGGGCTTCCGCCAGCGTGTTGCCGGCGCTCATGCCGTTGCTGAGATACAGATTCTCGATCAGGTTCGAGGGGAACCAGACCGTCTCGCCGTCCGAGTGGCGGGTGAACGGCAGCGCAACAATGCCGCGATCGGCCCGGCCAGAGTTGGTATCGATCAGGTGCGAGGCGCGCAGCTCACCGTCCGGATCGAAGATCGCCCGGCAGTGCTCATCCAGCACGCCCTCCGGCAGGGCATCATCTTCGCCCGGCTGGAACCAGCGCTCGCTGGGGTAATGCACGAAATCACTATTGGCGATCTCGGTGCCAAAGAACTGATCGTTGTAGAAGAAGTTGCAGGACAGGCGCTCGATGAACTCGCCCAGTGCCGAGCACAGCGCGGCTTCCTTGGTCGACCCCTTGCCGTTGGTAAAGCACATGGGCGATGCCGCATCGCGGATGTGCAGCGACCAGACGTTGGGCACGATGTTGCGCCAGGAGGCGATCTCGATCTTCATCCCCAGGCGCTCGAGAATGCCGGTCATGTTGGCAATGGTCTGCTGCAGCGGCAGGTCCTTGCCCTCGATCCAGGTGCTCTGCCCTTCGCCGTCCTTGCCAGCCGTGCCGCCCATCAGCAGCGCCTGGGCGTCCTCGTCGATGTTATCGACCACCTCGATCTGGAACTCGGGATTGTTCTGGATCACCCGCTTGACCGAGCAGCGCTCGATCGAGCGCAGAATGCCGGTGCGGTCCTTCTCGGAGATGTCGTCCGGCAGTTCGACCTGAATGCGGAAAATCTGGTTATAGCGGTTGTCCGGATCGACGATGTTGTTCTGGGAGAGCCGGATGTTCTCGGTCGGGATGTCGCGGGCGTTGCAGTACACGCGCACGAAGTGCCCCGCACACAGCACCGTCGAGGCCAGAAAGTAGTCGAACGGGCCGGGCGCGGAGCCATCGCCCTTGTAGCGAATCGGCTGGTCGGTGAGAACGGTGAAGTCATCGAACTTCGCCTCCTGACGGAGGTTGTCGAGATAGTTGACCTTGATTTCCATGAGGCAGAACCGGATTGGTGACGGGTGTCGCGCGGGGCGAATTACCCGCCATTATCCGGATTTGGGAGGGGTGTGTCTTGGGAGAGGGTCAGCGCTTCTGGATCATTGGCGATTAGCGTTTTCTTCCGCCACCTGACGAAGCGCATCGACCAACACATCGGCGGGCTGGGCACCGGAAATCAGGTAGCGGCCATCGAGGATGAAGCCCGGCACGGCGCTCACGCCTGCATCCATAAATTGCTGCTGTGCCGCTCGAACCTCGTCCGCGTACTGATCAGAGCGTGCGATAGCTTCGGCAGTGTCACCATCCAGCCCAACCGCAATCGCCTTTTCGCGTAGCACTTCCGGGGCTGACGGGTTTTTCGCCTCACCGAAGTAGGCCTCAAACAGTGCCAGCTGCAGGGGTGTCGCTCGGTTCTGGGTTGCGGCCCACGCCAGCACGCGATGGGCATCGAACGTATTGTTCGCTCGACGTTCAACGGCGCCACGGAAATTCAATCCAAGCTCTTCAGCCACCGCCATGATCTCACGCTGGGACTGCTCCATGGTGGCCGCATCCTTGCCGTACTTGCGGCACAAGTGTTCCAGAATCGGCTCACCCTCGGGCGGCATATCCCGGTTGAGCTCAAAGGGCTGCCAGACGAGCGCCACGTCGATTTCGCCATCAAGCGTTTCCAGTGCCTGCTCCAGGCGACGATAGCCGATCGCGCACCACGGGCAGGCAACATCGGATACCAGGTCAATTCTCAACTTTTCCATGATGGGTCTCTTCGTCAGTGTCCGGGAAATGTTCAGCGTTGCCAGAACGTATAGCAGTAAACACATCTCGGATGGTGAGCGGCGGTGATACTCGCATGGCTGAAACGGCTTCCCGATCAGCACCTGTGCCGTTATGGGATGGAGTACCGGGGCGATGCCGAACGCCTTTTTCGAGCACACTAACCGGAGTGAGCCTGGCCCACTCGGATCAAAACAAGCGTAGACAGCACCGCTCCCATCATCCTGTCAGGGTTGCCCGAAGACAACGCCATCAAAAACCGCGCCGAAGCGCGGTTCTGGTTTCGATCCTTCATGGGAAGCCGTGCTTACAGCCCTTCTTCCAGCAACTGCGGTGCGAAGCAGGTCATGATCAGATCGGCCCCGGCGCGACGCATGGACCCTAGCGTTTCGCTTACCACGGCGGATTCATCGATCACGCCCTGCGCCGCGGCGAACCTGATCTCCTGACGAAGGTGACACCGTTGAGGGCACTTCAAGGGGCGCGACAGGTTATCAAAGAGGCTCAGGCACTGGCGTGCTGATCGGAAAAAGGCCCGCCCGGTGCAATATCGGGGCAACGACTACGACATATCGATGATGGCACAGCCATAACCCTCCAGCGTCAGGGACCCCTCCACCTGGTTATCGGTCAGCAAATCCACTCCAGCGGCCACGGAATCGAGACGCTGCTCGAAGCATTCGGTATTCATGACAAACAACAGCTTCTGGCCGTCCTTCTCTCGCAGGGTCACGTCGATGCCCTGCGGAAGATCAGGAATCAGTGGTTCGACCTTCCCGTTCGCCATGACCCAGTCAGTGAGACGCTCCGCCAGCTCGTCGGTCAGATAAGTGCCGACGTAGAGGATCTGACCCTCGCCGACCTGACGGCGCGTTATGGCCGCGCGTCCTTCCAGGAAGCGATTGGACCAGCGGGCCAGCACGTCGACATCGCTTGAGGGGTCGAGGATTTCATAGCAGTGACCGGCGGTGAGCTCCTGGCCCTCGAACTCGAAACGATAGCGACGCTGTGAGGCCTCCGTGGGACGCGCCGTCGTGGTGAACTCCCCATGAGGCGTCGGCGCGCGGCCCATGAGCGCCCCCTGATCCGGTGCGGCGAGCGGGCTAAACTCCTCGACCTGCACACCGGTCAGGGCAGTGAGTGACTCGCCGGGCGCCGGTACTCGGATGACATGGTTGTCGGTATTTCGGGAGCCGGTACGCGCCCCGATGATCACGGTGCCGCCGGCCCTGGCGAACTGCTCGAGACGTTCACTCCATTCATCCTTCCACATGAGCCAGTGCGGCACATAGAAGACCTTCAGACGCTCGAGCGCGTCCTCGGGATGGACAAAACCTGCCGCAATGCCGCGCTGGAAGCAGGCGCGGTGCAGCAGGATGGCGTCATCATGAGGAGAGGGAAAACCGATGGGGTAGCTTTTATGGGCAATGTCATTGTCGAACTCGGCGCTGGCGATGCCGATGTCGATACGCACGGTGGTGCCAAGAGTGTGCTCAGCTACCTTGTGAATTTCGGCACCAATCTGTTTGGCCTCCTCGAATCGGCGCCGGGGGATATTGTCGTGATCGATAATTCCCATCCAGTATATTTCGGCGCCGAAATGGGCCGGACGCCAGCGGAAGAACATCAGTCCGTCAGCCCCATGCGCCATGGAGGAAAACGCCATGCGGCGCATTTCACCGGGTTCAGGAGTTAAAGTGGAAAAATCCACCTGGCTGCCGAAACCGGACTGCTGCTCGGGCACAATGAAGTTGCCGGCGTAGCCCCGGCACAGGTCGAGCTGACTTGCCTGCATATAGGCATGCCCTCCGATGCGGGCTTTTTCCTCATGCAGGAACGGGTAGACATCGTAGCCGACAAAATCGAGATCGCTGGCAAAGCCGTTGCGAAAATCAACGTTCTCAAGCTTGCCCATATTGTGAAAAATGAACCAGTCGGCGTTGGTCCGGCGCAGGATTTCAACCTGATCACGCTGAAACTGCATGGTCGTATGCGCCAGAAAACGGTGATAGTCCTGAACGTGACCGGGGCTGCAGTGTACGGGCGCATTGGGAAGCGGCAAAACGACCTGGTCAAAGCTGCGATAGGCCGTTGCCCAGAAATCGCCGCCCCATGCCGCATTGAGTGATTCGATGCTCCGATACTTGCGCTCGCAAAAGCTCTGAAACTCGGCCCGAGCCGCATCGGAATAGGACACGGACATACTGGTGTTTAGTTCGTTGTCCGTTTGCCAGCCGATCACGTTGGGATTGTCGCGATAGTGTTCCGCCATGGCTTGCGTGATCCGGCGTGAAAACTCGCGAAACAGCGGATGGATGGTGTCGGCATGCTGTCGAGAGCCATGGCTCATCTGTCGACCATTTTTATCCACACGCAGCACTTCAGGGTATTTCGCTGTCAACCATCGAGGCGGGGTGGCGGTCGGGGTGCATAAAATCGTCTTGATGCCGGCTTCTGCAAGAACGTCGATGGCCCGGTCAAAAAGGCTGAAATCATGAACGCCTTCACACGGCTCAAACAGGTGCCATGCGAACTCTCCCATTCGAACGGTATTGAAACCACACGCTACCATTCTTTCAGCATCCTGCTTCCAGTAAGTCTCCTCGACGTGTTCAGGATAATGAGGGACCCCGAAGAGAAAAGTGTTCGTATCGATCGGGCGCCAGGCCGATAGCTTTCTTTCTGAATTATCATTCATGCTTCACTGACCTCATGGACGTGGCTTTTTTCAATATTGCGATCCGGTGTCATCGTCATGCCATCGGCGTTGAACAGATAAACGTCTTCGGCATCAAAGCCGATGTCGATATCATCATCTCGCGACATCGTCGATTTTCGATCGACCTGAATGGTCAGATGCCCCAGGCCGTTTTCGGATTCGATGGCCTTGATGCTGCCCGTATCGACGTAGGCAATCACTTCCCTGCCCAGCTGCTCTACCAGCTCCACTCTGGCCGGTAATTGGTGGCGGCGCTGACGTCCGACCGAGATTTCTTCGGGACGAATTCCCAGCGTTACCGTGTCCCCTTTGCTGACGCCAACCCCCTGTTTTCTGGCAACACGAATGTCATCAAGACCTTCAAGGGCGACCACAATTTGCCCATCATTTACATCGGTGACTCTGGCCTTGATGAAGTTCATCCGGGGCGATCCCAGAAATCCGGCTACAAAACGATTGACGGGATCGGCATAAAGCTCGATTGGCGATCCCACCTGCTCGATGACGCCACTGTTCATCAGCACGATACGCGTGGCCATTGTCATCGCTTCCACCTGATCGTGCGTCACGTAGACCATCGTGGCATCGAGGCGGCGGTAGAGCTGACCAATCTCGACACGCATTTGCGTACGCAGCGCTGCATCAAGGTTGGACAGTGGCTCGTCGAACAGAAAGACCGCGGGGGAGCGGGTGATGGCCCGCCCGATAGCGACGCGCTGACGCTGGCCACCGGAAAGCTGTTTGGGGCGCATGTCGAGATAATCGGAGATCTTGAGAATATTGGCTGCATTATCGACCGCCTCCTTGATCTCGTGTTTTGGTCGGCCCGCCATTCGCAGGCCAAATCCCATGTTTTCTGCCACGGTCATGTGGGGGTAGAGCGCATAGGATTGAAACACCATGGCAATATCCCGATCGCCGGGTTCGGATCGGGTCACATCGTTTTCCCCGATCAGTATCTGGCCATCGTTTACGGATGACAGGCCCGCAATCGTTTTAAGCAGCGTGGACTTGCCACACCCGGAAGGCCCCACGACAACGATGAATTCCTTTTGCGATGACTTGAAACCAACATTTTTCAATACTTCGCGTCCGTTATAGGACTTCGAAATATTTTTGATTTCCAGATTGCTCATGCCTTCTCGCTCCCGTCGATATACCGTAATGGCCACTTCAGTTCCGTGGTCATCCCTTCACGGCGCCCATCGTTAATCCGCGAATAAAATGGCGCTGCATCAAAAAGAACATGACCACCGGTGGAATCGCGATAGCGATCGTGGCTGCGGAAATCAGGCTCCAGTTGGCCACATACTGGCCCTTGAGATTATCGAGTCCGGCCGTTACCGGTTTGACAGCATCACTCGGCGTAAGCACCACCGCCCAGAAGTAGTCGTTCCAGATAAAGGTAAACGCCAGAATGGCCAGCGCTGCCAATGCCGGGCGTACCAGAGGAATAACCACATGAATCAGGATCTGCAGTGGTGAGGCACCCTCGGAGCGCGCCGCCTCGAAAAGTTCATCGGGCAACGAGACAATGAAATTACGCATGAAAAGGGTCGCGAAGCCGGTCTGAAACGCCACGTGGAATATGATGAGCGCGAGATAACTGTTGTAGATTCCCAGCGAAATCGTCAGGTCGCGAACCGGGATCATCATGATTTGAAACGGCAGGAAGTTGCCACCAATGAAAATGGCAAACAAAAGCGTATTGCCGCGAAAGCGATAGCGTGACAGCACATAGCCCGTCAGGGTGCTTAGCACCAGAACTCCGATGACCGAAGGTATCGTGATCACAAGGCTGTTAAAAAAATACCGCCCCATCGGCGTCTCGGTGAACACCTCCGTGTAGTTCTTGACAAGATCAAACCCGGAGGGCCATCCCCAGTAGTTGCCCACAGCAGCATCGGAGGCCGGCCTGACAGACGTCAAAATGACCGCCCCCAGAGGCAAAAGCCACAGGATGAGAACGAACGTTACCGCCGCAAGATAGAGATACTTTTTCAGGACATCGTCTTTTGCAATCTGTCGGGGATACATTACGCGCCCTCCTTTTCCATGCGCAGCATTCTCCAGAGGTACCAGCTGATAAATACCACCATGATGGCGAACAGGACGCTGGCGATGGCCGCACCGTATCCAAAGCGATAGGCCTGTATGGACTGGCTGTACATTTGATAGGCAAGCACATCAGAGGAGCCGAAGGGGCCGCCGGAGGTCATTACCGAAACCATGTCAAACGACCGCAGGGCACCAATGACGGTGACGGCGATCGCAATGAAATTGACCTGTCGAAGCTGGGGAAGGATGACGTGCCACAGCATTTTCCAGCCCCTGGCATTGTCCACGCGCGCCGCCTCGATCTGGCTTTCATCCAGATTGTTGAGACCCGCCATGAACAGAATTACGCAGAAGGAAACCTGCGGCCACAGTGCCGCGAACACGACGGCCAGCGTGACCCATCTGGGATCGGACAGAAGTGCTGGAGCAGTGGCACCCATCGCCTCGAAAAAAAGCGCCAACAATCCGCTTGAGGGATCATAAAACCAGGTAAAGACCACCCCGACGGCTACCTGAGACATCACCAGGGGCATAAAAAACAGGGATTTAACGATTCGCATGCCGCGGATCTGTTGATTGATGAGCAGCGCAAAGAAAAGCCCCAGCGGCGGTGCCAGCATGAACACAGCCAGCCAGATAATATTGTTGCGCAACGAGATATAGAACTGGGGATCGTCGAGCATCTCGATATAGTTACCGAGCCCGATCCACTGCATTTCCTCAAAGCCGTCCCACTGAAAAAAGCTGATCCAGAGGCTTTGAACGGAAGACCCCACAATGACTATCCCGAACAAAATGATGCCGGGGGCTATAAAAAAAGCAGGCCAGAGCCAGGACCGATTACGTCGCCATATGGTCATCACGATAGATACCCATGTCGTTAGCCGATATTAAAAAGAGTGCTTGAGAGACTCAGGTTGAAGTCATCACGCGAGTACGAATGCGATCCAGCTCCTGTCGAATTTCCTTCCCCTGTGATGGATAGACACTGAACTTCTGAAACCCCTTGAGCCCTGCCCATGCCATGGCCGGATGGGTGTCGCGATCAAAATATTGAGCGCTGCCGGCGGACGTTCGCAGAAGTTCCGTAGCCGTTTTTGTCAGCGGATCGTCGGGCACGGGCATATCATTGCGAGGCGGCACGGTACCGATGGGGGCCAAAAATCTTGCCAGAACGTCCGGCTGATAGAAGTAGGCCAGAAATTCCTTGGCGAGCGCCTTTTGCTGAGCACGCTGGGGGATATGGATGGAGTTGGAGGAGAAGTCTTCGTAGGGCCCGACCGAAGCATCGTAGGTGGGAAAGCGAATCAATTTGAGCTCCCCTTCCTGACCAGGTGGCATCACACTTTGCAGGAAGGTACTCAGATCCATCATGGCGGCCTTTTTCCGGGCCAGAAACGCCGCGGCCTGCTGCCAGGCGTAAGACGTGCCGTGATCCAGGAAAAAATCCTGCTGAATCATGTCTCGCCACTGCTCGAAAACCGGGTCAAATATCGTATCGGAATAGGCGACCCGGCCTTCCATCAGCGCCATGTGCGTTTCGAGACCGTTGATGCGCAGATTCATGTGGTCAAACCAGCCGGCTGCAGGCCACTGGTCTTTCGTACCCATGGCAATGGGCACAAGCCCCTGTGCCCTGGCCCTGTGGCAGGTACGATAAAAGTCCTCGAACGTTTCAGGAGGGATTAGACCATTTTCACGAAAAACGTCTTCGCGATAGAAAAGCCCCCAGAACAGACCGCCGACCGGTAGCCCATACTGACGCCCGTCAACGGAGGTAGTGTCGAGCAGCGGACCCAGCGCCCGGTCGATGCCTTCGCGCTCAACAAGGTCGGATATATCCGAAAAAAGCCCCATCCCGACAAACTGGCGCATCCGCTGACCGGAGAACCAGAAACAGAGATCGGGCGGATCGGCCACCAAATAGTTGCGAATGGCCGTCTTGTTGGCTTCATGCGCGATATTATTGACAATGACTTCCGTGCCGGACTGACGTCCGAACTCTGCCGCTATGGTCTGGAACGCAGGTGCCTGCGCGGCATTCAGGTCGCTGATGATGACCAGCCTGCGAGACTTCGCTATCGCCGGTGCGCGGAGACCGCAAAGAAGCAGACCTGCTCCCGCCCCAAGCGTCTGGATGACGCGTCGCCTTGTGACAGGTGTGTTGGCTTTGCTCATGACGGGAGTCTCCTCTTCGCCAGCGAATCGGGGTGACAACTTACCAGGCATATCGCAGGTCTGGAGATCACCTGAAACTTACTTTTTTCATTGGATAAAATAAGTGCAACGAGAGCAATCAATCATTGGTCGAAGCAGCGATCGAGCGGCCAAAAGAAAGTTCATCATCAATGAGATCCGAAGGCTGGGGCAGCTAAGCAGAAGCGCTCTGGCTGAATCGACGGGACTTAGCCCGGCCACTGTGTCTTCCATCGTTTCAGATCTTCTGGAAGAAGATCTGGTCGTTGAAGACACCGCCTCGGTCAGCGCCGGAGGCCGAAGGCCCACCCCCATGCGAATCAACTACACCACACGCCTGGCCGTTGGCATCAAGCTGAAATCCGACAGCATTGAATGCCTGCTCACGGACATGTCGACCGCTCCGATCGACAAGCTGACGAAGGCGCTGCCATCGCTGGATCCTGAAACCGTGTGCCAGATATGTGCAGAAGCGATTGCACAGCTCATGGAGACCCAGGCAAGAGACACCAAGAATCTAATCGGGGTAGGTGTCTCTATTCCGGCTTTTGTCGACGCTGAAACAGGGGTTTGTAAAACAAGCCATCGTTTTGGCTGGAAGGACATTCATTTCGCCGACATGCTGCGAAACAAACTGGGTATCCCGGTAAAAATCGAAGACGACAGTCACGCTTTCGCGCTGGCGCATGCCCTTTTTGGCGTGGGCATTAATCACGCCTCGTTTGCCACTGTCGCCGTCGGTGAAGGGATCAGTTATGAAATGATTCTCGATGGCAAACTGCATCGCGGTAATACCGGGGCGGCCGGAAAACTCGGCCACATGTGTCACGATCTACATGGCGCACGCTGCGAATGCGGTCGATACGGCTGCCTTCAGGTCAAAAATTCCATTTCCGGGATGCTGAATACGCTGGGCCTGGATGATCCGCAATGGCCCTTTCGTACTCGCCTGGACAGACTTCTGGCCTGTCTTGCGTCGGGCGATGAAAGAGCACTGTCAATCGTCAGGGACGCAGGCTATACGGTCGGAAAATATCTTGCCGACATGACGGCCGTCACGGATGTCGATCCAGTTGTGATCGGCGGCGAAGTGGTCGAGCTTGGTGAGTATTTCTTTGACGCTTTCAACGAGGCACTGAACAGGTATTCACTCCATGGCCCCATACGCACTTACATCGACAATGAAGATAATTTCTGGAGCCGTGGCGCTGCTGCTCTGGTGACCCAGGAAGTCTTTGGTTTTTAACGAAATCGGCACCGCACCACTGGTCACGATGTGGCGTCGCACGGCCTGAAGGCCTCCGGACACTAAAAACCACGCCGAGGCGCGGTTCTGGTCTCGATCCTTCATGGAAAGCCGTGCTTACAACCCTTCTTCCAGCAGCTGCGGGGCGAAGTAGGTCATGATCAGATCGGCCCCTGCGCGACGCATGGAACCCAGCGTTTCGCGCACCACGGCGGATTCGTCAATCACGCCCTGCGCGGCGGCGAACTTGATCATCGCGTACTCGCCACTGACCTGATACGCCACCAGCGGCAGCAGGCTGTTGCGGCGGATGTCGGCCATGATGTCCAGATACGCCAGCGCCGGTTTGACCATCAAAAAATCCGCGCCTTCGGCCTCATCGGCCAGCGACTCTCTGAGCGCCTCGCGACGGTTCATCGGGTCCATCTGGTAGGTCTTGCGATCACCTTTCAGCTCGGTGCCGGCAGCTTCACGGAACGGGCCGTACAGCGCGGAGGCAAGCTTGGTGGAATACGCCATGATGGGAATGTCTTCAAAGCCCGCCTCATCCAGCGCTTCGCGGATCGCGGCGACCTGACCGTCCTGCGCCGACGATGGTGCGATAATGTCGGCGCCGGCCTTCGCCGCCTGCACCGCCTGAATGCCGAGGTTCTTGATGGTCAGGTCGTTGTCGACCGTGTTGCCCTTCAAAATGCCGCAGTGGCCGTGGCTGGTGTACTCGCAGAAGCACACATCCGGGATCACCACCAGCTCCGGCGCGGCTTCCTTGATGATGCGCACCATGCGCGCCACCATGCCGTCTTCCTTCAGGGCGTCGCTGCCGGTCTCATCCTTGTGATGGGAAATGCCGAACGGCATGATGCTTTTCAGCCCCAGCGCGCTCAGGCGTTTTGCTTCCTCACCGAGTCTGCTTTCCGGTATACGGGACTGGCCGGGCATGCCCTCAATGGGCGTGTACTCGTCGGTGTCTTCTTCCACGAAGATCGGATAGACCAGGTGTTCTGCCTTGAGCGAGGTCTCCCGCACGATGTCGCGCAGGGCGCTGCTTGAGCGCAGGCGACGAAGACGGGCCTGGGGAAACTGGGCCGGCATGGGCTCTCCTTGAGATGGGGTCTCTCTATCGATGATGGGCCAGGTATAGCGCCGCCCGGGGACTGGGTCAAAAGGGCATTTGGTCACCCCGCAGCACCTGAGTGTCTTCATGATAAAGCGCCGCCGGGGTCGAGGGCGAAGAAACCGTTCGCACAGCCTGTCCGGGCCGGCGCCCTTCCCTGTCACGTCACCAGTTCGCCGCGCACGGTCAGCGTACACGGCGCGGCCTGCGGGTCGCGCATCTGCACCAGCAGCTGTTCGAGAGCCTGAGCGCCGGCGCGGTAACCATCGTGCACCACACACGGCACGGTAATATCGAAAATCTCCAGATAGGGCAGCCGGTCAATGCCGACCACGCAGGTCTGATCGCGATCGATACCGGCTTCCCGCAGCGCCTTGAGCGCCCCCAGAGTGATCAGCTGATTGAGCCCGAAAATCGCCCGCGGTACGCCGTGGCGGCCGAGATAGTCGCGCACCTGATCAACGGCCGGTGCCAGGGTGTAGTCCCCCCACAGCACATCAATGGTGACCTCGCCGGCCTGAGCGCCCAAGGCTTCCCGCACGCCCTCAAGGCGCTCACACGTGATGCGCGAGTGCTCGGGGCCGGCCACCACCAGCAGGCGATCCCGCTCGGTGCGACGCTGGGCTGTCAACGCCTTCTCCAGCAGATACTGCGCCACGCGCTCCCCGGCCCAGAGATTATCCAGCACCACCGCGCTGAAGCCGCTGTCATGGAGGGTTCGATCGAGCTGCACCACGGCGATATCGCTGGCCTTGAGTCGGGCCAGATAGTCGGGCTGATAGTCGGGCTCATCGGAGACCGGCGAAAGAATCAGCCCGGCGGCCTGATAGCTCAACAGCGTGTCGATGGCCGTGGACTCAAGATGAGGATCACCGTCGGTGTCAAAGAGCATGATGGCGTAGTCATGCTGCTTGGCGTGGCGCGAGATCGCCTTGATCATCTCGGCGTAGAAAGGGTTATCCAGGCTTGCCGTCACCACCCCGATCAGGCGGCTGTCGCTGCGTTTGAGACCGCGGGCAAAGGCGTTGGGCACGTAGCCAAGCTCGAGTGCGGCCTGTTCGATGCGCTCGCGCGTGGCCGGTTTGACCATCTCGGGTTTGTTGAGTGCACGCGAGACCGTGATGTTGGTCATCCCGACATGACGGGCGATATCGGCAATGGTGACTTTCCTGCTGGCGGGCATGAGACTCGATCAATGTCCTTGGCGGATGAAGCCCCCAGAGTACTCCATGCCGGGACCGGTTGCGTCAGCCATTACGCGTTCCCGACCGCGCGTTGCTGGCGGCATGTGATATCAGACAATGCCTTAACGCGATCAGCTCAAACGCCCTAAAGTTCGGCCACGACCGGTCGATAGTCTTTCCCTTTATTCATGGAAGAATACGGAGAACGACATGGAAATGGTCAAATTTGGTGCCCACGATATCGAAAACACGCTGGCCGGCATGTCCGATGCGCAGATCAACGATCTCGCCTTCGGCGCTATTCAGCTCGATGCCAGCGGCAGGGTACTTCAGTACAACGCCGCCGAGGGAGAAATCACCGGCCGTTCGCCGGAGCGCGTGATCGGGCACAACTTCTTTCGCGACGTGGCGCCCTGTACCAACCGGCCCGAGTTTCGTGGCCGCTTCGATGAGGGGGTCAAAAACGGCAATCTCAGCGCCATTTTCGAGTACACCTTTGACTACGAAATGGCGCCGACGCGCGTCAAGGTGCACATGAAAAAGGCTCTGACCGGCGAGAGCTACTGGGTCTTCGTCAAACGCGTCTGATGCCTGTTTTTTCCCTGTAACGCAGGAGCGCTCATGGACACCTTTACCCTGTCTCCTCCGGCCGTGCTGACGATGCTTGTCGCGTTGATCGATGAGGAGCTGAAAACGCTGCGTCGCGAGACGGCCTTTGTGCGGCGCCACGACGAATGGCATGCCGGTACGCCCCTTCAGCATGGTGAAGACAGCGCGGAAGCGGCCATCGGCGTGGACTCGATGGAGCTGTTGAGTCTGGCCACCACCGTCAGCAACGTCTTTCGCCTGCATGAAAGCGGTCTGGATGACTATCTTCTGCGTCATCGCACGCTGGGCGGCTGGGTAAAGGTGATTACCGCCATTCGCGCCGAGGGCACGCGCGATCTGGCCTTTTACACCTCCGGCAGCACCGCCGCGCCGCAGCGCTGCATGCACCGCTGGCAGACGCTGACCGCCGAGTGCGACCATTTCAGAACGCTTCTGGCCACCCTCATCGAGGGAGGTATTGAGCGTGTGATCGTTCCGGCACTGCCCCATCACATCTATGGTTTTCTGTTTGGCATCATGCTGCCCGAACGCGCCGGGCTCGAAGCCGTGCACGGCCATCAGGCACTGGCGATGATACAGAGCCGGCGCCTCAAATCCGGCGACCTGATCGTCGGCTACCCCTTTATCTGGCAGCTGCTGGCCCGCCAGGAGGCCGGCTTTCCGGCCGGCGTCATCGGCCTGACCTCGACCGGCCCCTGCGAGGCAGCCGTATTGGAGACCCTGAAGGCGCAGGGCCTTGCCCACATCGTGGAAATTCATGGTGCCACTGAAACCGGCGGCATCGGCGTGCGCTGCTCATCGCAGGCGCCCTATGCCCTGCTGCCACGCTGGCAGCGCGGCGATAACGCTCACCGGCTCATCGATCGTGACACGCACGCAGTGGCAACGCTTGCCGATCATCTCCAGTGGGAGGATGAGCGCCACTACTATCCATGCGGGCGCATCGACGGGGTCGTTCAGATTGGCGGCATCAACGTTCAGCCGCAGCAGGTCGCACGGCTTCTGGAAACCCATCCGGGCGTCAGGTGCGCGCTGGTACGACCGATGACAGGTGAGGAAGGAGATCGCCTCAAGGCCTTTGTCGTGCCGGCGCACAACACCGACCCTTCTGCACTGACCGAGACCCTGCATGACTGGTGCCGAACGCAGCTGATGACGCCGGCCGTCCCCGCGGCGTTCACCCTTGGCGACCGGCTGCCGATGAGCGCCATGGGCAAGGCCGCTGACTGGACGCTTGCCGGATAACCCCTTCGATTCGAATACCACGGTCTGCACTGTCCGGGGGAAGTGACACGGGCGCTGATTTCGGGTGAGCATGGCGCACAACGATGTCCTTTCAAACCGGGAGCCTTCGATGGCCTTTCTGACCTGCCGCTTTGCCTCGCAGATACTGGATGTGACGCTCTCGCTCAGCGCGATCGTGCCCGAACACGCCAGTGCCCCGTCGCCGGTGCTCTATCTGCTCCACGGGCTTTCCGACGACGACAGCGCCTGGCAACGCTTTAGTGCCATCGAGCGTTACGCCGAAAACTACGGGCTTGCCGTGATCATGCCGCAGGTGGGGCGAAGCTATTACACCGACATGGCCTTTGGCCCGGCCTGGTATCGTTTTCTGAGTGAGGAGCTGCCCCTCATCAGCGAGCGGCTCTTTCCCATCTCGACACGCCGGGAGGAGACGTTTGTCGCGGGGCTATCGATGGGCGGCTATGGCGCCTTCAAGTGGGCACTACGCGAGCCCGAGCGCTTTGCCGCAGCGGCCAGCCTGTCCGGGTCGCTGGATATCGTGGCGGTGGGCCAGCGCGATACGCCGCCGCCGGAGTACCCGCTGATCTTTGATCAGACGCCCAGCGGCACCGACGACGACCTCTTTGCCCTGCTGGCGCGCTATCAAACGCCACAGCCCTGTCAGCCGGCGCTGTTTCAGTGGTGCGGGCGGGAAGATTTTCTTTATCCGGACAATCTGCGCTTCAAGGAAGCCGCACAGCACAGCGCACTTGCGCTGGACTGGCATGACGGCCCGGGTGATCATCAGTGGCGCTACTGGGACCGCCAGATCCAGCGCGTGCTCAAATGGCTGCCGATCGACCGGCCCGCCCTTCGGGTTTTCTGAGCACGCTCCCCTGAGCCCGTTTTAATAACACGACACCCGGCGCGTGGCCGGGTGTCGATGGGGTCTACCGAGCGGGCAGATGACCGCAGACATCTACTGGTGCTGGGGCTCATCGTCTGCAATGGCTGCACTTTCCATGAAGTGACCGCTGTTGGCTGAAACGCCCATGGCGGAAAAAACGGCAAGGACAGCCAGTGTGGTCACTACAAGATAAACAATTAAAATTCCCATGACGTTACTCCCTGGTCGCGATAGTCACGCTATTTGATGATGGCCGGGCCGCCTTTTATTGGCTGTTATTATCAAGAGGCCATGCAACGAAGCCATTGTTTTTATATTCAAGGGCCGGTAAGGACATCTCTGAAATCAGCAATCTGACATTTAACAAGTATTATAAATATCGTCCGAAATTCAGCCCGCGTCATACAATCGACACATTCATCATGCCTGACATCTACCGAGAGCGAGATTATCCGAAAGTCTATTTAAAGTAACATCATGTAAGACCCGAGAGTCGTCTTAAAACCCCCGTATGGCGCGGCATGAAGACGGTTTTGAACGTGGTATCGAAAGACTGTCAGCCAATAACGCCTCTCATCAGACAGTCTGCTTCCGGGCGAGCAGCAATCGTCAGACTTCCAATTTAGTTATATCTAATACCCAGCCCCCGTTTCAGCACTTTAAAAAACCATCATTCCCATCGTATTTATCAATGCACAATATTGCATAGAGAATCCTGTCAAATAAAACGATATTACTTTCCACACCCAGGTAAAGTATTGCCGTCGGCGCCGATATCCACATCGGCCTGTCGCCGTCCGATATTTTTGAAAAACCATTACCAATCAATAAAAGATACTCTTTCAGGGACAGGTCATGGAAATGACAACACGACCGGTACGGGGCAATCACCGGCACTCGCTGTGGTATGAGCGCATTCTCTTGAGCTTTCGGGTTCATTATCTTTTCGGGCTGGTGCTGACCTCCCTGCTGCCGGCACTGTGGGGCTGGGGCTGGCTGAACTCCACGCTTGAAATCAGCAGCACCAACATCACGGTGCTGGCCAGTGCCATCGCCTATATGGTGGCGTTTCGTACGGTGCATCAGCTCTCCCGCCACCCGGGCACCGACCCCTGCACGTATGTTCTTGCGGCGGTGACGGCCGTTTACCTGCTTATACTGATGGTGCTGGAACTGCTGGCCATTCCTTTCCATCTGACGCAGCTTTTGATGTCGGGCGCGCTCGCCCTGCTGTGCGGCTGGGTGGGGTATCGGGTAGGGCGACGCTATCGCCGTCGCAAAATGGCGCTGGTGCCGCTGGGCAACATCGAAAAGTGGTTCGGCCATCAGGACATCGATCAGCGCTGGCTGAGCGGCCCGGACCTTGAAAACCTGCGCGTTGACGGTGTGATCGTGGATCTTTCCTGCGATCTGAGCGACGAATGGCAGCGCTTTCTGGCCGACTGCACCATCAAGCGTATTCCGGTCTACGATGCACGCCGCTTTGGCGAGGCCAGCACCGGGCGCATCGGGCTCGATCAGATCCATGGCAATCGCTACGGCTCCCTGATGCCCAGAACCGGCTATGAACTGCTCAAGCGCCTGGCCGATATCGCCGCGGTGCTTTTGATGCTGCCGGCGGCGCTGCCGCTGATGGGCGTGGCCGCGATCATGATCAAGCGCGACGACCCGGGCCCGATCCTGTTTCGCCAGCGCCGTTCAGGCTTTCAGGGCGAGGAGTTCGACGTCTACAAGATGCGCAGCATGTACGTGAACCCTGACGATGTTCGTCCCACTCAGGAAGGCGAAGACCCGCGCATCACCAAGGTCGGCAAGTATTTGCGCAAGTACCGTATCGATGAGCTGCCGCAGCTTTTCAACGTACTCAAGGGCGAGATGAGCCTGATCGGCCCGCGCCCGGAGACCCCGGCACTGACCGAGGCCTATGAGCGCGATATCCCGTTCTTTCGCTATCGCCACGTGGTTCGCCCCGGTATTTCGGGCTGGGCACAGGTCGAGCAGGGCTACGCCTCCGAAGTCGAAGGCTCGCGCACCAAGCTTGAATACGACTTCTACTACATCCGCAACTTCTCGTTCTGGATGGACCTGCTGGTCGTGATTCGCACCATCCGTACCATCTTCACCGGCTCCGGGGCGCGCTGATCGCATCGATCAACTCGGCAACCAACCAATTCTGCAACCCACCGTTCCGGCATGAAAAGGCCCGCCATTGGCGGGCCTTTTGTTTTGGCAATGACCACCCGTCAGGGTGTTACGACATCACGGATTGCCCGGCAGCGCCGTACGACGCCGACGCCAGCCGCGATACATCGGCAGCACCAGCATCAGTACCACCAGCGCCCAGCCGCCCCAGGTGATCGGGCTCGACCACAGAATCGAGAGCTCGCCGTTGGAGATCGACAGCGCCCGACGCAGGTTCTGCTCCATGATCCCGCCCAGGATAAAGCCCAGCAGCACGGCAGAGAGCGGAAAGTCGAACTTGCGCAGGATGTAGCCCACCACGCCGATCACGATCATCAGAAACAGATCGAAGGTGGTGGCATGCACGCCGTAGACACCGATGGCGGTGACGATCGCGATCCCCGGCACCAGCGCCCAGTAGGGCACGGCCAGAATCTTGGTGAACACGCGAATCAGCGGAATGTTCATCACCACCAGCATGACGTTGGCAATGAACAGCGAGGCGATCAGCCCCCACACCAGCTGCGGGTCGGTCTGAAACAGCATCGGCCCGGGCGTGATGTTGTAAAGGGTCAGCGCCCCCAGCATCACCGCCGTGGTGCCCGACCCCGGCACACCCAGGGTGAGCATCGGCACCATCGAGCCACAGGCCGCGGCGCTGTTGGCGGTTTCCGGTGCGGCCAGCCCGCGCAGGTCACCGTTGCCGAAGCGGTTGTCCTTCGTGGCCATGCGCTTTTCACTCATGTAGGCCACGGCACTGGCCATGGTCGCCCCGGCGCCCGGCAAAATGCCCATGAAAAAGCCCACCACGCCGCTGCGCAGTACTGTCCACTTGACCAGCATCGCCTCTTTCATGTTGAACATCATGCGACCGCTGGTCTTGAGCGCGCTCTGGCCGTAATAGGTGCGCTCGAGCAGCACCAGAATCTCGCTGATGCTGAAAAGCCCGAGCACCAGCACCACAAACTGAATGCCGTCGGCAAGACCGAGGCTGCCGAAGGTGAAGCGATAAACGCCGCTGTTGGCATCGATCCCCACACAGGCCAGCAGCAGCCCGATCAGCGAGGCCACGGCGGTTTTCATCGGCTTGTTGCCGGCCATGCCCGCCAGACAGGTAATGGCAAAGACCATCATCACGAAGTATTCGGCCGGGCCGAACGCCACCGCCCACTTCGCCAGCAGTGGGGCAAAGATGGTCACGCCGATGGTCGCGATCAGCCCGCCGGTAAAGGAACCGGCCGCCGAGATCGACAGCGCAATGCCGCCCTTGCCCTGTCGCGCCAGCGGGTGCCCGTCCAGCGCGGTCATGACCGCCGAGGCCTCACCGGGAATGTTCAAAAGAATCGACGAGATGCGCCCGCCGTACTCACAGCCCAGATAGACCGCCGCCAGCAGGATCAGCGAGGTCTCCGGTGGCAGGCCCAGCGCAAAGGCGATCGGAATCAAAAGCGCCACGCCGTTGATCGGCCCCAGCCCCGGCAAAAGCCCCACCACGGTGCCGATCAGCGTGCCGCACAGGGCCGTGAACAGATTCAGCGGCGTGGTCGCCACGCCAAACCCCTGGCCCAGATAACCCAGTGTTTCCATGGCTCAGACTCCCAGTCCTGACAGCACGCCCAGCGGCAGCGGCACGTCCAGCACTCGATCAAACAGCATGTAAAAGGTCACCGACATGACAGCGCCCGTGATGACACTGGTCACCCAGCCGCCGTTGTAGAGCCGGCACATGGCGATGGCGAAGAGAAAGGCCGAGACGATAAAGCCGAGTTTTTCGAAGAAAAACGCAAACAGCGCCAGCGCCAGCACACACAGCACCAGCCGGCCAAGCACCTGACCGGTCAGGGGCGTGTCGGCGTTTTCCTCGGCCATCTGCCCGGGGCGAATCATCAGATAGACCGTGCCGGCCGCCAGCAGGATCAACAGCAGCAGCGGGAAGGCGCGCGGCCCGACAGGCTCGTAGGAAAAGGGCGCTTCATAGGTGGTCGCGGCGTAGGCCAGCACTGCGTAGACGACCAGCAGTGCCACCAGAAAGAGTCGTTGGTAGATCATGGCAGGCTCCGGACGAACGGCCAGCAGCGCAGGGGCCCCAAAAGCGCCCCTGCACCGGTATCGAAGTTACTGGATCAGACCGAACTGACCGGCCAGCTCGCGGTACTCACCGACGCGTTTGGTGACGTAGTCGTTGAGCTCATCACCGGTCATGGAGAAGGGGTAGAGTTCACGGCTTTCGCGCAGCTGGGCGAAGTCCTCGGAGGCCAGCAGCTTGTCGAAGGCGTCCTTCCACCAGTTGTAGGCCTCATCGCTGACTTCCGGTCCGACGTAGAAGCCGCGAATGACCGGCCACTGCACGTCGTAGCCCTGCTCGATGGCGGTGGGGATCTCCCCGGTCACGTCACCCGGCAAACGTTCTTCGGAGAACACCGCCAGAATGCGCATGTCGCCGCTTTCAACGTGGGGCACCGAGTCGGCGATATCGGTACTGGCGACCTGGATATGCCCGCCCAGAAGGGAAGTGGCCAGCTCGCCGCCGCCTTCCATCGCGACATAGCGCATCTTCTGCGGATCGATGCCGGCGGCCTTGGCCAGCAGTGCGGTCTGCATCCAGTCCTGACCGCCCACCGAACCACCGGCGCCGATCACGACCTTGCTGGGGTCCTTGCGCAGCGCCTGAACCAGATCATCCAGATTTTTGTAGGGAGAATCCGCCCGCACGGCCACGGCGCCATAGCTGGTGCCCACGGCGGCCAGCCAGCGCACCGCACTTTCATCGAAGCGGCCGAACTTGCCCTGGGAGAGGTTCAACAGCGACCCGCTCGACCAGGCAACGATGGCGTTGGCATCCGACGGCCGCTGGGCGACGACCGTGTTGTAGGCCACTGCGCCGACGCCGCCGGGCATGTAGGTGACACGCATCGGCGAGGAGAGAATGTTTTCCTGCACCAGCGCGCTCTGCGCCAGCTTGCAGGTCAGGTCAAAACCGCCGCCGGGCGCCGCCGGGGCGATACACTCCGGCCGCCGGGGCTCTTCCGCGGCCATGGCCTGAAGACTTGCGCCCAGACTCAGCGTGCCTATCAGAGCCAGCGCTGCCATGCGGCCCTTGCCGGCAATGCGTCGTGTCATTGTCATGTCGGATGTTCCTCACGTCGGCCCGGCGAGCTGCCCGGCGCTGTTATTGTGTGGTCTGCAAGTGTTGTGTGGCCTGCAAAGTCCCGAACGCTGACGGCGTCGCAGCGCGTCATGGTTGCTGCGTTGGTCACCGACTGTTCGCCGTGCATACTGTCCCGGCGGCCCTCACCCGGGGCCGACACGGCACCGATGGGTGCGGGCTTCGCCTGCTGGCACGATAGTCCGGCAGGCTTTCAGCAACCTTTCACGGGAGCGGCAATGCGTACGCTATTGGTCGAAGACCACCCTTCGCTGGCAGACAGTATCCGGCGCTCGCTGGAGGACGCCGGCTGGCGGGTGGACGTCATGCATGACGGGCTCTCGGCGCGCACGGCGCTGGAGACCGAAAGCTACGCCCTGCTGCTTCTGGATATCGGCCTGCCGGAGATGGATGGCTTTACGCTTTTGAGCTGGCTGCGCAAGCGCGACACGCGCCTGCCGGTGATGCTTCTGACCGCCCGCGGCAGCATCAACGACCGGGTGAAGGGGCTCAACCTGGGCGCGGATGACTATCTGATCAAGCCCTTCTCGCTGTCTGAACTTCAGGCACGCATCAACGCCCTGATCCGCCGCACCCGCCACGACGGCCAGCAGATCCATCGCTGCGGCGCACTGGCCTTTGATCTCGGCGCGCGCAGCTTCGCCCTGCAGGACCAGCCGCTGACCCTGCCCCCGCGGGAGCTGGCGCTTTTAGAGGCCCTGATGGCGCGCGTCGGGCGCACGGTCAGCAAGGAGCATCTGGCCGCGCAGATGTTCTCGATGGAAGAGGACAGCTCGTTCGAGGCCATCGAGGTCTATGTCTCACGGCTGCGGCGCAAGCTGGAGGGCAGCGACGTGCGCATCGTCACCTTTCGCGGTCTGGGCTATCAGCTTGAAGCCCAGACCCTTGATGCCCCGGGCCCTGTGGCGTGAAGGCCAGCCTTTCGCCGCGCAGCCTGCGCGGGCGCCTGACCCGGCGCATCGGCGCGGCACTTCTGCTGCTGATCGGCATCGGCGTGGGTGGCGCCTGGCTGGATGCCTGGCGGGTGGCGAGCAGCGCCTACGACCGACCGCTTTTGATCGCCGCCCGGGTGCTGGGCGAGTCGCTGACCGTCCGGGAGGGCCAGCTGCAGGCGAGGATCTCGCGCGCCGTGCTCGACCCGTTTTCGCTCGACAGCGGCGGCAGCGCCTTTTATCAGGTCATCACCCCTGAGCAGGGCTCGATCGCGGGCTTTGATGACCTGCCCGCCCCGCCGGTCTCGAGTGAGATGACCAGCCGCTATCCGTCGCTGGCGCGCTTTTATGACGCCACCTACGGCGGGCGCGATGTGCGCGTGGTCTCCTTGCTGGTGCCGGTCAGCCAGCCGGGCTATCAGGGCATGGTCGAGGTGCGGGTGGCCGAGCATCGCGACATTCATGCTCAGCTGATGCGCGAGCTGCTGGCAGATTCGCTGATGCGCCTGACGCTGTTTGCCATCGGCGCCTTTTTGCTTTTCATGCTGGCCATCGATGCGGCCCTGCGCCCGCTCCGGCGCATCACCGACATGGTGGCCAGCCGCTCGCCGGACAATCTCGAACCGCTGCCGACCGACAACGTCCAGCGCGAGGTGCGCGGGCTGATCGATGCCATCAACCACCTCACCGAGCGCCTGGATGACACCCTGCGCGCCCAGCGCACCTTTGTGGCCGATGCCGCCCACGAGCTTCGAACGCCCCTGTTTGCCCTGCGTGCCCGGCTGGAGCTGGGCACGCAGACGCAGGAGACCGACGCGCTGCGCGAAACACTTGAAAGCGCCCAGCGCGATCTGGAAGCGCTGACGCTTTTGGCCAATCGGCTGCTCTCGCTGGCGCGGGTGGAAAACGATATCCGCCGGCGCGACTTCGCCGTGCTGGATCTAAGCGACACGGCGCGGGATTTCTGCATGAGCATGGTATCGCTGGCCTGGCAGCGCGGCCTGACGCTGGCGCTCGAGGCGCCGCAGCCGGTAAGCGTTCACGCCGACAGCGCCTTGATCAACGAACTGCTGGCGATCCTGATCGGCAACGCCCAGGCCTATACCCCCGCCGGCGGCCACATTACGGTGCGCGTGCTGACCGGGGCCGTCATCGAGGTCGAGGATGACGGCCCCGGTATTCCCGAAGCCGAGCGCGAGCGGGTCTTCGAGCGCTTCTACCGGGCCCGCCGAGAGGCGCCGCCGACCGAGGAGGCCGACCGCGCCATCAGCGGCACCGGCCTGGGCCTGGCGATCGCCCGTCAGATTTGTACAGCGCTGGGCGCGAGCATCTCTCTGCATGAAGCCCCGGACGGCGGCACACTGGCCCGCGTGACGTTTGCCCCCGACGCCGCCCGGCTCGCTCCTGGACCGAGGTCGTAGCACTAAAGCGCAATAGGCGTCGCCCATGATGCAGCGCTAGCCTGTCGGACGTATTTGGATCGATCCAAAACGCTCACTCGGCAGGACACTCCCATGCCCCCATCAGGCAAGCCCGTCACACTCAAGGATCTGGCCGCGCACGCCGGCGTGTCGCGCTCGACCGTCTCGCTGGTGCTTCAGGAGAGCCCGCTGGTGGCCAAAAGTACCCGCGAGCGGGTGATGGCCGCCGTCAGGACGCTGGGCTATGTCTACAACCGCGGCGCCGCCACCCTGCGCAGCGCCCGCACCCATACCATCGGTGTGGTGGTGCACGACATCGCCAACCCCTTTTTCGGCGCCATGGTGGCCGGCATCGACGAGACCCTTCAAAACGCCGACTACGTCTCGTTTCTGGCCAGCACCGGTGACAGCCCCGAGCGCCAGCAGCGCCTGATCAATCGCCTGCGCGAGCAGCGCATCGATGCCCTGCTGCTGTGTCCGGCAGACAACACCCCCGACACGCTGATCGACACCATTACCGGCTGGGCCCTGCCCTGTATCGAGGTGATGCGCCATGTGGGTGACACGCCCCGCGGCCACTACGTCGGCGCCGACATCCATACCGGGCTGACCCGCGCCGTGGCGCATCTCATCGATCGCGGCCATGAGCGCATCGCGCTGTTGACCGGGACCGGCCACAGCTCCGCGGACCGCCAGCGCATCGCAGGCTATCAACAGGCCATGCAGGCGGCCGGGCGCACCCCCGACATCCGCACCGGCCGCAATGAACTGACCCGACGTGCCGGGCTTGAGCGCACGCTCGAGATCATGGCTGAGCTGACCCCGCCCACGGCACTGATCTGTCACAACGACCTGATGGCGCTGGGCGCCCTGCTGGCCCTGCACCGCTTGGGTCTTGCCCCCGGCATCGACTGCGCCGTCATCGGTATCGATGACAGCGACGAGGCCGCACTCAGCGAGCCGTCGCTGAGCAGTCTCGCCACGCATCCCCATGCCATCGGCCAGAAGGCCGCCGGGCTGGCACTCGACTGCCTCAAGGTCCCGGATGGCGCGCCGCAGCGCCTTGTTCTGGACACCTCTCTCCGGGTGCGCGCCAGCACCGACCCCACGCACCACCGTTTACGGGAGCCATCATGATGTCCTGCCGATTCTTTTTTCACCGCCGCACCGCGCTGCTGGCGGCCATCGCCTGTCTGGGGCTGACGGTGCTGGCGTCACAGGCCTGCGCCCGTGAGCTGATATTTGCCCACGGCGCCACCGAGGAGACGGCCTATCACGCCAGCGCCGAGCGCTTCGGCGAGCTTTTAAAGGACAAAAGCGACGGCGCGCTGACCATCAATATCTACAGCAACTCGGTGCTGGGCCACGAAACCGAGATGTTCGAGCAGCAGACCGCCGGGGCGCTGGATTTCTCGATCGTCAATCCCGGGCTGATCTCGGAGTTTTCCCACACCGCCAGCATCTTCTCGATCCCGTTTCTCTACCGCGATATCGACCACTGGGCGCACGTGCTCGACGGCGAGGCCGGCCGCGAGATTGCCCGGCGCATCGAGGACGAAACCGGCGTGAAAGTGCTGGCCTACTACGGCGGCAGTACCCGCCAGATCGTCAGTACCCGGCCGCTGGAAAGCCTTGATGACCTGAAGGGCATGAAGCTTCGCACCAACCCGACCCGCCCGGTCGTGACCGCCTGGGCGGCGCTGGGCACCCGGCCCACGGTACTGGCGTATCAGGAGATCTATACCGGGCTGCAGCTCGGCGCCATCGACGGGCTGCTCAACGAAGCGGAGTGGATTTATCGCATGCGCTTTCACGAAGTGGCATCGCACATCGGACTTTCAGAGCACGACATCACCGTGCGTTTGCTGACAGTCTCGGCGCAGACCTGGGAGTCGCTGTCCCCCGAGGAGCAGCGCGCGGTGCAGGCGGCAGCCAGCGAGAGCGAGCAGTACGCCCGCGATTTGCAGATTCGTCTGGACCGGGAGTCCCGGGAAAAGCTCAAGGCGGAAGGCGCGACGTTCTACCCGATGGACCGCGAGCGCATGCAGGCGATGGTGGCCGAACCGCTGGGTGAGGTGATCGACGACATGGATCTGCGCGATGTTTACAACCTGATCATCCACACCGACTGAGGAGACGCGCCATGGGATTCATCGCGGCCCTGGGCCGATTCAACCGCGCCATAGAGCGAGCGCTCAACGTCGTGCTGTTGCTCTTGCTGGCGGGCTTTATCCTGCTGATTCTCTATCAGATCGCCAGCCGCAATCTGGGCGTTTTGCCCACGGTTCATGCCACCGAGGAGCTCAGCCGCTTCGCCTTTCAATGGATGATCATGCTGGGCACAGCGATCGGGGTGCTGCACGCCGATCACTTCGTGCTGGAAGCCTTTGCCCGCCACACGTGGATGGGCCGGCTGACGCGAGTGCTGCGCGATCTGGCCTGTCTCAGCGTGGGCGTCATCTTCATCGTGTTTGGCCAGGCGTTTGCCGCCTCCGGCTTTAACCGGATCGCCAGCGCCTCCCAGCTGCCGATGGTCGTGACCTATTCGGCGTTTCTGGTCTGCGGCGTGCTGATCGTGCTGTTCAGTCTGCAGCGGCTGCTGCTCGGCGCCACTCAGGGGCTGGACGTCATGGAGGGCGAGCTCGACACCCCCTCGAACATCGACGAGACGGCCCCGCCCACCGCCGACATCGACACCCCACCCACTGCCCGCAACGACCCACAGGAGAAACGTTCATGATGACGGGTGATCTGCTGTTTCTGCTGCCCTGGCTTTTGTTCGTGCTGCTGGGTGTACTGATCGTGCTGGGCGTGCCCATTGCGATGGCGCTGGTGCTGACCTCGTTCAGCGTGATCGTGCTCGACCCGCGTCTGACGCCCTGGATTTTGTTCCAGCGCATGTACTACGGCATGGATTCGTTTGTGCTGCTGGCCGTGCCGCTGTTTCTGCTGGCCGGCAATCTGATGAACGCCGCGCGCATCACCGACCGATTGATCACGCTGTGTCTCAATCTGGTCGGGCACTTCAAGGGGGCGCTGGCGCATGTCAACGTGCTGGTCAGCATGCTCTTTGCCGGCGTCTCGGGCTCCTCGACCGCCGACAGCGCCGGTATCGGGACGGTGCTGATTCCGGCGATGAAAAAGGAGGGCTATCCGGCGCACTTCAGCGTGGCGGTGACGGCCGCCTCGTCCGTCATGGGCATCATCATTCCGCCATCGATCAACATGATCGTCTGGGGCGCACTGACCAGCACCTCGATTGCCGGACTCTTTCTGGGCGGCATCATTCCCGGGATTTTGATCGCCATCACGCAGCTTTTAATGAACCTGGGCTACGTGCGCCGCTACGACGTACCCACCCGCAAGCGCGCCACGTTCAAAGAGATCCTGCATTCCGGCAAGGACGGTCTGCTGGCCGCCGGCATCCCGGTTTTGATCATCGGCGGCATTACGCTGGGCATCATGACGCCGACCGAGGCGGCAGTAATGGCGGTACTCTATGCGCTGTTGCTGGGCTTTGTGGTCTATCGCGAGCTGAACTTCAAAAGCGTGCTGGACGCCTCGACCGATACCGTCCGACTCTGCTCACTGTCGCTGTTCAGCCTGGTGGGCGCGGCGATCTTTGGCTATCTGATCAGTTTTTATCGCATTCCGCCGCAGCTGATGGTGGGTGTGGAGATCACCGACCCGACCGTACTGCTGGTGGTGATTGCAGTGGTCATGCTGCTGGTCGGCACCTTCATGGACTCGCTGCCGGCGATGGCGATTCTGGCGCCCATCTTTCAGCCGCTGGCCGCCCAGGCCGGCATCGACCCGCTACAGTTCGGCGTGATCAGCGTCATGGCGCTCGGCCTTGGGCTGATCACGCCGCCCTACGGGCTGTGTCTGATGATCTCGGCGCGCATCGGCGGCATTCCGCTGTTGCAGGCACTCGGCACCACCATGCTCTATCTGCTGGTCATGCTGGGCGTGATCGCGCTGTTGATCTTCTTCCCCGACCTGATCCTGTATCTGCCGCAGACCTTCGGCCCCGACAGCGGCTGAGCCTGCCCCGGCGCGGGGCCGGGCTACTGCACCGTGGCGGTGTCGGCCTGAGCCTCGCGGTGCGCCCGGTCCTGCACCCGGCCGAGACGATGATTGAGCACCCGCCAGGTGCACAGGGCGGCCACCAGCGCCACCAGCATCACGGCGCTGCCCAGCCAGGGGAGATCTTCCAGCGGCAGCGCGCGCTCCAGCGCCATGCCGCCCAGCCAGGCGCCGAAGGCGTTGCCCAGGTTAAAGGCGCTCTGGTTGAGGGTCGAGGCCAGATTGGGCGCCTCCACCGCCTGATCGACGATCAGAAGCTGCAGAATCGGCACCAGCGCAAACGACACCACGCCCCACAAAAACAGCGTCACCAGTGCGGCCAGCGGCGTATGCACGGTGATACCGAAAATCATCAAAATGGCCGCGGTCATCAGCATCAGTCCGACCACCGGCGGCATCAGTCGCCCCGTGGAGAGCCGGCCGCCGACCACGCTGCCCAGCGTCAGACCGGCGCCGAACAGCAACAGCACCCAGGCCACCCAGCCGGTGGGAATGCCGGTAACCTCGGTGAGCAGAGACTCGATGTAGGAATAGACCGCAAAGAGGCTGCTGGAGGCCAGCACGCTGCACAACAGCGCCATCAGCACGGTTTTGCTCTTGAGGGCGGCAAACTCGCCCAGCACGCGTCCCTCACTGCGCGGCAGATGGCTCGGTACCCACCGCCACAGCGACAGTACCGCAACGATACCGATCAGGGTGACGGCCCAGAAGGTCGAGCGCCAGCCGGCCAGCTGCCCCAGAAAGGTGCCAAAGGGCACGCCCAGCACGTTGGCAAGCGTGAGCCCGGCAAACATCAGCGAGATGGCCTGACCGCGCTTTTCAGGCACCACAAGGCTGGCCGCCGTCACCGCGCCGATGCCGAAAAAGGCGCCGTGGGAGAGCGCCGTAAACACGCGCGCCATCATCAGCGTGGCGTAGCCGGGTGCCAGCGCACAGGCCAGATTACCCACGATAAAGATGCCCATCAGGCCCATCAGGGTCGCCTTGCGCGGCATTTTTGAGGAGATCACGGCCAGTATCGGCCCGCCGATCACCACGCCCATGGCATAGCCGGACACCAGTAGCCCGGCCTGCAGCCGCGTGATATCAAGATCCGCCATGACGGCCGACTGCAGCCCCATGATCACGAATTCGGTGGTGCCAATGCCAAAGGCGGCGATGGCCAGCGCCATCAATGCAAGGGACATGATCCTGCTCCTGCAGATCGTTACACAAGCGTACGGCCCCGACAGCGTGGCGGTCCGGGCCGCACATCATGAATGGATGTGAGTCGGGGCAGCCAAACGGTCGTGACAGCGCGGCCCCGAAGGACGGCGTGCAGTATAGACACCGACTCTTTACGGCTAAAGTCGAATGGGCTTTTGCACCGGCCGTCGAAAAGCCGCCATGAAAAAGGGCACCAGCCATGCGTCATGGCTGATGCCCTTTTAGCGGATCACCAACGTCTCAGGAGCGGGAAGCAGCCGCCTTGCCGGGGGCGCCGCGCCGCCACAGCCCGGACTGCCAGCCGTGGGCGAGTGCGGCCACGCCGCCGCCGAAGAACACGGCAAAGCTGCTGATATCGCCCAGCGGCGCCAGGCTGATCGGCACGCTCACCAGCCCCCCCATGATCAGGGAGCGCAGCGCGACGGGGTTGACCCCGCGCTGATAGTGGTAGGTGCTGCCATCTGCAGAGGAAAACAGCGCGTCCAGATCGATCTTCTGACGGCGTACCTTGTAGAAATCCATCAGGATGATGCCGTAGAGCGGCCCGATCAAACCGGCCAGCACGCCGACCGTGTAGTGGATCAGTTCGGGGTTGTTGAACAGATTCCACGGTGTCAGAAAGATCGAGCCGACCGCGGCGATCATGCCGCCCATGCGCCAGCTGATTTTTTCCGGCGCGACGTGGGAGAAATCAAACGCCGGCGCCACAAAGTTCGCCACGATGTTGATGCCGATAGTGGCGGCCACAAAGGCAAACACGCCCAGCACGGCGGCGGTGACGCTGTCGATGCGGGCCACGGTTTCGATCGGGTCGGTCAGCATTTCACCAAAGACCTGCGGCGTACCGGAGACCACCACCACGGTGATGATGGAAAACACCAAAAAGTTGACCGGCAGCCCCCAGAAGTTGCCGCGACGCACGGCCTTCTCGGTGGCGCAGTAGCGCGAGAAGTCACCAAAATTCAGCGTGGGGCCGGCGAAGTAACCGGCGACCAGTACCGCGGCAACCACCATCTGCCACAGCGCTTCCCCGCCGCTTAAGGTCTGATTCGACAGCGACAGGCTGATGTTGCTCGGGCCGGCACTCCAGACGATCCAGCCGGCAAGGGCAAACATGACCGCATAGACCAGCGGCCCGGCCCAGTCGTTGAAACGCCGGATGGTGTCCATGCCGCGCCAGAACACCAGTGCCTGGAGCACCCACATCAGCGCAAAGCACAGCCAGCCCAGCGCGGACAGTCCCACAAAGCTCACCTGGGTCCAGGACTCGAGCCCCGGGAACCAGCGCAGCAGCACCAGCAGCAGCGCGTTGGAGGCAAGCCAGGTCTGAATGCCGTACCACACCACCGCGATCAGCCCGCGAATGACTGCCGGCACGTTGGCACCTTTCGTGCCAAACGCCATGCGACAGATGACCGGAAAGGGCACGCCGGTGCGCTGGCTGGGCCGCGCCACGGCGTTGGCAAAGATCTGCACCACCAGGATGCCGACCAGCAGCGAAATCAGTACCTGCCAGCCCATCAGCCCCAGGCCGAACAGGCTGGCCGCCAGCACGTAGCCCCCGACGCTGTGAATATCGGCCATCCAGAAGGCAAAAATGTTGTAGGCATTCCAGTCCTGTCTGGCCGGCGCCAGATCCTCGTTATAGAGGTGCGGATCGGGTGCAGCGGGCATCTGCCCCTCGGTCTTGGTGCTGTTCATGAGCGACTCCATGAAGGATCGTTACGCTGCCGCTGGCAGCCCTGCGATGGCCGGATGGCGGATATTGCCTGTCACTTGTTCGTATACAATCCCCGTGCCAGATTGATGCCATCCAGGGTAAAAATTTGTTCTTTGGCCACAAGCTGTTGTTGTATCGGTATTTTTTGGCTGGAATGGTTGTTTTTCAGGCTTTTTTGTTGCGCCAGAGGGCTAAGACCAAGGTCGAAAGGCTGCATCAGGCATGCACCATAAAAGTGCTGAAACGACACGATATGCACCAAAAAAGAGCTCCTTTGGCCGTTATCATGCAGTTACCGGATCTTTTTGATAGCGCCCTTTCCTGTATCACCTGCCCAGGACAGGCGTTTGAAGGCAGTGGCATGGAAAATGCTTGTATACAATCCCGAGGGAGAGCATTCGACAGCAAAAGCATGACAGGAGCCCCATGAACGATACCGGTCAGTTCCACCTGCTGGCAGGTCTTGCCACCGGGCGCGAGACCCGCAGCGATGATGCGATCTATCAGGCGCTGTGGGAGGCCATCGTCGAGCATCGTCTTTCCCCCGGGGCCCGGCTGCCGGAAGACGCGCTGGCCGGCGCCTTCGGCGTGAGTCGCACCATGATTCGTCGCGTGCTGCAGCGTCTGGCGCTGGAGCAGCTGGTGACGCTTCGCGCCCACCGCGGCGCCCAGATCACCAGCCCCACCCCGAGCGAGGCGCGCGACGTTTTCAGGGCGCGGCGCCTGCTTGAAGGGACGCTGCTGGCCGAGGTGGTCACCCGCCTCACGCCGGAAGACCTCGAGGCCCTGTCCACGATTGCCGATCAGGAGCACCACGCCAGCCGTGAACAGGCCATTCGTCTGTCAGCGCGCTTTCACACGCGGCTGATGGCGGTTGCCGGCAACGCATCGCTGTCCGAAGCGCTCTCCCAGCTGATTTCGCGCACCTCTCTGATCATTGCCGTCTACGGGCGCCACCGGGCCGGCTGTCCCTGTGAACACCCGGCCCTGATCGACCTGCTGGCGACGGGCGAGCTCGCCGCCATCCAGCACTGGATGCATCAGCACCTGGCCGACATCGAGGCGAGCCTTGATTTCACCGCCGGCGGCGACGCCCTGCCCGATTTCGAACATCTTTTTGGCCACCACCGCGAACCGAGTGCTTCATGACCTCTCATACCCCGACCATCTGTGTCATCAATCCCAACACCAGCACCGCCATGAGCGAAGGCATCGCTACCAGCGCCCGACGCGTCGCGCGCGGCGAGATCCTTATGCACACCTCGCGCCACGGCCCGGCAAGCCTTGAAGGCCACTTTGACGAGGCCATTGCGGTGCCGGGTCTTTTAGAGCGCATGATCGAGACCGAGCGCGGCGACACGCGCGTCGATGGCTACCTGATCGCCTGCTTCGGCGACCCGGGCCTGGCCGCCGCGCGTGAGGTGGCCTCTGTCCCCGTGATGGGCGTGGCCGAGGCCGGCATGCAGATGGCCACCATGGTGGCGCGGCGTTTCTCGGTGGTCACCACGCTGGCGCGCACTCTGCCGATCGCCGAGCGGTTGCTGCATGAATACGGCAAGCGCGAGCAGTGCGCCGGGCTGCACGCCTGCGAACTGCCGGTCGCGGCGTTTGAATCCGACGATGACAGCGTCTACGACACGCTGCTGGCCGCCTGCCGCGCCGCCATCGAGCTGGATGACAGCGACGCCATCCTGCTGGGCTGCGCCGGCATGAGCGAGCTGGCCGAGCGGCTGGGTGACACGCTGGGCGTGCCGGTCATCGACGGCGTGACCGCCGGCGTGGCGTTGCTGGAAGCGGCCAGTGCCACCGGCTATCCGGTCTCCAAACGAGGGGATCGCGCCGCCCCGCTGGCCAAACCGCTGTACGGCGCCTTTGAACACCTGAGCCGGAGCCTGTCATGAGCCACGATCTTTATCTCGATAACTACCCTCGCGATCTGCGCGGCTATGGCGCCAATCCCCCGGACCCGAAATGGCCGGGCCGGGCCCGGGTCGCGGTGCAGTTCGTGCTCAACTACGAGGAAGGCGGCGAGAACAGCGTGTTGCATGGCGATGCCCACAGCGAGACGTTTCTTTCCGACATCGTCGGCGCCGCCCCCTACCCCGATCGCCACATGAGTCTGGAATCGCTCTACGAGTACGGCTCACGCGCCGGCGTGTGGCGCGTGCTGCGCGAGTTCGAGCGTCGTAACCTGCCGCTGACGGTGTTTGGCGTCACCATGGCGATGGCACGCCACCCGGAAGTGGTCAGCGCCTTCAAGGAGGCGGGTCACGAGATCGCCTGTCACGGTCTGCGCTGGATTCACTATCAGGACATGAGCCTCGAACAGGAGCGCACCATGATGGTGCAGGCGCTCGAACTGCATCGAGAGCTGACCGGCGAGCTGCCGCTGGGCTGGTACACCGGCCGTGACAGCCCCAACACCCGTGCGCTGGTGGGCGAGCAGGAACACTTTCTCTACGACTCGGATTACTACGGCGACGACCTGCCCTTCTGGACGTCGGTCGATAACGCCAATGGCGAGGCGCGCGATCATCTCGTGGTGCCCTACACGCTGGACACCAACGACATGCGCTTCGCCTCGCCGGGCGGGTTCAACTACGGCGACCCGTTTTTCAACTACCTGCGCGACGCCTTTGACGTGCTCTACGAGGAAGGTGCCGAGGCGCCGAAGATGCTCTCGATCGGCCTGCACTGCCGCCTGATCGGCCGGCCCGGACGCTTTCGCGCCCTGCAGCGCTTTCTCGATCACATCGAGGCGCATGACCGGGTGTGGGTCACCCGCCGTGTAGACATCGCCCGCCACTGGCATGAGCATCACGCCCCGGCGCCGCGCTAGGCACCACCCCTGCCCTCCGGCCCGCCGCAATTGCGGCGGGCTAGCCCATCGCCAGCATCCACAGCGGCAGCGTGCCCGCGGCCAGCAGCGTCGAGAGGAAAATGCTCGCCCCCACGGTATGCTGCTCCTCACCGGGTCTGGCAAAGGCCAGCACGTTCACCCCGATCGGCCCGGCAGCCGCCAGCACCAGCACGTGCAGCGCCATCGGTGCCAGCCCCGGCACAAGACTGCCCAGCGCCAGCACCATGATGGGGAAGACGGCCAGCTTGCCAATGCAGACCGCCCAGATGGTGGGCGAGGTGCGCAGCTGATAGCGGGTCAGCCCCACGCCGACCACGATCAGCGCACACGGCAGCGCCGCGCGGGCCAGCCAGTCCAGCACCTGCCACAGCGGCTGCGGCAGTTCGATCCCCGTGACGTTGATCACCACGCCCATCAAAAGCCCTACCACCAGCGGGTTGGCCAGCGTTTTTAAAAGGCTCAGCACGCTGGGTCGCTGCTCGCGGCCCTGGCCGAGCGCGGCATACAGCGACTGGGTCGAAAAAAGAATCAGGCTGTGAACTGCCAGCAGCGCAAAGAGATAGACCAGCCCGTCGTGGCCGAACAGCGCCGTGACCAGCGGAATGCCGATCAGAACGTTATTGGAGTAGCTGGCCGCCAGACCGATGGCGGAGGCCTCGCCCGTGCGCCGGCGAACATAGAGATTGAACCCGGCAAACAGCAAAAGCGCCGGGATGAAGTAGACCACCAGCAAAAGCGGCGACAGGGCATCGCCCAGCGGCGCACGCGCGATGCCGGTGAGCAGCAGACAGGGTAGAAACAGGCGGAAGGTCACCCAGGAGAGCCCGCCGGCGCTGGCCGGCGTCAGCCACTGCCGCCAGCCCAGCACGTAGCCGACCACGATCAGCGTGAAGATGGGCAGTATCGCGAGTATGGCGGCCATGGGCGCTCCTGTGAGTCATGTTCCCATGGCGCCAGTGTGGATCGATGCGCCCGGGCAGAAGCGCATCATAACGGCCGGGTCGTTTTATGCCTATGCGCGATAGGCCCGGGCCCGCGCCACCAGGCGTCGATCCTGGCCCGGGGCGCCCAGAAGCGATACCCCCCAGGGCGCGTGGCCACCGCCTTGCCGGTTGTCCGTCAAAAGCGGCATGGAAAGCTGCGGCGCCCCCCACAGCCCGGCCAGCGCCGTCATGCCCATTAAATGCTCACGATAGGCTTCAAGAGGCTGGCCGGTCAGACTCAGAAGCGGCGAGGCGCCCGGCGCGGTGGGCAGGGCCAGCAGCTGGGCGCCGTCATCACTGAAGGTACGCAGCGCGTTGATGATCTCCGCGCGCGCCTTGAGCGCGACCTGCTCGTCCGAATCGGTCAGGGTGGCGCACCACTGGAAACGCGCCTCGATATCCGGCGCCAGCCGCGGCTGTTCGCGGGTCATCCACGCACCGTGCGCCCGCCAGATATCACGCCCCTGCAGCACGCGAAAGGTGCGCCCCAGATGGGCCAGCCACTGGTTGGAAAGCGACTGGACCAGCAGGTCCTGCCGGGCACCAAGCGTCTGGTGAAAGCGTGACGCCTCCCCGGCCAGTGCCTCGGGCACCAGCAGCGTCATGACGCTATCAAACGCCTCATGATGGGGGCGCGGCAACAGCGCGTCGGCCACGCCGGCCAGGGTGTCGTGATCCCGACACAGCCAGCCCACCGTATCAAAGCAGGGCGCCAGCGGGACGAGCCCGTCACAGCCGATCGCACCGTGCGTGGGACGAAGCCCCCACAACCCGTTGTAGCTGGCCGGGATGCGAATCGAGCCGCCGGTGTCGGTGCCCAGGCCGATATCGGCCTCGCCGCGTGCCACGGCAATCGCCGAACCGGAGCTGGAGCCGCCCGGCAGACGCTCGGGCGCCTTCGGATTGACCGGTGTCCCGTAGTGCATGTTGGCGCCGTTGAGGCTGTAGGCGAACTCGTCGGTCTGGGTCTTGCCGGCAAGGTCCGCGCCGGCGTCCAGCAGTGCCTGCACGGCAGGCGCCGTACGCTGTGCCGGGCGCTGGGCGGCGGCCCAGTCGGGATTGCCGGCGCCGGTGATCTCGCCTTCGATATCAAAAAGATCCTTCACCGCCAGCCGTCGCCCGGCCAGCGGGCCGCGCCCCATGACCGCCGCGCGGCGCTCGGGCGCCCCCTTGACCCAGACGCTGCGGTCCACACGCTCGATGACGTCACTCATGTGCACTCCCTGGCCTGACAGGCGCTGTTTGAGGTATGACACAGGAGCATTGCAACCTTCGTGCCAGTCTGGTGCAGCGCCCTTTCGCAGCGCACACCAGGCTGTCTCGTGACTGATCCTTCAGGCTCTTTCGGCCGGCAAACTGCACAGCCGCGGTGCAGGAAATGCACGTTCTGCCCGCCAATGGACACAAAAAAGGCGGCCCGCAGGCCGCCTCTGATCAAAAGCCGGGCGTCAACTCAGGAGAGTTCTTCCAGACCTGAGTAAGCCTCACTAATGGCATCGATACGTGCACGCCCCTCGCCGAGGCGCTTGTGCAGCAGCGCATTGGCCAGCAGATTGATCAGGCTCATCACCGAGGTATAGCTGTCAAAGGCAGAGACGCTGTCCAGCGGGCACTCCAGCTGCCAGGTGGGAGATGCGCCGGTAGCGGCCAGGGTGGGGTCACCGATCAAAAGCGTGTCCACACCGCCGCCCTTGAGCTGCTCGAGCAGACTCGAGAACCCGTGCGCCCGGCGTCGAAAGCCCATGACGATGGCCAGCGTGCCCTTTGGCATGCCGACCAGCTCCTCGCCCAGCGACTGACCCGGCAGCGGCGCCAGTCGGACGTTGGGTCGAATCTGCATCAACTGCTGGCGCAGGTGCAGAGCCGGCGGATAGCCGTTGCGATAGCCGATCACCAGCACCTCGGGGGCCCGGTCGAGCGCCTCGATCAGGGCATCGAAGGTGACAGCGTCGATGGCCGCCAGCATCTGGTGCAGGTTGTCGCGCTCGCGCTCGAAGTGGCGCTGAAAGCGCTCCAGCCCGCTGCCCAGCGCGCTCGAGTCGGTGACCAGCGGCACGCCGTGATAGCGCAGCTCACGGGCGTGCTGGCGCACCTCGCTGAAGCTTGCAAACCCCAGACGGCGAAAGAGCCGGCTGACCGTGGCCTTGGAGACCCCGGTCAGCCGGGCCAGATCCGCGGCGCTGTAGACGGCGACATCGTCGAAGTGATCGAGGATGAACCCGGCGACCTTCTGCTCGTTGGGCGTGAGCTGATCAAACTGCTGGCGCAGTCGCTGGCCCAGATGCTGTTCCATGGTGATCTCGCCTCAAAAGCCGGACAGCGCACTGCCCGGCGTATGCCTGGCAGGCAGTATCAGCGGACCAGCGCGGTGACGGCGCCGCTCATGGCGTTGAGGGCGTCATCCACATCGCGGGCCTGTACCGACTCGTCCGGATGATGACTGATGCCGCGGTCGCAGCGCACAAACAGCATGCCGATATCACAGATGCCGGCCATCGCCATGCCGTCGTGCCCGGCACCGCTGGCCAGGCGCAGGACCGGGCCCGTGTCGGTGCCGATCACGGTACCAATCGCGCCGGACAGGGCCTCGACCAGCCGCGGGGAGCAGGCCACCGCCGGTGCCGAGTGGGTCTCGTGCCAGTGCCAGGCCAGCCCGCGGGTCTCGCCGATGCGATCACAGGTTTCACGAATGGCCGCCAGCGTCCGGTCGCGGTCCTCGTCGCGCTCGGCACGAATGTCGAGCGTCATGCGCACCTCGCCGGGGATGACGTTGACCGCACCGGGAAAGGTTTCCAGCGAGCCGACCGTGGCGACGATGCCGGCGGCGCGCGCCAGCGTTTCGATGGCAACGATCGCCTCGGCCGCCCCGGACAGCGCGTCACGACGCAGCGCCAGCGGCGTGGTGCCGGCGTGACCCGCCTCACCGCCGATGGTGATACTGAACCGGCGCGCGCCGGCAATGGCCGTGACCACGCCCAGCGAGCGGCGCTCGGCTTCCAGTACCGGGCCCTGCTCGATGTGCGCTTCCAGATAGCCGGCCACGGACTCGGAGGTGCGGGCGGCCTCACCCACGCGCTCGGGGTCGAGGCCGAAATCAACAAACGCCTGGCGCAGCGTCACGCCGTCACGACCGGTGATCTCCCACCAGGCCGGGTCCCAGCTGCCGGCCACGGCGCGGCTGCCCAGCAGCGCCGTACCAAAGCGGGTGCCCTCTTCATCGGCAAAGGCGACCACCTCCACCGAGCGGGTCGGACGCTGTCCGGCGGCGTTTAAACGCGCCACCACGCCGATGGCCAGCAGCACGCCCAGCGGGCCGTCATAGCGCCCGGCGTTGATCACGCTGTCCGAGTGCGAGCCCAGTAGCAGCGCCGGCAGCGACGGGTCATTGCCTTTCAGACGCCCCCACTGATTGCCGGCGGCGTCCTGCCAGGTCTGCATGCCGGCATCCTGCATCCACTGCGCCAGCTGCGCGTTGGCGCGGGCATGCTCCGGCGTCAGGTAGCAGCGCGTGAGCTGACCGGCATCGGCCGAGATGGCGGCGAGCTGATCACAGGCCGCAACGATGGATTCCCCGTTATGCATGAGCGCTCCCCGGGGTCTGTTGTGAGCTCTGCTGCGGGTTTTGTTGATAGTAATCACGGGCCGCGCCGGCGCCGCTGCCGGCGGTGATGCTCACCCCGGCCTGACGCAGCACTTCCTCGAGCGCGGCCAGGGTGGTCATGACGGTGTCGCGACGGGCGTTGTAGCCCATGGTGCCGATGCGCCAGATACGCCCGTGCAGCGGGCCGAACGAGGTGCCGATCTCGATGGCGTAATCTTCCAGCAGGGTGCGGCGCAGCACCTCGCCTTCCACGCCGTCGGGAATGTAGATGCCGACCACGTTGTTCATGCGATGGCCCTGATCGCCAAAGAGCTTGAGCCCCATCGCCGACAGTCCGTTGGTGAGTGCGCCGCCGTGCAGGGCGTGACGGGCCACGGCCTGATCCATGCCTTCGTTGACCAGCAGCCTTGCGCATTCGCGCGCGCCATACAGCATGCTGGTGGCTTCGGTGTGGTGATTGAGCCGCGCCTCGCCCCAGTAGTCGAGAATCATCGACAGATCGAAATAGTTCGAGCGGATACGCACGCCGCGTCCGGCATCATGGCCGTCGCCGACCAGCCCGGCTTCGACATGCGAGCGCGCGCGGATGCATTCGACGGCGCGCGGCGACAGCGTGGTCGGCGCGCTGCCGGAGGGCCCGGCCAGGCACTTCTGCAGTCCGGCCGTGACGGCGTCGAGCTGCCAGGCGTCGGTGTCCAGCACGTTGCCGGCCAGCGAGGCGGTGGCGTCGGTGTAAAACAGCACGTCATGCGCTCGGCAGATCTGTCCGATCGCTTCAAGCGGCTGGCACATGGTGGTGGAGGTGTCGCCCTGCACCATGGCGAGTACCTTCGGGCGCACGTCACGAATGGCGGTCTCAACCTGCTCGGGCGTGAAGACCTCGCCCCATTCGACCTCGATGATGTGTACCTCGGCGCCGGCGCGCTCGGCGATCTCGCGCAGCAGATGGCCGAAGCGGCCGAAGACCGGGACCAGTACCCGATCGCCCGGCTCGATCAGCGAGACCAGCACCGCCTCGATGCCGGCGCGCGAGGTGCCGTCGATCAACAGCGTGGCATCGTTTTTCGTGCGAAAGACGTCGCGATACAGCGCCTGGGTCTCGTTCATGCAGGCGGTCATGGCGGGGTCGTACTGGCCGATCAGCGGGGCGGACATGGCACGCAGCACGCGCGGGTCGGCATTGATCGGTCCCGGGCCCATCAGAAGGCGCGTCGGGGGATTGAAGGACTCAAAGGACATGGCAGGCAACCTCGTTACGATCGTTTCATCGTGATGCTATAGGAAACCATGGTTGCAGCGCGACCCTTCGATGATTGATTTTTATCATCACATCGGCCGAAAAAGCCCGGCCACCCCACCCCGAAACCTTTAATGAAACTTAAGCTAGTAAGATGGTCGTTTTGCAGTCCTGTCATTGCGGCAGTAACGTAGCGTCACCTGACAGGCCCGGCCTGTCACAAGGGATAACAAGCCATAAAAAGGAACCTTCTCATGATCAAACGCCAGACTCTTGCCTCGATGCTGTCGGCGACCGTCATGACGCTGGGGGCGCTTGCGCTCTCCACAACCAGCGCTCAGGCCGGTCAGCAGCAGTTCATGACCATCGGCACCGGCGGTCAGACCGGTGTCTATTACGTGGTCGGTCAGTCGATCTGCCGCTTCGTCAACCAGGGTGACAGCGGCTATCGCTGTAACGCGCCGTCAACCGGTGCGTCGGTCGCCAACGTCAACGGCATCGAAAACGGCGATCTGGACATGGGCGTGGCCCAGTCCGACGTGCAGTACAACGCCTACAACGGTGAAGGCCAGTTCGAAGGCAGCGCGCACGAGGATTTGCGCAGCGTCTTTGCCATGCACGGTGAGCCGCTCACCCTGGTGGCGCGCGCCGATTCCGGCATCGAAACGCTGGACGATCTCAAGGGCAAGCGCGTCAATATCGGCAACCCGGGCTCGGGCAACCGCGCCACCATGGAAGTCGTAATGGCTGCCAAGGGCTGGACCACCAGCGACTTCGCCCTGACCTCGGAGCTTGACAGCGCCGAACAGGCCTCCGCCCTTGCCGACAACAACATCGACGCCATGGTCTTTGTCGCCGGTCACCCCAACGGTTCGATTCAGGAAGCCACCACCACGGTCGATGCCCGCATCATTCCGCTCGACGGTGACGTGATCCAGAAGCTGGTGGAAGAGCACCCCTACTACAGCTTCTATGACATTCCCGGCGGCATGTACAAGGGCAACCCGGATGACGTGAAGACCTTTGGTGTCGGGGCCACGCTGGTCAGCGCCGAGAAGGTCGACGACGACCTGGTCTACGCCGCGGTCAAGTCCGTGTTCGACAACTTCGAGCGTTTCAAGAAGCTCCACCCCGCCTTTGCCACGCTTGAACCGGAAACCATGGTCAATCAGGGCCTGTCGGCGCCGCTGCACGAAGGGGCGAAGCGCTACTATCAGGAAAAGGGCTGGCTCAGCGAGTAAGCCGGTCTGACCCGGGCCGTGGTCACCACGGCCCGTTGATCATTGTTGACGGTGCAACGCTCCCACTCGGGGGCGTTGTGTCATTTCCGATCCGGGCCGCTATTCCGGAAAGGTCCTGCCGCCAGAGGATGCGGACATGAACACGACTCCCTCTTCAACCGAGCACCAGAGCGTGGATGCCAAAGAGCTGGCGGCCGCTGCCGATACCGGCGGACGCCAGCTACAGGGCCTCACAGGGCGCCTGTTGCTGGCCGTGGCCGTTGCCTGGTCCCTGTTTCAGCTCTGGATTACCTCGCCGCTGCCCTATCTCATGGGCTTTGGCGTGTTCAGTGCCACCGAGGCGCGCTCGATTCACCTGGGCTTTGCGCTTTTTCTGGCCTTTCTCTCCTGGCCGGCGCTCAAGCGCTCGCCAAAGGATCGCATTCCGATCACGGACTGGGTGCTGGCGGTGGTGGCCGCCTTCTGCGCGCTGTATATCTATCTATTCTACGCCCAGCTCTCCGGTCGTCCCGGCAACCCGATCCTGCAGGATGTCATCGTGGGCGTGACCGGGCTGGTACTGCTGCTGGAAGGCGCCCGCCGGGCGCTCGGGCCGCCGCTGATGATCGTGGCGCTGGTCTTTCTGGGCTATTCGCTGGCCGGCCCATACATGCCGGGCATGCTGGCCCATCGCGGTGTGAGCTTTGATGCCCTGATCAACCATCAGTGGCTGACCACCCAGGGGGTGTTCGGCATCGCGCTGGGGGTGTCCACCAGCTTTGTCTTTTTGTTCGTGCTTTTTGGCGCCCTGCTCGACAAGGCCGGCGCCGGCAATTATTTCATCAAGGTGGCCTTTTCGATGCTGGGCCACTACCGGGGCGGGCCGGCCAAGGCGGCCGTGGTGGCCTCGGGGCTGACCGGTCTGATCTCGGGCTCCTCGATTGCCAATACGGTCACCACCGGCACGTTCACCATCCCGATGATGAAGCGCGTCGGGTTCTCTCCGACCAAGGCCGGCGCCGTCGAAGTCGCCTCCTCGGTCAACGGCCAGATCATGCCGCCGGTCATGGGCGCGGCCGCCTTTTTGATGGTCGAATACGTCGGCATTCCCTATGTCGAGGTGATCAAGCACGCCTTTTTGCCGGCGATGATCTCCTATATCGCGCTGTTTTATATCGTGCATCTCGAGGCCATGAAGGCCGGCATGCAGGGGCTTACGAGCGCCAATCCGCAAAAGCCCTGGCTTTTCAAGCTTTTGGGCTTTGCCACCGGACTGGTGGGCCTGATGGCGCTGAGTGCGGCGGTCTATTACGGGCTGGGCTGGCTCAAGCCGGTACTGGGTGATTCCACTCCCTGGGTGGTGTCGATCGCGCTGATGGTGATTTATATCGGCCTTTTGAAGCTGGGTGCACGCTATCCGGAGCTTGAAACCGACACGCCCGATAGCAGCATCACGACGCTGCCGCAGACCCGACCGACCGTCATGGTCGGGCTGCACTATCTGCTGCCGGTGGTGGTGCTGGTCTGGTGTCTGATGGTCGAGCGGCTCTCGCCGGGGCTGTCGGCTTTCTGGGCGACCGTGCTGATGATGGTCATCATGGTGACGCAGCGTCCACTGAGTGCTTTCTTCCGCGGACGGCTTGCCCTGAGCGAGAACCTGCGCCAGGGCGTGCTGGATCTCTGGAGCGGGCTGGTGGATGGCGCGCGCAACATGGTGGGTATCGGCATTGCCACCGCCACGGCGGGCATCATTGTCGGGGCGGTGTCACAGACCGGCGTGGGGCTGGTGCTGGCGGATCTGGTCGAGCATCTGTCCATGGGCAGTCTCTTTTTGATGCTGCTGCTTACCGCCGTTTTGAGCCTGATTCTGGGCATGGGGCTACCGACCACTGCCAACTACATTGTGGTGTCGGCGCTGCTGGCGCCGGTCATCGTGCAGCTGGGTCAGCAGCAGGGACTGATCGTGCCGCTGATCGCGGTGCATCTGTTCGTGTTCTATTTCGGCATCATGGCCGATGTCACCCCGCCGGTGGGGCTGGCCTCCTTTGCCGCCGCCGCCATTTCGGGCGCCGACCCGATCCGCACCGGCTTTCAGGCCTTCTGGTACAGCCTGCGTACCGCCGCGCTGCCGTTTCTGTTCATCTTCAATACCGATCTTTTGCTGATCAATGTCGATCTTTGGCACGGCATTTTGATCTTCGTGGTGGCGACTCTGGCCATGCTGGTCTTTGCTGCAGCGACACAGGGCTGGTTTATCGTGCGCAACCGCTGGTACGACACCATTTTGCTGCTGCTGGTGGCCTTTACGCTGTTCCGGCCCGGCTTCTGGCAGGACATGATCGTACCGCCCTATGAGCAGATGCCGCCGGCGCAGTTTGCCCAGGCCTACGGCGAGCTGGGCCCGGAGCAGTCGCTGCGGGTCGGCATCGAGGGGCTCAACGATTACGGCGCGCCCATGAGCCTTGTGGTCGAAGTCCCGGCCGTTGAAGGCGAGACCGGTCAGGCGCGACTGGACAACCTGGGGCTCGCGCTTCGTCAGGATGGAGACACCACGCTTGTAGACATGACCACCTGGGACAGTCAGGCCAGCGAGCTGGGCTTTGACATGGATCAGACGATCACCTCGGTGGCCCTGCCGCGCGAGCGATTTGCCAAGGAGTGGCTGTGGATACCGGCCCTTCTGGTACTGGGGCTGATCATCTACTTGCAGCGACGGCGTCGAACGGATCACACTGACGCACGCATGGCGTCAGCGCCCTCCTGACAGACTGCGCCGCCCGGCAGGGGTACGGGCGGCGCAAAAGACCCATGCCACAGCAGGTTGTCGAAACTATAAAAGTTTAAACCGCGCTCAACTTTGTAAAGGCAGGCTGTGGATTAATTTCTGCCAAGGGCGTTAAATAGGACCAGATTCATACCATTTTGAGGTACCGTCATGACCGGTGAACGACCCAAGCGAATCGATGCGACCGATATCTACCACACCACCCGTGCGGTACGACATTGCAGTCTCGACCCTTCCATTCGCTGTCTGGCAGAGCTTCGTACCTCGCAGATCAACGGCGGCTGCGACAACTGCGAGAATCTGCGCGTCAGCGAAGCCGAAGCGCTGGGCATTGATGCCGACAAGCTTCGCGAGCTGGCACGCTGGGCCGATTCCGACCGCTTTACCGCCCGCGAGCGCGCCGCCCTTGCCTGGTGTGAGTCCTTTACCCATTTTCGCCCGGTGGATGCCAGCACCCGCATGATGGCCATCAACACCTTTTCGCCGCGCGAACTGGCTGACCTGACCCTGGCCATCGAGCTGACCAGCACCATGTCGCGCGTGGCGCGTCACATGGACAGCGACGCTCGCGTCGGCTGAAAGACCGGATGACGATGCCTCATCCGGCATGATTTGATCCAGATCAGACGCCGGTCATGACGACGCTCGTAGCATGGCAGTCTCACTGCCTGCCACGAGCGTTGCCCATGTTGTCACCTGCTCCCCGACCCGGCCGTTTTGATGCCCCGTTTTCTCCGGACGCGACACTGCTTGAGCGTTACGACGGCGCCGGGCCACGCTATACGTCCTATCCCCCCGCCACCGCCTTTACCGATCACTTCGGCGCAGACCAGCTGACGCAGGCCCTTGCACGCAGCAACGCCACCGCGCGCGCGCTGTCGCTGTACGTCCACATTCCCTTTTGCCGGCGCATCTGCTTTTACTGTGGCTGCAACCGCATTGCCACCCGTCAGACCGCCATGGCAGAGCCCTATCTGAACCGGCTGAGTCGCGAAATGAGCCTGATGGCCCGTCATCTAGACGAAGGTCGCACGGTGGAGCAGCTTCACTGGGGGGGCGGCACGCCGACCTTTCTCGATCTGGATCAGATGAGCCGGCTGATGGATCAGCTGGGCGAGCATTTCACCCTCTCCGATCATCCCGACCGCGACTTTGCCATCGAGATCGATCCGCGCGAGGCCAACGTTTACACCCTGCGTCATCTGCAGTCGCTGGGGTTTAACCGGTTGAGTCTTGGCGTACAGGATCTGGACGGGCGCGTGCAAAAGGCCATCAACCGGGTGCAGCCGCGCGAGCTGAGTGAAAACCTGATCGACGAGGCGCACCGGCTGGGCTTTCGCTCACTCAATCTTGATCTGATCTACGGCCTGCCGCATCAGAGCGTGGCAAGCTTTGCTGACACCTTGGATCAGGTGATCGACATGGCCCCGGCCCGGCTGTCGGTGTTCAACTACGCCCATCTGCCCGAGCGCTTTCTGCCCCAGCGGCGCATTAACGCCTCGGACCTGCCGGACACGGCCACCCGCCTGGCCATCCAGTGCATGACAGTGGAGAAGCTGACGCAGGCGGGCTATATCCACATCGGCATGGATCACTTCGCAAAACCGGAGGACAGCCTGGCCGTGGCACAGCGTGACGGCGCGCTGCAGCGCAATTTTCAGGGCTATACCACCCATGCTCACTGTGACCTGGTCGGTCTGGGCGTCTCGGCCATCAGCCAGATCGACGATGTCTATGCCCAGAATGCCGCGCAGCTGGAAACCTGGCAGGACGCCATCGATCACGGCCAACCGGCCACCGCTCGCGGGGTACGCCTGAGCGCCGATGATCGGCTGCGCCGTCACGTGATTCATCGGTTGATGTGTGACATGCACCTCGATTTTGATGCCCTCGAAGCCGCCTTCGGCATCAATGCGTCATACTATTTTGCCGACGTGTTTGAAAGGCTTGCCACCTTTCGACGAGACGGCCTCATCGAATATGATAAGCACTCGCTGATGGTCACGCCCATGGGACGACTGTTGATACGCCAGCTGGCCATGACCTTTGACACCCGTCTGCCGGCCGAGCGTCGCCGACAGTTTTCCCGGCTGCTCTAGGGCGCGGGTATCCAGTGGCAGGGCTGACGCCCGGCGCCAGCATGAGGATGGAGTCCGCTCATCCTGAACACGCCCGGCGCACCACTCACATGCACAGGAACAGGCCAGGCCCATGAACACCTCACATCTTCACCAGACACGCTGTCAGACCTGCTCGCTGAGCTCTCTGTGTCTGCCGCTGTCCCTGTCTCTTGATGATGTTGAGCAGTTCGACACGATCGTGCGGCGCCGCGCCCCGCTGAGTCGCGGCGAGACGCTCTACATGCAGGGCGAGACGTTTGAAAACGTCTACGCCGTGCGCAGCGGCAGCCTCAAGCAGACCATCATCGAGGCCGACGGCGAAGAGCAGATCACCAGCTTTTATCTGCCCGGCGAGCTGGTGGGGCTGGACAGCATCGACAGCGCCACCCACCCGGGCTTTCTGACCGCGCTTGAGCGCACCACGGTCTGCGAGATCCCCTTCAAGCGGCTGGAGAGCCTGTCGGAGCATCTTCCCGAGCTTCGTCACCAGCTCTATCGCTGCATGAGCCGTGAAATCGTCGATGACCGCCGCCTGATGCGGCTGTTGTCAAGCAAGACGGCCGATGAGCGTCTGGCCAGCTTTTTTCGCAACCTCTCGGTGCGCTTTGACCGCTGCGGCCATAACGCGATGCGCTTTCGCCTACCGATGTCACGCAGCGATATCGGCACCTATCTGGGCCTGGCCATCGAAACCATCAGCCGGGTACTGGGCCGGTTCCAGCAGCAGGGATTGCTCAACATTCAGGGCCGTCACGTCGAGATTCTGGACATGGCGGCACTGGGCGAGCGCGCCGGCATCATCGCGCCCTGCTGTGGCGAGCAGCGCCAGCACGCCTGATCCCCCTGTCATTGGCCGGGCGCCCGGCAAAAAAAACGCCCCGACATGGTCGGGGCGTTTTTGTATTCCTGTGGCGGCGACGTCAGTGCGCCTCGGCCACCGATGCAGACTCACCCACCACACGCTCGCCGCGCAGCGCCTCCAGGATCACCTCACGCAGGATGGGCAGATGGGAACTTTCCAGATCGCGTACGGCACTGACCAGCGTCAGCCGGCGCTGACGCGCCTGAGCCAGCAGCGGCTCGAGATCGCCCGGGTTGAGTTCCAGACGATAGCGACGCTCGAAGGTCATGCGATCGATTCGCCCGCTTTCCCAGGCATGACGCAGACGGCGCGACGGCGCCACGGCGCGATACCACCGCTCGACCGAGAGCTCCTCTTCACGCTTGCCACGCGGCCATACCTGATCCACCAGCCATCGCGCCCCATCGTGATGGGTCGAGTGCTGATAGACGCGCTTGAGGCGGACATCGCCAATAAGCATATTACCCCCTGACATGATGTTCCCAGAGCCAAAGCCCTTCTTTTTTTGAGGTTTCAGCCCGTCAAGAATACACCGGGTGCCAGGTCGTTTCACTCGACAGGGACGGCTCGGCACAGTCAGACCCTGTCATGATTTGCCATTCCTGCCGGCCACGCGGGTGACAGCGCGCGATCAGACGGTACGGGGTTCAGCCATGCCCTTGCGGGGCGTCATGCCACGAAAGGATGGCCCCGGCAACATCATCGGGGTACTCCTCGTGCACCGACAGCCGACCACGGGACAGCAACACCGTCTCGACCCGGGGCAGCGCCCCCATGGCGCGCATCTCGGCACGCGAACGCGGCGGCATGCTTTCGCTCATGATCAAAAGCGTCCGGGCACTGGCACCCTTGAGTGCGGCCACGCATGCCTCCCGGCTGCTGAAGGGATCCACTCCACCGGTCACGAAACGGATCGAGCCGTGGCGGGCGCCGGGCGTGCGCGCCACCCGGCGCTTGGCAGCCAGACGCTCCCCCGACAGCCAGTTCGGGGTCTCATAGACGTGCTCGCCGGCCATGCGGCGCAAAAACCAGTTGCTGACGTTGAGCCGGTAGATGCCCGCGCCGATGACCGGACGATCAAACCAGGCGCGCAGGTGCCCGAACCAGGGTTTGTGCTCGCCGGCCATGGTCGGCAGCGGCCCACGCCAGGTCGGCGCGATCAGCACCAGCCGGTCGGCGGCATCCGGATTCTGTTCCAGATGCCGGATCACCATGCCCGCCCCGTGACCGGCGGCCACGATCATCTCGGGCAGAAAAACGACCTCATCGAGCAGGTAATCGATAAAGGCCGTCAACATGTGCGGCTCGGCCTCCATGAAAGGCCGCGGGCGGTCGCCAAACCCCGGCCAGTCCACCGAGACCGTGGTGAAACGCTCGGCCAGCCGCGTCTGCAGCGCATCCATCTCGTGGCGCGTCGAAATGCTCGACAGCGCCGGCAGCAGCAACACTTCCGGCCCCTGCCCGCGACGGGTCACACCCACCTCAATGGTCATGCCGCCCCAGGACCAGTGAAGCGTCTGCTCTGTCACATCACTATCCATGTCGTTGCCTCTCTTGCCGGAACATCCTGCATATCGATAACCCATCATGACACAGGATCACCGCCACCGATGCCGACACGGCCGCACCGCACCGCACGCGCCGCACGGTGTCATCAAAATGTCATCACACCGACACAAACTAAGGCGCCATGATCCATGACCCAATCCGAGAGCCATCAAAAGGAACGCTGATATGCAGATGCTGGCGCTTTACAGTATCAAGGGCGGCGTGGGCAAGACGGCATCGGCCATCAACCTGGCCGCGCAGGCCGGCCTTGCCGGACAGCGGGTGCTGATCTGGGATCTGGACCCGCAGGCGGCCACCACCTTTTATCTGCGCAACAAGCCAAGGATTCGCGGCGGTGGCGTCGAAAAGCTCGTCAAGGGCAAGGCCACGCTTGAAAAGACCATTCGCGACACCGACATGGCGAATCTGGATTTGCTGCCGGCCAGTCTTGAATCCCGCGAAATGGACATGCTGCTGGAAGGACGCAAGGACAGTCGCCTGCGCAAGGTGCTCAAGCCGGTCAGCGATGACTATGACCTGATCATTCTGGACTGCCCGCCCGGTCTGACCACGCTGTCGAAACAGGTCTTTTCAAGCGTCGACGCCCTGCTGGTGCCGGTGGTTCCCACGACGCTGTCGATGAGAACCCTGACCCAGTTACAGCAGTACCTGGACGGGGAAAACATCACCACGCCGCTGTGGCCCTTTCTGACCCTGGTCGATCGCCGGCGAAAAATGCATCAGGAGAGCGTGTCAGAGTTTCGAACGCAGTGGCCGACGCATCTATCGGCCAATATCCCCTATGCCAGCGCCGTGGAGCAGATGGGCCACCATCAGGCACCGCTGGCGCAGTTTGCGCCGCGCACCGCCGCTGCCGTGGCCTATCGCAACCTGTGGGAAGAGATTTCGGGACGTCTTTAGGCGAGGACATCGACAGGCCGTCGATGCCGGAAAGATCGGGCCGGCGCAAGACGCCGGCCCGTGCAGAAGCAGATCTCTAGCGACCGGCCGCGCCCCAGATGCCGCCCAGCGAGCCCAGCAGGCTGCTGGACACGCCTTCCTGACCGAGATAGTTGAGCATGACCGGCGCGAACTGGCTGACCATGCCGGCATCCATGCCCAGCATGCTGAAGGCACTCGAGGTCAGCGACGGTGTGCCCCCGCTCTGGCCGTTGCCGCCCATGCCGGAGAGTTTCGACAGCATCGACTGGTTGCCGGAAAGCGCCTGAGCGCTGGAGAGCAGGCCATCCACGCCCGGCGCCTGATTGGAGAGCTGGTTGAACTGGTCACTGCCCAGCTGATTTTTCGCCGCCGCCAGAAGCGCCGCCGACCCGCCGATGGCCTGGGTCTGGCTCACCCCCAGCTGATCGGTCAGCTGGCTGATCAGCTGCGATGCCTGCCCCAGATTGTGATCGGTCGTACCCACCACCGCGGCCTGCTGCTGACGCGGCGTGTTTTCCAGATTCAGAAACTGACCCAGCTGCGAGGAAAGCCCCTGCTGCTGTGAATGCTGCTGCGTGGCAGGCTGCGCCTGCTGACTCTGCGTGTTCTGGCTGTTCATCGCCTCCATGGCTCGATTGACGTCCCCCAGATTGAACGCCAGCGCCGACGTCGACATGCCTACCAGACCTGCGCTTGCCAGTACCGCGATTGTCTTTTTCAACGCTGCTCTCCTGCAATGGATGTGCCAGAAACTGACGCACCCGAAAATGATCACTCCGGAGCGGTTGGACAGATACGCGCCGCCGAGGTTCGGCCACCACTGCCGGAAATAACGGGAAACACCTGGACTGCTCGCACTTTTGAGCCAGAGACAAGCAGATATCATGGCAGGCACTCTCCATCAGGAACTCATCACATGACCGTCATGACTCGCACGCTGCTTGTTGCGCTTGTACTAAGCCCCCTTCTGGCAGGCTGCAGCTATCAGCCGGCCCGCATCCATCCGGAGCCGGCCGTGATCATTGATGACGGTCATCATGGTCACGGCAATCACCACGGTAACGGCAACTTCTGCCCGCCTGGACAGGCTAAAAAGGGCAACTGCTGAGATAACGGCGCCTTCAGGCGCCGTTTTTTATTTCAGCCTTAAGGCGACCCGCGAGGCAATCTGTACCAGGCTTGCCAGACCACAGGGAGTCTCATCATGTCCGGTTTTACAACCTCGACACAGCGCGCTCCGGGGCGCGCCTCGTTTGTGCTGATCACCTTCGCCTTCTTGATGGCCATGCTGGGCACCACGCTGCCCACGCCGCTCTATCCGATCTATCAGGCGCGGATGGACTACTCCCAGATCATCATCACGGTGATCTTTGCCGCCTATGCCGTGGGCGTGATTACCGCCCTGATCGGTTTCGGCAGCTGGTCGGATCAACTGGGGCGACGACGGCTTTTAATGGCGGGGCTGGCACTGGCCATTGTCAGCAACGTGGTCTTTCTCTCGAGTCCCGAGCTGGTCCCGCTTTTGATTGGCCGGCTGCTGTCGGGCCTGTCGGCGGGCATCTTTACCGGTACGGCCACGGTCGCTGTCATCGAGCAGGCGCCGAGCGAATGGCAAAAGGGCGCCACGCTGACCGCAACGGCCACCAACGTCATGGGGCTGGGCCTGGGGCCGCTGGTGGCGGGCTTGCTGGCGCAGTACGCAGTCTGGCCGCTGCACCTGCCCTATGCGTTGCATATCGTACTGTGCGTGCTGGCCATGGCAGGCGTCTGGTGGGCCCCGGAAACGGTTGAGCGCCCCGAGCGCGTGCGCCTTCGGATCCAGCGCCTCGGTGTCCCCGATGAGGTGCGCGGCGTTTTCGTACCGGCCGGCATCGCAGGCTTTGCAGGCACCGCTGTGCTGGGGCTTTTCACCGCCGCCGTGCCGTCATTCGTCCAAAAGCTCCTGTCGATCGACAATCTGGCCATGATTGGCGTGGTGGTCATTACGCTCTTTATCGCCTCGGCGCTGGGCCAAGCCTGTATGCGCTTTATCCCCGAGCGCCAGCGCCTGATCATCGGCTGTCTGATTCTGGCCGTCGGCGTGCTGGTGGTGGGCGGTGCCATCGGGCTGGCCTCGCTCTGGCTGATGCTTGTCGGCGCGGCCATTTCGGGCGCCGGTCAGGGGCTGACCCTGCGCGCCGGGCTGGGTGAGGTGGTTGGCGCCTCGCCAAAGGATCGCAAAAGCGAGGTCACCTCGACCTACTTTGTGGTGATCTACGTGGCGATCTCGCTGCCGGTGGTGGGGCTGGGCGTGACGGCGGCGATGACCAGCCTGACGGTCGCCGGCATCGCCTTTTCCATCATTGTCGCGGCGCTGGCGCTGACCGCCATGGGGCTTTTGATCCGGCGTCAGCGCCGCGAGGGCTGAAACCTACATCAGCAGAGAGAGCACGAAGGTCCACAGGCAGGCATAGACCAGCAGTGCCAGGCTAAACCGCAGCGTGGCGCGCATGATGTCGGACTCGTGACCCACCAGCCCAACGGCGCCGGCCGCAATGGCGATCGACTGCGGCGAGACGACCTTGGCCATGACGCCGCCGGCGGTATTGGCCGCCACCAGCAGGGCCTGGCTGGTGCCGATCTGTCCGGCCGTGACGGCCTGCAGGTGGGCAAAGAGCACGTTGTTGTTGACCACCGAGCCGGTAATGAACACGCCCAGCCAGCCGATGACTGGCGAAATCAGCGGGAAGGCCCGCCCGGTCTCGGCCAGCGCCAGCCCCAGCGTTGAAGACGTGCCCGAGAAGTTGGCCACATAGGCCACCGCCATCACCAGACATATGGTCGCCAGCGGCTTCCACAGCTCGCGCGCCACATTCACAAGCTGCCCACCGCTCTGACGCAGCGACAGCGTTTTCGAGGTCAGCGTGGTGACGATCACGGCAAGCAGAATGGCCGTGCCGGCCGCCCCCACCAGCTCGATCTTCCACAGTGCCGCCAGCCCGTGGGGTACTGCAGCAATCGGCGGCAGCTCCTGCACCTGCAGATGAAGCCCCGGGATCGGCAGCTGCAGCACGGTGGCGGCCAGTGCCCCACCCGGTGCCAGCAGAGCCCGAAAGGCGGGCAGGCTCCACACCATGATGATGGCGGTCAGAATGTAAAACGGCGACCAGGCCAGCAGCACGGCCTTGAGCGGCCAGCGCTTTGAGCTGACTGCCGGCGCGCCGGGCTGACGATAAAGGTGCCTGGGCCGCCACACCCGCATGAACAGTGCCAGCGCGCCCATGGAGAGCAGCGGCGGCACCACATCCACCAGCTCCGGACCCAGCAGATACAGCACCAGCGCCTGGCTGCCGGAAAACAAAACGCCGACCAGCCCCACCACCGGCCAGGTCTGTTTCAACCCGCGCCAGCCGTCCAGAATCATCACCAGCAGAGCCGGGATGAACAGCGTGGAGAGCTGCAGGATGGCGATCAGCATTGGTGCCAGCGCACTCGTGGTGACCCCGCCCTGCTGTGCCCCGACAATGATGGGAATGCCGATCGCCCCGTAGGCGCCGGCCGCAGCGTTGGCCACCAGACACAGCATGGCCGCCCGAACCGGCTTGAAGCCCAGCTCCACCAGCAGCGCGGCACAGATGGCGATCGGCACACCAAAGCCCGCCGCACCCTCCAGAAAGGCGCCAAAACAAAAGGCGATCAGCAATACCTGAATGCGCTGATCCTCCGAGACGGTGGCGATGCTGGCGCGGATGATCTCGAACTTGCCGCTTTTGACCGCCACCCGGTAAAGCCACACCGCCATCAGCACGATATAACCGATCGGCCAGAGTCCGTTGGCCACACCAAAAAGCGCCGCCATCACGGCTTTTGAAAGCGGCATGTTGAAAAGCCACAGCGCCATGACCAGCGACAGCACAAGCGTCGTAGCCGCCGCCGTCAGCGCCTTGAGCCGGAACACGGTCAGGGCCAGCAAAAAGAACACCATCGGCACGGCCGCCACCAGCGCCGACAGCAGCGGTTGACCAAGCGGATCGTAAAGCTGTTGCCACATGGGCAGACCCTCCCGGGATCAGTAATCAGCGTGCGGTGGCGTCACCCTGCATCAGGGCGTTCTCGCAGTGGGCACCGCGCGACAGGCACAGCAGGTTGTTGAGGGTGACCTGGGCAATCTCGCGCAGGGCCTCGACCGTGAAAAAGCCCTGATGGCCGGTCACCAGCACGTTGGGAAAGGTCATAAGGCGTGAGAACACATCGTCATCGATGATCTCGGAGGAGCGGTCCTTGAAGAACAGTCCGCTCTCCTGCTCGTAGACATCGATGGCCAGTGCGCCGAGCTGGCGTGACTTGAGCGCCTCGATCACCGCGCGGGTATCGATCAGCGCCCCGCGGGAGGTGTTGATCAGCATCGCACCGGGTTTCATGCGTAAAAGCGAGGCTTCATTGATCAGGTGATGGGTGGCCTCCAGCAGCGGGCAGTGCAGCGACACGATATCGGCCTGCGCCAAAAGCGTATCGACCTCCACGATCTCGCCGATGGCGTCAAAGCCCTCGGCCGGAAACGGGTCGCTACCCAGCACCCGACAGCCGAGTCCCTTGAAGATACGCGCCGTGGCCAGACCGATTCGCCCGGTGCCGACGATGCCGACGGTTTTGCCCTGCAGCGTCACGCCCAGCAGGCCATCAAGGGCGAAATTGCCTTCACGCACCCGGTTGAAGGCGCGATGGGTATGGCGATTGAGCGTCATGGCCAGCGCCAGCGCATGCTCGGCGACGGCTTCAGGCGAGTAGGCCGGCACCCGGGCGACGAAAAACCCGAGCCGCTCGGCGGCGGCCAGATCGACATTGTTGAACCCGGCGCAGCGCAGCACGATCGCCTTCACGCCCATGCCGGCCAGCGCTTCAAGCACGGCTTCATCCAGCACGTCGTTGACGAACACGCACACGGCGTCGCTGCCTTCGGCCAGCGCCGTGGTCTGGCGAGTCAGCGTGGTCTCTTGATAGATCAGCTCGAACGGCTGATCGGCAAACCCCTCGAGACGGGCCTCTTCAAAAAAACGTTCATCGTAGGGCTGGGCACTATAAAGCGTGACTTTCATGGAGTCCTCCACAGGATGACTGCTCCGACAGGCGGCTGTTGGCTCGCCACCTTCTACGACTTTAGCAGGGGGTTCGATGACGATTTTGATACAGGACAAACCGGCGAAAAAAGACACGTCCCGGCCTGCCCGGGCGCATGAAACGGCGTAACATGATTTTTAGCCCGGCCCGGTTTTGGACGCGATTGACTGATCAAACGCTATCGACCTGAAGAGTGCCCCATGCTGCAACCCGTATCCCGCCAGAGTGACCTGACGCTTGAAAAAACCGCCCTGCCGCCGCGCCCGGAAAACCTGAGCACCTGGGCACCGCTGTCGATTCCCGCCTTTCGCATCATCTGGATCGCCAACCTGTTCGCCAATCTGGGCGTCTGGGCGCAGTCGGTGGCGGCAGCCTGGGTGGTGACCTCGGCACATGGCAGCCCCGTCATGGTGGCCATGATTCAGGTCGCCGCTGCCGCACCGCTGGTGTTGATGTCGATCGTGACCGGCGTGATCGCCGACAACTACGACCGACGCAAGGTGATGCTCTTCGGGCTTTTTATCGAGGTGCTGGGCGGGGTCTTTATCACCGTTATTGCCTTTATGGGGCTGCTGACACCAATGCTTCTGATTGCCTCGATCCTGTGCGTTTCCGTGGGCGGGGCCATCACCACGCCGGCCTGGCAGGCGGCCGTCAACGAACAGGTGCCGCGCCATCTGGTCAGCAGTGCGGTGCTGCTCAACAGCGTCAACTACAACGCCGCCCGCGCCATTGGCCCGGCCATCGGCGGCATGCTGCTGGCAGCCCTGGGGCCGGCGTGGATCTTTCTGCTCAACGTCCTGTGCTTTTGCACCCTGATCTGGGCACTGTGGCGCTGGCGCCGCGACGTCCCCAAAAAGAGCCTGCCGCCGGAGCGGCTGTGGGAAGGGGTCAAGGCCGCCATTTACTTCACCCAGTACTCCAGCGTGACGCGGCTGATCATGCTGCGCTCGTTCATCTTTGGCATCTCGGCGAGCGCTATCTGGGCGCTGCTGCCGCTTTTGGCCCACGACCACCCCGGCGGCGGCGCCTCGCTCTATGGCTACATGCTGGGCGGGCTGGGGGTGGGCGCGATCGCTGCCAGCATGCTGGTCAACCGGGCGCGCCGGCGGCTGGGCAGCAGTCGGTTGATCAGCGTGGCCGCCATGGTGCTGGGCGGTGTGATGCTGATACTGGGCGCGGTCAATGCGCTCTGGGCGATATTTCCGGCCCTGATCCTCGGCGGCAGCTGCTGGATCGCGGCGGTGGCCTCTTACAACTCCTCCGTGCAGATTCTGGTGCCGGACTGGGTCAAGGCGCGCGCGCTGGCGCTGTATCAGACCGCGCTCTATGCCGGGCTTACCATGGGCTCGTTTCTGTGGGGCAATATGGCCGAGGGCCTGGGCACGCAGACCGCCCTTTTGATGGCCGGCGGATTGCTGCTGGTCTCGGCGCTGGTACTGTTGCCCTCGCGCCTGCCGGCGCTGGACAGCGACAGCCTCATGGTCGCACCGGAAGCGCGCACCGAGGCGCCGGATTTCGAGTTTGACCCGGCCCGCGGCTCGGTCATGGTGACCATCGAGTATCGCATCGAGGCCGATCAGGTCCGCGACTTTGCCCGCGCTGTGCGCCCCCTGCGCCGGCTTCGGCTGCGCAACGGCGCCAAACGCTGGTCGCTGTATCGCGATATCGAAGCGCGTGATCTGTGGCAGGAGGTCTTTCTGGTGCCCAACTGGCTGCAGCATCTGCGCATGCAGGACCGCCAGACCATGGCCGACCGCGCCATCATCGAACGGGTCGCTGCCATGCATGTCGGGCCCGAGCCGCCGCGCATGCGCCACGGCGTGAGCTATCGCACCGCCCGCTACGAAGGCGAAGGCGCCGCCCTCAGGCCGGTGCAGACCGACGCGCCGGATGAGCACGCGCCCTGGGCGGAAGAGGATCATCACGCAGACCCTGACAGTTCGCGCCCCGGGCGTTAGGCTGTCGCTCCCTGCCGTGATGACCGGAGTTTTCCATGCCCACTGACGCGACCGCCCCCGCGCGCCACACCCTGAACACGGTCTTCGGCCTTGAAGACTTTCGCCAGGGCCAGGCCCCGGTTATCGAACGGGTGCTGGCCGGGCGCTCCACGGCGGCCATCTTTGCCACCGGCGCCGGCAAGTCGCTGTGTTATCAGCTACCGGCGCTGCATCTGCCGAATCTGACGCTGGTCATTTCGCCGCTGCTGGCGCTGATGCAGGATCAGCTCGCCTTTTTGAAATCCCGCGGCATTGCGGCTGAAAGCATCGACTCCACCATGGACCGCGACGCGGTGCGCGAGGTGATGACCCGCGCGCGTCGCAATGAGCTGAAGATTTTGATGGTCTCGGTCGAGCGGCTGCGTAACGAACGCTTTCGCCACTTCCTCCATCAGATTCCGATCTCGCTGATGGTGATCGACGAGGCCCACTGCATCTCCGAATGGGGCCACAACTTTCGCCCGGACTACCTGCGCCTGCCCGAGTACCAGCGCGAGTTCAACATCCCCCAGGTGCTGCTGCTGACCGCTACCGCCACGCCCGGCGTCATCCAGGACATGGAGCGAAGCTTCGCCATTGCCGAAGGTGATGTCATCACCACCGGTTTTTATCGCCCCAACCTGAACCTGCAGGTGCGCCCGGTGGCGCAACAGCGGCGTGTCGAGGCACTGATCGAGTGGCTGGCGCCGCAGCAGGTGGCCGGGCAGGAAGCCCCCACCATCATCTACGTCACTCTGCAGCAGGGCGCCGAGACGGTGGCAAGGGCGCTGGCCGCCCGCGGCATTCAGGCGCGCGCCTATCACGCGGGCCTGGGGGCCGAAATTCGCGACGAGATCCAGCAGCAGTTCATGCGCGGCGAGGTGCCGGTGATCGTGGCCACCATTGCCTTTGGCATGGGCATCGACAAGCGCAACATCCGTAACGTCGTGCACTTTGACCTGCCCAAATCGATCGAGAACTACAGCCAGGAGATCGGCCGCGCCGGACGTGACGGGGCGCCCTCGACCTGTCTGATGCTGGCCGGGCGCGACGGGCTGGGGGTGCTTGAAAACTTCACCCATGGCGATACGCCCGAGCGCGAGGGCATCCAGCGGGTGCTCGAAGAGATTCAGGCCGCCGGGCAGACGCCGGAGCGCCAGTGGCCGGTGGTGATGAATACGCTCTCGCGGGACAGCAATATCCGGGCGCTGCCGCTGAAAACGCTGCTGGTGCGCCTTGAAATGATGGGGATCATTGCCCCGCGCTTTACCTACCTGGCCGAATATCGCCTGCGCTACGTGCTGTCGCCTTCTGAGCTGGCCGCGAAATTCGAAGGCGAACGCGCCGATTTCATTCGACTGGTGATCGACAACATCCCCATCGCCCGCACCTGGGGCACGGTGGATTTCGAGCGCGTGCATCAGGCCGGGCTTGCCGCCGGCATCGATGCCACCCGCACCCGCGTGATCACCGCGCTTGAGTACTTTCAGGACAAGGGCTGGGTGGTGCTTGAGGGCAAGCGCATGACGGATGTCTTCGAGGTGTGCCAGAGCGATATCGACCCGGCAGGCATGGCGCGCGAGTTGCACGAGGGCTTTTGCACCCGCGAGCACGCCGATATAGAGCGACTGTCACAGATGCTGGCGCTCTTTGAGACCGACACCTGCCTGTCGCGACGTCTGGCGCTGCACTTTGGCGATACGCGCGTGCCCGAACAGTGCGGCCACTGCTCGGTGTGCGACGGCCACGTGGCACGTCTGCCGGCCTCGCCGACGCAGACCTCGCTGGAAGACATCGACTTCGAGGCGCTGGCCGAGCCGCTGATCGCTCGCCATAAGGCGCATTTCAGTCAGCCGCCCACGCCCCAGCGGGTGGCACATTTTCTCTGTGCGCTGGCCATGCCGGTGTTCACGCCGCTCAAGGCGCGAAGTCTTGAAACGTTCGGGGCACTGGAGGGCTATTCGTACCCGCAGGTACGCGCCCGGGCCGAACAGCACCTGGGCACGCGAGGCTGACATGCGCCTGCCGCTGATCCACCATCCGGGCTATACGTTCGAGTGGCCCGAGCGCCATCCCTTTCCGATGGCCAAGTTTCGCGCCCTGCGCCACAGGCTCTCGACGCTGGGCCTGGATGACGACCCGCTGATCGACTGGATCACACCCAAACCGCCCTCCAGCACCCAGCTGCTGCGCGCCCATACGCCGGAGTATCTACAGACCTTCTATCTGGGTGACAGCGACCCGAAGGCCCGAAAGCGCAGCGGCTTTGACTGGTCACCGCAGCTGGTCGAGCGCACCCTGCTGGAAGTGGGCGGCACGCTTTCAACGCTTCGCGCCGCACTCGAGACGGGGCTTGCCTGCAACACCGCCGGCGGCACACATCACGCCTACCCCAACGCCGCCAGCGGCTACTGTCTGCTCAACGACCTGGCCGTGGCCGCCCACGAGGCGATGGCCGTATACGGCGTGACCCGTATTTTGATCATTGACTGCGACGTGCATCAGGGCGATGGCACCGCATTTGCCTTTCAAAACGAGTCGCGCGTGTTTACCTGCTCGATCCACGGCGTGGACAACTTCCCGTTTACCAAGCGCTCAAGCGATCTGGACATCGCCCTGCCCCGCGGCACCGATGACGCGGCCTACCAGAACGTACTGGAACGCGACCTTCCCGCGCTGCTGGACCGCCTTCGCCCCGAGCTGGTGTTTTATGATGCCGGCGCCGATGTGCACGCTGGCGACCGGCTGGGCCATTTCGAGCTGAGTCTGGACGGGATTTACCGACGCGACCTCTATGTATTGCGCCAATGCCGCGAGCGCGGCATTCCGGTGGCGGCGGTCATCGGCGGCGGCTACGACCGCGATCTTGAGGCACTCGTCGAGCGCCACATGCAGCTGTTTGTGGCCGCGCGCGATCTTGTGCGCCAGCCATGAAAAAAGCGCCGGGGGCATGGCCCCGGCGCTTTTGATGACCAACACGTTACGGCCGTTGATTACTGCGCCGTCGGCCCGCGAATGCCGGTGACAAACCCGTCCGGGCGAATATGGGCTCGGAAGGCTTGCTGCACGTCATCGCCTGTGAGCTCAACGAACTGTTCCGCCGCCTTCGTGGTGGCATCCAGCGGCTTGTCGGAGAGCGCCAGACCCAGCAGCGATGCGCTGATCGCGCCGTAGCTGGATGCCTGCAACGGCATCGCTCGCAGCAAAATGCTCTTGGCGCGGTGCAGGTCGCTGTCGCTGACCGGCTCGTTCTGCATGCGCCGGAGGTTATGGATGATCAGCTCGCGCGCCTGGTGGACCTTGTCGGGGTCGCTGCCAAAGCTCACGTTAAAGCGCCCGCGGTGGGCCTTGAGGTCCAGATTCGAGCTGACGCCGTAGACCAGCCCGCGGCGCTCGCGCAGCGCCTGATGCAGCCGTGACGCAAAGTCACCGCTGAGTACCTGGTTGCCCAGAAACAGGGCAAAGCGATCCTCACTGTCGCGGTCGACATCGATCATCTGCGACAGGGTGACCTGTGACTGGCGGGCCTCGCTGTCGGGCGTATTGAACGCGCCGGCCTGATTGAGCGCCACGGCCGGATAGTCCACCTCGGGTTTCGCCCCCTGCGCCTGCCAATCGCCAAAATAGCGCTCGATTTGATCGCGGACCTGCTCGGGGTCGACGTCGCCGACCACGACCATGGTGGTCATGTCCGGGCGCGAGACACGCTCGAAGTACTGCTTTATGTCTTCAAGCGTGACGGCCTCGAGCGACTCGGGCGTCATGTGGCGCTGCTGGGGGTCATCCTCGGGCAACAGTGCCCCGAGCATGGCGTAGGCGTTCTGAAATCCCGGGCTTTTCATGCGACCGGGCAGCGCCTGAGCGTTTTGCGCCTTGATGGTGTTAAAGGCGTCCTCGGAGAAATTCGGATTGAGCTGGTGCTCGGCCAGAAGCGCCAGGCCCGCATCGAAGTTCGCTTTCGCCACGACCAGTCCAAAACGGGTACCGGCGCCCTCTTCGGCGCCCAGCTCGTCGACGGCGGCGCGCAGCGCCCGGCGATCAAGCGACTGGCTGCCGTAGCCGTACATGCCTTCCAGAATATCGCCGACACCCTCCTTGCCCGGTGGCGTCTGCAGATCGTCATTGGTCTTGATGGCGCCGCTTAACATGACGCGGTCGCTGGCAGTTTCGACCTGCACGATCAGGCGCAGGCCGTTATCCAGCCGATAGTCCTTCGGGGCGAGCGTCGAAACCGGAATATCAAGGTTATCAAAGGCGTGCGCGGCCCAGCGGGGCAGCTCGACCGGACCATCGGGCGGGGTGACCAGCTCTTCCGGCTCGCCATAACCGTCGCTGCTGGTCGGCTCGCCGGAGGTTTCCGGCGTCAGCACCGCCGTAATGGCCTGCTCGGGCTTTAAGAGCCTTCTGGCAAGGGCATTGACGTCATCGACGGTGACGGCCTCGTACTGCGCCTTCATGGCCTGCGGTGAATCGAGACCCCGCTTGATCAGGGCATCCGACCAGGCACTGGCCAGCCCCGAGACCGATTCGCGGCTGGCGTCCACCTCGGCGATGATCCGGCGTTTGGCGGCTTCAACCAATGAGGGGTCCACGCCGTTTTCGGTCACCTGCTCGATGATCTCACGCATGCGCGCCTGGATCGGCGCCGGGTCGCCCCCCTGAGGAAAGACCCCCACGGCCATGGCCAGACCCGCGTGCGGCTGGAGCTGACCGCCCATGCCGCCGGCCAGCGCCGTGCCGTCATAGCCCATGGCGGTCAGTTCGCCGCGTTCGGAGCCCAGCACGTCCAGCAGCACCTGGGTGGCGGCAAAGTCGTCATCCTGCAGACCGGGCGTGCGCCAGCCCATGTAGATCGAGCCATAGGGGCTGTTGGTCGCCAGCTCGACGGTGCGCGCCGTCACCGGCTCGAAATCAAAGGCGGGGCGCTCGGACAGGGCCTTTTCGGGGATATCGCCAAACAGTGTCTGCACCCGGGAGAGCGCCTCTTGCGGGTCGACGTCGCCGGCGATGACCAGCGTGGCGTTATTGGGTACGTACCACCGATCGTGGAAGGCCTTCAGGTCGGCGGCGGTGGTGTTGTCAAACGATTCCCGCGTGCCCAGCGGGGTCCAGGCGTAGGGCGTGCCGTGATAAAGCTCCCCGACCAGCTGGGTATAAAAGCGAAAGGCCGGATTGGAAAGATTGCTGGACACCTCCTGCTCGATGGCGCCGCGCTCCTGCGCCCAGTCCGATTCGCTCATGTCGATGGCCTTCATGCGTGAGGCCTCGATATGCAGCGCCACGTCCAGATCATCGGCCGGCACGGTGAAGTGGTACTGAGTGCGATCGTTTTCGGTAAAGGCGTTCATGTTGCCGCCCATGTTGGCCGAAATGACCGAGAGCTGATCCTTGGAAAGCCCCGGACCGCCGCGAAACATCATGTGCTCGACGGCGTGCGCCGTCCCGGGAAAGTCCTCGGAGCCTTCGCTGGAACCCACGTGATAGTTGACCTGGGTGGTCACCACCGGCGCCAAATCGCTGTGCACGATCACGACCTCAAGTCCGTTATCCAGCGTGGCGCGCAGCACGTCATCGCGCTGGTCCTGCGCCTGGGCCACCCCCATGCTCGCCATGACCAGACAAAGCCCGGCCAGACCGCGCCCGGTGCGTGACAGTCGAGCGCGCCACAAAAGGCCGGCGTTACCCGTAATGCCTGTTAACTGCATGTCCATTGATCCCTGACACGTTGATGCGTGACACGCCATAAGAGAAGGACGGCGCGCCTCGATTCGAAAAGACACAAGGCGCGCGGTGGCACCATGAAAAAGAGCGCCCGCAGGCGCTCCATGAAGCCATCGACAAGGCTAGCTGGTGTGTTCGCTGGGCTGCGGCAGCGCCGGCAGCGAGCGGTCCAGCAGCTCCACGCTCTTGCGATAGTAGTGCTGGCTCTTGCTGTGCTGGCCAAGGCTTGCGTAAAGCCTTGCAAGCTCGGCACAGGCCACGCCGCTGGGGCGCTGGCGATGGCTGGCCTCGAAGTACTCCTGCGCCTTGCCCCAGTAGGCGTTGCGCAGCGACAGCCGCCCCAGCGCCATCAAAAGCTCCGGGTCGTTGGGGCGCTCCTGCAGCCACTTTTCGGCGGTGACCAGCTGGCGTTCAGGCTCGACGGAGAGCAGCCCGTAGTGCGCCACCAGGCGGCTGTCCCAGCGGTTGCGCAGTGACTGGCGGATCATGCTTTCAGCTTCGGCGGCATCCCCACCGCGCTCCAGAATGGCTGCCTGCAGCAGCACCAGATCCACATCGCCCTTGAGTTCTTCCGGCATCTCGGCCCACAGCGTGCGGGCCCGGTCATGATCCTGCTGCTGGTCGGCCTGGTTCAAAAGCGCCAGATAGGTGCGACGTTCAAGTACGCGGCGCTCCTCTTCGCTGATCAGGTCGTGACGCTCGAGTTTCGGCAGCAGCCGGCGCATGCCTTCCCAGTCTTCCACGTTGAGATAGGCCTGCTTGAGCAGCTTGAGCACCTGCGGGTGCTCCGGCATCTGGGTCTGCAGTCGCGTCAGGGTGGCGAGCGCCTGCTCGGACTGCTGACGATCCAGCATCAGCTGTGCCTGCATCAGCCCCACGGCGCTGTCGGCGCCCTCGGTGCTGTGGTGCGCCTTTTTCAACAGCTCATCGGCCTGCTCGTGACGGCCCTGATAGTGGGCCGCCAGCGCTGCGGACAGATAGTTGACCAGCGGCGTGGAGGAGTCCTCGGCCGAGCGCGTCAGCGACTGCTCGGCACGCTTCCAGCGCCCCTCGGCCAGCGCCACCAGTCCCTTGACGGTGCGATGCATGGCCTGACGGTTACGCGTGCGGGCATTCCAGAGCTTCATGCGGCTGACCGGACGACGCAGGCGCCAAAGCAGACGCAACACGAAATGCACCACCAGAAAGAGCGCAAACAGCAGCAGCATGCCGAACCAGAAGGAGGTCTGCAGCGAGATGTCGCCCACCCGGATCAGGATGTAGCCCGGCGTGGACATCATCAGCTGGCCGATCAGCGCCCCGGCAGCCAGCCCGACGACAATGAACAGGATCAGCTTTCTCATGAGGACGCCCCCTGACCGTTGCGACGGGCGTTTTGCAGCTTGTTGAGGGCTTCGATCGAGCCGCTGATATCAGGCAGCTCGGGGCTGATATTGCGCTGGCCGAGCTGATTGAGCTGGTCACGCACGCGCTGGACGTTGCTGTCCTCGGTGCGGAAGTAGGTCGTGATCAGCGTGTTGGCGCGCTCAAGGCTTTCACGATAGATCTCTTCGTTGCTGCGCATCACGCCCAGCTGGGCCTGCTCGAGCAAAAGGCGCACGTTCTGGCGTAGATAGCCTTCCTGAGCCGGCGTAATCAGCGCTTCCAGCGGTTCGTCATGACGACGTACCGTGACCAGGTCCTTGAGCTGGGTGCCCATGCGCGAAAGCTGTTCGCGCCAGCCACCGGTAAACAGCGACCCGTCATCCTTTTGCGCGGCAAGCGCCTCGCTTTCCTGCGACAGCGGCAGCGTATCCACCTGATTGGCCATGGCCGAAAGCGTCAGGAACAGACCGTTTTGATCGACCTCGGGCAGACTTTCAAGCTGGGAAAGCTCCGAGGCAATCGCGCGGCGCACCGGCAGCTGGGCCGGGTTGTCGATCTGGCGCAGACGCTGGTCGGCGGTTTCAAGCAGCGACTGTGCACCGCTGATGTCGCGCTCAAGCTGCAGGCGCTGGTTGGCCATGCGCAGCAGGTATTCGATTTCGGCACTTTGCCACTGACGCTCGTCGGTCTGCTGGCTGCGCGTGAGCTCTTCCATCACACGCGACAGCGCCTGATCGTTGTCTTCAAGCTGCGACTCAAGCGAGCTGATGCGCTGATCACGCGAATCCAGCGCGCTTGAGACCTCGCGGGAGGACTGGCTGCTGCTCTGCTGAACCTGATCGACGTCCTGGCGCAGCTGAGCCATGTCGTTGCGCTGCTGCTCGAACAACCAGGCGCCAAAGCCGATGGCGGCAAGCGAGAGCAACAGCAGAACAAGCAGGAGGGGCAGCAGGATCGAACGACGCCCGTTTTTCTCGCGCGGCCGGTGCTCGGGGCGCATGTCACCGGGCTCGAACGCCCGTCCGCTGCTGCTGACGCCGGCATTCGGCGAGGTGGTGCCGGTCATGCTGCCGGTGCGGGCGCTTTCGCCGGCCACCGAGGCGTTCTCTGCGGCGCCGCCTGTCCCGGTACCGGACTGTGCCGGTGCATCGCCCGCAGGCGTGCTGTCGGGAGAGGCGCTGCTGCGATTGTCGTTATCGTTTTCCTGCTTGCTCATTTATCGCTGCCCTTTTTTTAATCGGGTATGCCCGGCGCCTGCTGCCAGGCCATTGCCGAGGTCTCTGCCAATGTCTGCGGCGTGGCATCGCCGGCAATGAAAACACATTCAAAGTGATCCCTGCCTGCCATTGTAGCCAATCGCTGGCTGGAAACGACCAGTGGACGCCTCCGACTGGCTGGCGTGCACCACTGATTGAGGTATTCAAGCTGCTCCTGACTGGTCACGATCAGCAGGGCAAAGTCGCCGCGCTCAAGCAGTGCAGCGGCTTCTGCCTCGGGCGGCTGCAGCTGCCGCTCATAGAGTGACAGCCGTGACACCTCGGCGCCACGTTCAATGAGCGTGTGCTCAATGAGTTCACGCCCCCCCTCCCCTGACACCAGCGCGATGCGCGTGCCCTTGATGTCCTGAAGGCCCGGCAGCGCCAGAAGCGCTTCGCTGGCACTGCCGCTGCCCGTGGCCGGAGCACTGACCTCAACGTCCAGCCCCGCGCGCAGCACATCGGCGGTGCTGACACCGGTGGCATGAAAGTCGATGCCTTCGGGCAGCTGAGGCCAGCGCGCCTCGATGGCCTCGATCAGACAGGCCGCGGCAAACGGGCTGGTGCAGATGATGTGGCGAAAGTTATCCAGATCATACAGGAGCGTGCGCTCGTGTGGGGTCGGCTCGCGTGCGACCAAAGTCATGATGTTGAGCGACCGCGGCGCCAGTCCGACCCGTTCGAGCGCCTGCTCCAGCGCCTGCGCGCGGGCACCGGGGCGAGCGATCAGAGCCGTGGCGGCGTTGTTCGAACACGAAGCGGACATGGCAGACCTTCAGCGCGGCGGGCGCTCGTCAGCATAGACGGCGTCAAGAATGGCGCCGGCACCGCGCGCCAGCAGATCCTCGGCCACCTGAATACCCAGCGCCTGTGGGTCGTCAGCGGGGCCGCGCGCCTCGGCATGAATCACCTGCGAGCCGTCCGGTGCGCCCACCAGCGCTCGCAGCCACAGCGTCTGATCATTGTCTTCCAGCACCGCGTAGCCGCCGATGGGCACCTGGCAGCCGCCTTCAAGGCGCGTGTTCATGGCGCGCTCGGCCAGTACCCGCAGGCTGGAAGGGGGGTCGATCAGCGGGGCAATCAGGGCGCGCAGGGTGTCGTCATCGCTGCGACACTCGATGCCCAGCGCCCCCTGGCCGCAGGCCGGCAGCATCACTTCCGGCGCCAGCCGCTCGGCGATGCGAAAGTCCAGGTTGAGCCGCTCAAGACCGGAGGTGGCCAGCACGATCGCATCGAACTCGCCGGCGTCGAGCTTGCCCAGCCGCGTCTGCACGTTGCCGCGCAGGCTGAGCACCTCAAGGTCCGGACGGGCCGCGCGAATCTGCAGGGCGCGACGCAGGCTCGAGGTACCGATGCGCGCGCCCTGCGGCAGGGCATCGAAATTCGCATGGTCATTGGAGACAAAGGCATCGGTGGGCGCGCCGCGGTCCAGAATGGCGTGCAGGCCGAGCCCGTCGGGGAAGCTCATCGGCACGTCCTTCATGGAGTGCACGGCGATGTCGGCAAGACCGGCCAGCATGGCCTCCTCGAGCTCCTTGACGAACAGGCCCTTGCCGCCAATCTTGGCCAGCGGCGTATCCAGAATGCGATCACCGCGCGTGGACATGCCCACAAGTTCGACCTCAAGGCCTGGGTGCAGGGCTTCAAGACGAGACTTGACGTGTTCCGCCTGCCACAGGGCGAGCTGACTCTTGCGGGTGGCAATTCTGATCGTGGCTCTGTCGGACACGAGCGCTCCTGATAGCGGTCAAAACGAGGGATGCATGATAAAGCAGTGGCGCCCGGCAAAAAACAGTCATTGCAGGCGTCAGGGCGCGTGTGGCGTGCCGACAGGCCATCGACTTCTTGTTACACTGACGCGCCCATGGGGGCGGCGCCTTGCCTGCCTCCCGGTCCCGACCCTTTCGATGCAGGATCGCCAGCAGATGACGCAAACCACCAATCAATCCTGGGGCGGTCGCTTCAGCGAGCCGACCGACGCCTTCGTAGCGGCCTTTACCGCCTCCATCGGCTTCGACCAGCGCCTTTATCATCACGACATCCGGGGCTCCATCGCCCATGCCACCATGCTGGCACGTGTGGAGGTGCTGACCGAGGACGAGCGTGACGCCATCGTCGACGGTCTCGAACAGATCGAGGCTGAAATCGAGCGTGGCGAGATCGAATGGTCCGTGGCGCTTGAAGACATTCACATGAATATCGAGGCGCGCCTGACCGAGCGCATCGGTACGGTCGGCAAAAAGCTCCACACCGGGCGCTCGCGCAATGATCAGATCGCCACCGATATTCGCCTGTACCTGCGTGATGGCATCGACGCCGTTTCTAGCGAGCTTTCGCGCCTGCGACAGGGGCTGATCGAGCTGGCTGACGCCGAGGCCGACACCATCATGCCGGGCTTCACCCATCTGCAGAGCGCCCAGCCCGTAACCTTCGGTCATCACCTGCTGGCCTGGCAGGAGATGATCGCCCGCGATCAGGAGCGTCTGCTGGATGCGCGCAAACGGGTCAACATCATGCCGCTGGGTGCGGCGGCACTGGCCGGCACGACCTATCCGATCGACCGTCACGTCACCGCCGAGCTGCTGGGCTTTGACCGTCCGGCCGAGAACTCGCTGGACGCCGTCAGCGATCGCGACTTCGCCATCGAATTCACGGCCTTTGCCAGCCTGTTGATGATGCACCTGTCGCGCATGAGCGAAGAGCTGGTGCTCTGGACCAGCGCGCAGTTTGATTTCATCGACCTGCCCGATCGCTTCTGCACCGGCTCCTCGATCATGCCGCAGAAGAAAAACCCGGATGTGCCCGAGCTGGTACGCGGCAAGACCGGACGCGTCTATGGCCACATGATGAGCCTTTTGACCCTGATGAAGTCCCAGCCGCTGGCCTACAACAAGGACAATCAGGAAGACAAGGAGCCGCTGTTTGACACCCTCGACACCGTGCTCGGCTCCCTGCGCGCCTTTGGTGACATGATCCCGGCAGTACGCGCCAAAAGCGACAACATGCATGCCGCCGCCAGACGCGGTTTCGCCACCGCCACGGATCTGGCCGATTACCTGGTGCGTCAGGGTGTGGCCTTTCGCGACGCCCACGAGATCGTCGGCAAGGCGGTCGCCTTCGGCATCGAAGAAGGCCGTGACCTCTCCGAGATGACGCTTGAGGAGCTCCAGCGCTTTTCGGACCACATCCACGGCGACATCTTTGAGGTGCTGACCCTGGAAGGCTCGGTGGCCGCGCGCAATCACATCGGCGGCACCGCCCCCGATCAGGTTCGCGCCGCCGCCCAGCGCGCCCGCGAGGCGCTGGCCGCCCTGCCGAAACACGCTCACAATTTCGAGGATCATGCGCAATGACCCGCCTGATGACTGCCATGATGGCCGCGCTGGTACTGGCCGGCTGTGGCCAGACCGGCCCGCTGTACATGCCCGACAACGAAGCCGCCCGCGAACGCTACGACCCGCAGGGCGACTATCAGCCAGACGAGGCGCAGCAAAACGACGCGCAACAAAACGACAGCCGTCAAAGCGACGCCGCCGAGCGCACCTCGCAGTCGACCAGTGACGGTGTCAGCATCGGCGGTGCCGGCAGCGAGAGCCGTGATGGCGCCGTGAGTGTGCCCGAGGGCGACAGCCGTCCCGCGACCACCACGGGAGGCCAGGTCGGCGGTGCCGCCTCGACCGGCGCGCCGGCAGCGGCGCCTACCGGCGCCGGTCAGGGGGGCACATGAGCACGCATTTTGTCTGGCACGATGACCAGCTTCACGTCGAGCAGTTGACCCTTGCAAGTGTCGCCGAGCGCTTCGGCACGCCCTGCTATGTCTATTCAAACGCGGCCTTTCGCCAGCATTTTCTGGACTACGCGCGACCGCTCGAGGGCACGCCGCACCTGATCTGCTACGCCCTCAAGACCAATTCAAATCTGGCCGTGCTCAACGTGCTGGCGCGGCTGGGCGCGGGTTTTGACATCGTCTCCGCCGGTGAGCTCGAACGGGTGCTGGCCGCCGGCGGCGACCCGGGCCGGGTGGTCTTTTCCGGCGTGGGCAAGCGCATTGATGAGATGTCGCGGGCGCTGGAAGTGGGCATCAAGTGCTTCAACGTGGAATCCGAAGCCGAGCTTGAGCGTCTCAACGAGGTGGCCGAAAGCCGCGATCAGGTGGCGGCGATCTCCATTCGGGTCAATCCGGATGTCGATGCCCGCACCCACCCCTATATCTCTACCGGGCTCAAGGACAACAAGTTCGGCATCGCCATTGCCGATGCCGAGCGCGTCTATCAGCGCGCCGCCGAGCTGGCCCACGTCCACCCGGTCGGCATCGACTGTCATATCGGCTCGCAGCTCACCGAACTCTCGCCCTTTCTGGACGCCCTTGATCGTCTGCTGGCGCTTTATGACCGGCTGAATGATCAGGGTATCCACATCGATCATCTGGATCTGGGCGGCGGTCTGGGCGTGGATTACGCCGGTGAGACACCGCCGCCGGTGGCGGACTACATCGCCGCCCTGCGCCAGCGCATCGGCAGCCGAGAGGTCGAGCTCATTTTCGAACCCGGCCGCTCGATCGCCGCCAACGCCGGCGTTTTGCTGACCCGGGTCGAGTATTTAAAACCCGGTGAGGCGAAAAACTTCGCCATAGTCGATGCCGCCATGAACGATCTGATCCGGCCCACGCTCTATCAGGCCTGGCAGAACATTACCTGCGTGGACCGGCGCGAAACGCGGGAGACGAAATGCTGGGATATCGTCGGGCCGGTGTGTGAGTCCGGTGACTACCTGGGCAAGGACCGCGAGCTGGCCATCGCTCCGGGAGATCTGCTGGCCGTGCACTCGGCCGGCGCCTATGGCTTCGTAATGGCCTCGAACTACAACACCCGGGCGCGGCCGCCGGAAGTGATGGTGGTCGGCGATCAGGCACATCTGGTGCGCGAGCGTGAGCCCTTGAGTTCGCTCTGGGCCGGGGAAGCGCTGCTGCCGGAGGCGGCCATCGCCCCGCAGGGAAACCACACCTCATGATGCTGCATTTCACCAAGATGCAGGGTCTGGGCAATGACTTCATGGTGGTCGATCTGGTCACCCAGCGCGCCCGCCTTGACAGCGAGCGCATTCGCGCCCTGGCCGATCGTCGCTTTGGTATCGGCTTTGACCAGCTGTTGCTGGTCGAGCCGCCGTCGCGCCCTGACAGGGACTTTCGTTACCGCATCTTCAATGCCGACGGCAGCGAAGTCGAAAACTGCGGCAACGGCGCTCGCTGCTTTGCCCGCTTCGTGCTCGATCAGAAACTCACCGCGCGGCGCGAGATCGCCGTGCAGACCGCCGGCGGCGATCTGGTATTGAGAGTGGCCGACGACGGCCGGGTGCGTGTCGACATGGGCGCGCCCCGTTTTGCCCCGGTCGATATCCCGCTGAGTGCCGAGACCCAGGGCCATGACTACGCGCTGGACGTCGACGGGGAGACGGTGCATCTGGACGCTCTGTCGATGGGCAATCCGCATGCCGTCATCGATGTCGACAGCGTCGATCACGCCCCCGTGACCACGCTTGGCCCGCGGATCGAGGCGCATCCGCACTTTCCGAAACGCGTCAACGTGGGCTTTATGGAGATCGTGTCGCGTCAGAGCGTGCGCCTGCGAGTGTTCGAGCGTGGCGTGGGCGAGACGCTGGCCTGTGGCACCGGGGCGTGTGCCGCCGTGGTCAGCGGCATCCGTCGCGGCCTGCTGGACCCGCACGTGGCGGTGACCCTGCCCGGCGGCACCCTGAGTATCGAATGGGCGGGCCCGGGGCAGTCGGTCATCATGACCGGCCCGGCCGAGCGCGTCTTTGATGGCCGCGTTGTTGTTTAGCCCAGTGTTGTATGGCAAAGCCTGCGGGAGATGACATGACCCATGACCACGACGCACCGTCGTCCCCTCGTTGCGAAACGCTCGAGGCCGATCAGGTCAGCGACTGGCTTTCGCGCCATCCCGACTTTTTTGAAGGCCGTGAAGCGCTTCTGGCCTCGCTGCAGCTCTCCCACCCCCAGACCGGCGGCGCCGTGTCGCTGGTCGAGCGTCTGATCGCGACCCTGCGCGCGCGCACCGAGCAGGCCGAAGGACAGCGTCAGGCGCTTTTGAACGCCGCGCGGCAGTTTGATCAGCAGGCCGGCGCCATGCGCGGTCTCACCCTGTCGCTTTTGCAGGCCGAAAGCCCTGATGCGCTGGCACAGACCCTGACCGCCGAGCTGAGCGAGCGCTTTGGCGTGGCACATATGGCGCTGTGGCGACAGCTCTCAAGCGGCGAATGGGCGCAGCCGCCCACCCACGCCCTCGATGACGACACCGATCAGTGGATCGCTGACCAGCGTTCCACCGCCAGCGGCTGTCTGACGCTGGACGCTGCCACCGCGGCGCGCCTGCTGCCCGGCACCACGCTCTCGGGCGGCCGCGGCGCCGTAACCCGGCTGGCACTGGGCGAGCGCCATGGCTATCTGGTGCTGGCTCATCCGGAGGAGACCGCTCTGCCGTGGATCATGGAGGCCGAAAACATGAGCTATCTGGGCGATGTCGTGGCCCGGCTGCTGCTGCGAACACCGTCATGAGTGCCCTGCAGCCGCTGGTCGATACCTTTATCGAGCGCCTGCGTCAGCGGCACAGCCCCGCCACGGTCGACGCCTATCGCCGCGATCTGACGGCACTGATGGCGTTCATGGACCGCGAGGAGATCGCCTTCTGGGCGGCGCTCGACATTCATCATCTGCGCCGTTTTCTGGGCCGCGAGCGCACTCGCGGTCTGGGGGCACGCAGCCTGGCCCGGCGTCAGGCAGCCATCCGCCGTTTCTGCGATCTGCTGATTGAACAGGGCCTGATGGGACACAATCCGGCCCGGCTGCTGGATACGCCGAAAATGCCGCGCCATCTGCCGCGCCCGGTCGATGTCGATGTGCTCGGGCAGTTTCTCGACACGCCGCACGACAACTCGCCACTGGCGCGACGCGATCAGGCCATACTGGAGCTGTGCTACTCCAGCGGCCTGCGTCTGGCCGAACTGGCCGGCATTGACCTCGTGGATATCGACACCCACCGTGCCCGGGTGCGCGGCAAGGGTGACAAGCCGCGTCAGGTCCCCATCGGGCGCCGCGCGGCCACGGCGCTGGCGGCCTGGCTGAATGTGCGGGGCATGCTTGCCGGCCCGCACGAGCCGGCGCTGTTTGTCGGCATGCGCGGCCAGCGTCTGGGCCATCGCGCCATTCAGCTGCGCATGGCGCATCTGGGGCGCGAGCGCGGCCTGCCCGAGCATCTGCACCCTCACCGCCTGCGCCACAGCTTTGCAAGCCACCTGCTGGAATCCAGCCAGGATCTGCGCGCCGTCCAGGAGCTTCTGGGCCACGCGCATCTTTCTACCACCCAGGTCTACACGCGACTGGACTGGCAGCATCTGGCCGACACCTTCGATCGCGCCCATCCGCGGGCGCACCGACGGCCAGGTCGTTCCCATGACACTTCTTCTTCCCGCGACGCTTCAGCCAGCGGGACCCCGGACAATCAGGACACGCCCTCATGATCAAGGCCATCACATTCGATCTCGACGACACCTTCTGGGACAACGGCCCGGTGATGGCCGCGGTTGAGCCCGGCCACTATCAATGGCTCGATGAGCAGATCGGCCATGCCGCGCACTTCCCGCTGGAGGAGTATCAGCGTCGGCGCATGGCGCTGGCACAGGACAATCCGCTGCATCGGGGCGATTTTACCTGGCTGCGCCGTAAAACCCTGACCGACATGCTGCTCGAGTTCGGCCTGGCCGACAACGAGGCACGCCGCTGGGCCGATGACACCATCGAGCACATGCTGACGCTGCGCCACGATGTCGCCATCTTCGAAGAGGTGCCGGCCATGCTGGAGAGACTGCGCGCCCGGGGCATTCGCCTGGGCGCGATTACCAATGGCAACGTGGATCTGGAGCGACTGGTCATCGCCGAGCACTTCGACGTGATCATCAAGGCGGGGGTGGCGCTGGCGCCCAAGCCCGACGCGCGCTGTTTCCTGTCGGCCATGGCGCGTCTTGGGGCGCAGTCACCGCTTGAGGCGGTTCACGTGGGGGATTCATGGGCCGAGGACGCGCTGCCGGCACAGCGCCTTGGCATGCATGTGGCCTGGATCGATGCCAAAAATACCGGCCTGCCCGAGCAAACGCCCCGCGGCATTCACCGGCTGAGCCATATTCGCGAACTCGAGGCACTGCTGGCTGACATCGAATCATCAACCAGTGATCAGCCAGCGTGACCATCAAAGGGCTGAAAAATTCAGTTACCTTTTAAAACACTCGACTATTATTAGGACATGAAATAATAAGCACGCTTTTATAGCGCTTCACGGGGCATCACGACATGCCCCGATCGATAATAATGACTGCCTGACGTGGGTGTTCATCCTTTTTTCATCGACCCTGATAGGCTCTTCGGATCATGCGTCCTCTCGATATTCTCAGCATCACGCTGGTGCTTTGTGCCATGGCACTGGTGATTGCCCTGCCCATGTCGGCCAATCAGACGGCACTGTCGAGTGACGCAGGCCTGAACAGGGGGGCAATCCTGCACTACCCGGGCCAGCAGAAACAGGCCGCCGCCCTTTTGCGCTTCGATGATGATCAGGGGCAGTCACGGCCTACGCTGTTTGATCCGGACCGGACGGGAAGCGACACGCTGCCGATGCAGACGATGCCGGTGCCCGGCATCGTCACCGAACCGGCAACCCCCGCTCCTTCAATGGGCATGCGCTATCCCACCGGCCGCCAGATCTACAGCTTTTAAACAATCCGGACCGTTGCAGGGTCAGGCCTGATCCTGCGATGGCTTTTCGGGTGTGAGCCACTGGCACAGACGCTCGTTGAGCTCTTCCACCCCCTTGCGGTCGTGAGACGAGAAAAGCTGCACGCTGACCAGATCCTCCCACTCCTTGAGCTGATGGCGCACTTTCGACAGCACGCCCATGGCCGCGCCGCGCTTGAGCTTGTCGGCCTTGGTCAGCAGGATGTGCAAAGGCATGTCATTGTCATCGGCCCAGCCCATCATCATCTGGTCAAACTCGGTCAGGGGATGGCGCACATCCATGACCAGCACCGTGCCCTGCAGGGAGCGACGCTCGCGCAGATACTGCGCCAGATGCTGCTGCCATTCACGACGCACGGCCTCCGGCACCCTGGCATAGCCATAGCCTGGCAGGTCGACCAGCCGATACTGCGGCTCGCCCAGGGTGAAGAAATTGATCAGCTGCGTACGCCCGGGCGTTCTCGAGGTACGCGCCAGCGACTTCTGATTGGTCAGCGTATTGATGGCACTGGATTTGCCGGCATTGGAGCGCCCGGCAAAGGCCACTTCAAGCCCGGTATCCGCCGGACAGTCGGCCAGCTTCGGGGCGCTGGTCAAAAACGTGGCCGACGGAAAATGATGACGCATGACATCCGACATGGGGGGATTTCCAACGATGAGACAATGGGCAACGATGAGATAATGAGGCGAGTGTAACACCCTGCATCGATGCCCCGCTCGTCAGTCGTGGTCGCTTCTGCCAGGATGGCAGGGAACCGTTCGCCCGTCGGGTGTTCAAAGTAACGATGAATAACAGGCTGATAACAACAGCGCTCAGGCACCATTGACACCATATTTGCTGTTCAGGGAGTAACACTGTGATGTTGAAGCATTTTCCGGGCGCACGCTGGCTGATGGCCGCCGTCGCCGTTTGCGGTCTTTCAGGCATGGCCATGGCGGCCGAACCGGTCGCCGGTCAGGACTACGAGGTTCTCGACAAGCCGGTATCAAGCGATCTGCCCGAGGGCCAGATCGGTGTGACCGAAGTGTTCTGGTATGGCTGCCCGCACTGCTACGAACTTGAAGAGCCGCTGGAGTCCTGGGTCGATACCCTGCCCGATGACGTCACCTTCGAGCGTCTGCCGGCCACCATGGGCAAGGTGTGGATGCGCCATGCCACTGCCTACTACGCCGCACAGGAACTGGGCATCTTTGACACGCAGTTTCATCGCGACTTCTTTGACGCCATCCAGAAGGACGGTCATCGCATGACCGATGACGACGAGATCGCCGAGTTCTTCACCAACTATGGTGTCAGCAAGGACGAGGCCCTCAAGGCGCTCAGCTCCTTTGGCGTCAAAAGTCAGCTCAATCAGGCCAATGCCCGCATGAAGGCCTACAAGCTGATGGGGGTCCCGGCACTGATCGTCAACGGTCAATACGTCATCACCCCACGCTCTGCCAACGGTCTGGACAACATGCCGAAAATCGCTGAAGCCCTGATCGAGAAAACGCGCCAGGAACAGGAATAAGGCACTCGCTGATTCATTGTGCCGGCGGCCCGATACCGACCGTATCGGGCCTTCCTGCCTTGCCAACCGGGATATTGAATGCAGGACGATAGCCAGAGCGAACGCATTACCTCTCTCAAACTGCTGACCTTCAACATGCAGGTCGGCATCCATACGCACGCCTATCATCACTATGTGACACGCAGCTGGCAGCATTTTCTGCCCCATCGCGGCCGGGCCACCCGCCTTGATGCAATGTGCGATACCTTCCGCGAGTTTGATCTGGTCGGCCTTCAGGAAGTCGACGGCGGCAGCTTTCGCTCAAGCAACATCAACCACGTAGAGTATCTGGCAGCGCAAGCCGGCTTTCCTTACGCCTCGCAGCAGCTCAACCGCGATTTCGGCCGGTTCGCCAAGCACAGCAACGGCCTGCTCAGTCGCCTGGCGATCAGCCATACCGATAACCACCGCCTGCCCGGGCCCAAGGGGCGCGGCGCCATGCACATTCGTTTCGGCGAAGGCCCCGAAGCGCTGCATCTTTTCGTGCTGCATCTGGCGCTGGGCACACGCACCCAGAATCTCCAGCTCGACTACATCAGCGAGCTGGTCGCCCCGCTCAGAAACGTTATCATCATGGGCGATCTGAACTGCACCCATGACAAGCTCAGGTCACATCCGCGCTTTTCCCGGGCGCTGTCTCTTGATCAGGGTCGTGGCATCCCCAGCTACCCTGCCTGGCAGCCCACTCGCGCGCTGGATCACATCGTGGTGACCCCCTCGCTCAAAATGAACCATCTGCGCGCGCTGCCACCGCTTTTTTCCGACCATCTGCCGCTGGCTGTAGAAGTGACCCTGCCGCTGCCGTGCGCGCGCAGTATTTCCATTGCCGGACTCGGCGGTACCACACCGCACAGCGTGCGCTAGCACCCAACAGCGTTTATGTGTGGCAGCCACACGAAAAAGCGCCCCATCCGCAGGGATGGGGCGCTTTTTTATGGTCCGGCCTTCAGGGCTCAGCCCAGGGTGGCACCACTGACCAGCATGATCATCGGCTGCGGATAAACCCCCAGTACCAGCACGGCCAGTGCCAGCAAAATGACCATGATACCGCCGGCACGCTGTCCCCAGTCGCTGGAGGCGTCGTACTGCTCCTCCTCGGTCGGGTGCAGATAGAGCATGACCATAACGCGCAGATAGTAGTAGAGGCTGAGAGCACTGCCGATGATGACACCGGCTACCAGCCACCAGAGCTGTGCTTCCACGCCGGTTGCCAGCACGTAGAACTTGCCGATAAAACCTGCCGTCATTGGAATGCCGGCCAGCGAGAGCATCATCACCGTCATGACCGCCGCCAGATAGGGGCGACGCCAGAACAGCCCCCGATAGAACTTCAAGGAGGCCACATCGCTGCCCTGCCAGGGGCTCGACACCAGCGCGATCACACCAAAGGTGGCAAGCGTGGTCGCCACATAGGTGATCAGATAGATGCCGGTGGTCAGAAGCGCCAGATCGTCGCTGGCCACCACCACGGTCAGCAGATAACCCAGATGGCCGATGGAGGAGTAGCCCATCAACCGCTTGATGTTGTCCTGACGCAGCGCCATCAGGTTGCCGACCAGCATCGACAAAAAGGCGATGAAGGCAACGGTCGTGTGCAGGCTGGCGATATCGGTCACCGGCGCGCTTAAAAACAGACGCATCAGCAGGGCAAAGACCGCAATCTTGCTGACCGTGGCCAGAAAGGCCGTCACCGGGGCCGGCGCGCCTTCATAGACATCGGCGGTCCACAGATGAAACGGCACCAGCGACAGCTTGAAGGCCATGGCGATTACCATCATGCCGATGCCCATCAACAGCCAGCTGGCATGCCCGCCACCCTCGGTCAGACGCGCGCCCAGATCGGCGAAGGCCAGCGAGCCCGACTCGGCATACAAAAGCGCCATGCCAAAGAGCAGAAAGGTCGAGGCCGCCGCGGACAGCACCATGTACTTGATGCCCGATTCCAGCGACAGCCGGGTACGGTAGGCGTAGGCCGCCATGCCGTAAAGCGGCACGCTCAGAAGCTCAAGGCCGAAAAACAGCGACAGCAGATGATCACTTGCCACCATGGTCAGCGCGCCCAGCACCGAGCAGCCCAGCAGCATGTAAAACTCTTCCTTCTGGTCGTCGAACCCTTCCAGATAGGCATGCGCAAGCGTTGTCGAGGCCAGCCCCGCAATCAGGATCAACGCCATGTAAAGCACGGCATAATTATCGACCAGAAGCAGCGGCGACACGCGAATCGGTGTGACCGTCAGCACCGCCAGCAGGGAGAACAGTGCCGCGTTGAGACCGATCGTGGTCAGCGTGGCCGTCACCACATGATGGCGACGCCAGGCGATGCCCAGCATGACAACGATGACCGTGATGCACACGATCAGAAGCGGTAACAGGGCGATCAGATGTGACAGGGTCAGATTCATGTCGGCTCAGCCCGCAAACGAAGGTGAAACAGCAAACCAGTGACGCACTTCATGCATCGCGCCCTGCGAAATATCGAGCACTACCTGAGGGTAAAGCCCCAGCGCAATGGTCAGCACCAGCGTGCTCAGCAGCATGGCGTACTCGCGACCATCCAGACGCGCAATGGTGCTCTTCTCGCGCGGCGGCCCCCAGTAGACCCGATGCATTAAAATCAGCGAGTAGATGGCCGACAGCACAAGCCCGGCACTGGCGATCACGACCACCCAGGGCACCACATCAAAGGCGCCGAACAAAATCAAAAACTCGCCGATAAAGTTGCCGGTGCCCGGCATGCCCAGCGAGGCCATGACAAAGACCAGTGCAAAGCCCGGCAGCGCCCCGAGACGGCCAAACAGCCCGCCCATCTGGCGCATGTCACGAGTGTGCAAACGCTCGTAGAGCTGGCCGCTGATCATGAAAAGCCCGGCCGCCGAGAAGGCATGCGCCACCATCTGCAGGATGACCCCCTGCAGCGCCAGCAGCGTGCCGGAGTAGATGCCGATCAGGACAAAGCCCATGTGCGAGATACTGGAACAGGCGATCAGCCGCTTGATATCGGTCTGGGCAAAGGCCAGTACGCCACCGTAAAAGATACCGACCAGCCCCAGCGTCATCGCGATGGGCGCAAAGGCCTGCGAGGTTTCCGGGAACAGCGGAAGCGCAAAGCGCAAAAGCCCGTAGGCGGCGGTCTTGAGCAGGATGCCGGCCAGATCCACGCTGCCCGCGGTCGGCGCCTGAGCGTGGGCATCCGGCAGCCAGCCGTGCAACGGCACCACCGGCAGCTTGACGGCAAAGGCAATGAAAAACCCGAGCATCAGCACCCAGGACATGACCCCGGTGATCGGCGTTTCGCGCAGGATGGAGTAGTCAAAGGAGAACACGCCGGTCTGGGTATAGTGCATGAATACCAGCCCCAGAATGGACACCAGCATCAAAAGCCCCGAGGCCTGGGTATAGATAAAGAACTTGATGGCCGCCGACACCGGTGACTTGCCTTCCGATTCATGCCCCCAAAGGGCGATCAGGAAGTACATCGGCACCAGCATCATTTCCCAGAAAAAGAAGAACAGGAACAGGTCGATGGCCAGAAACACCCCGACCACGCCGCCGATGACCCACATCAGGTTGAGGTGGAAAAAGCCGACGCGCCGATCGATCTCCTTCCAGGAGCAGACCACCGCCATGATGCCCAGAATGCCGGTCAGGGCGATCATGATCAGCGACAGGCCATCGAGTGCCAGATGGAACGTAATGCCAAAGGCAGGAATCCAGGGCAGCTGGAACTGGCTCTGCCAGTCAGGCGTATTGCCCACCACCTGCGACAGGCTGTAGTCGCCGCTCACCCACAGGACAATCGCCATTACCAGCAGCAACACCATGGAGAGCAGCGCAATCCAGCGCGGCATGGCCGTGTTGGGTCTGATCAGCTCGAACTGCCAGCACAGCAGCCCCCCGATAAAGGGGATGAGTAGTAGCCAGGGCAACATCATGGCGTGAGCGCATCCTTGATCGTTATTGTGGGCACGGTGGGCACAAACAGCCGGGCAGTCCCGTCACCGGCAGCGTATCGCTTTAAGGCAACCGCCCTGAATTGAAACGACCTGATCATGTCCCCTCCCTTCACAGCAGCAGCAAAAGCAACAGCGTGGCGATGGCGCCACCTGTCATGACAGCGGCATACCAGCGCAGCCGCCCACTCTGGGTATCGGACAAGAGCCCGTTGAGCATCAGCGCCAGTCCCGGCCAGAGGTTCATCAGGCTATTGACCCAGTCAAGCCGATGCAGACGCGCAATGAACAAAAACGGTCTGACCAGTATCCGGTTATAGAGCCAGTCAAAGGCAAAGGCGCTGTTGAAAAAGCGCCACAGCCGATCGCCTTCCTTCGTCTGCGCCAGCGAAGTGACCAGTCGACGGCGACCAAGGAACAGGCCTGCGGCGATGCCCACGCCTACGACCGCCACGACAGCGGCCAGCACCTCGAGCATCAGCTGCACATTGTGGCCGTACTGCCCGTCGGGCCCGGCCGGCAGCACGTTTTCCAGCGGCGGATGAATCATCGCCCCGACAAAGGTGGACAGCACCGCCAGCACGATCAGCGGTACGTGATGGGCCAGTCCGCGACCGGCATGCGGATGAATCTGCTCGCGCCCGTGGAACACGATAAAGATCATGCGGAAGGTATAAACCGACGTCAGGAAGGCCCCGAACAGCGCCCCGAGCCACAGCCAGGTATGGCCGTGATCAAAGGCAAGCCACAGGATCTCGTCCTTGGAGTAGAACCCGGCCGAGATCAGCGGCATTGCCGACAGCGCCGCGCCCCCGATCAAAAAGCAGGCGTAGGGCAGCTTGAGCGTTTTACGAAGGCCGCCCATTTTGAAGATGTTCTGCTCGTGGTGGCAGGCAATGATGACCGACCCCGAGGTAAGAAACAGCAGCGCCTTGAAAAAGGCGTGCGTCATCAGATGAAATATTGCCACATCCCAGGCCTGCACCCCGAGCGCCAGAAACATGTAGCCGATCTGGCTCATGGTGGAATAAGCCAGCACGCGCTTGATATCGGTCTGCGCCAGTGCGGCAAACCCGGCGACCAGCAGCGTGATCATGCCGATCAGGCCGACCAGACCAAGCGTCATGGGCGCCAGCTCAAAGATCACGTGCGTCCGGGCGATCAGATAGACCCCCGCGGTGACCATGGTAGCGGCGTGAATCAGGGCCGACACGGGCGTAGGGCCGGCCATCGCATCGGCAAGCCAGGTCTGCAGCGGCAGCTGGGCCGACTTGCCGACCGCCCCGCCCAGCAGCATCAGCGCGGCCAGCTCCGCCATCAGATCGCCGCGCCCCCAGGCCTCCGGCGCCAGACGCAACAGCTCCTGGATGTTGAGCGTGCCGAACTGGGCAAACAGCAAAAACATGCCGATGGCCAGAAATACATCGCCGATACGAGTGACGATGAAGGCCTTGAAGGCGCACCAGGCGTTATCTTCGCTCTCATAGTAGTAACCGATCAGCAGATAGCTGCACAGACCGACGCCCTCCCAGCCCAGATAGAGCAAAAAGAGGTTATCGCCCAGTACCAGCAGCAGCATGCTGAACACGAACAGATTCATGTAGGCGAAAAAGCGTGCAAAGCCCGGACCGCCTTCAAGGTCCTCGCGCATGTACCAGGCCGCGAATAGATGAATCAGAAAACCAACGCCGGTAATGATGCTGATCATGGTCAGCGACAGGCCATCGAGATAGAGCGAAAAGCCTACCTGAAAGTCTTCTACCGCCACCCACTGCCACAGCGTCTGGGTCACGCCGTTATCGGCACCGCCGTAAAAGGCCACGTTGAGCCAGACCATGACCAGCGCCGCCAGGCCAATCGAGCCCACGCCCACCAGCCCGGCAACGCGGGTCGGCAGGCGCGGATTGAATGCCAGGACAAGCGCGCCCAGCAGCGGAAACAGGGGAGTCAGGAACAGTATATTCATCCTTTCATCTCGCTGGCTGCGTCAATATCGAGCGTTTTGAAACGGCGCTGCAGCTGGATCAGAAAGCCCAGTCCGATACTGGCCTCGGCCGCTGCCAGCGTAATGATCGCGATGAACATGACCTGACCGTCCGGCTGCCCCCAGTGCATGCCGGCAACGATAAAGGCAAGCCCGGCCGCGTTCATCATGATTTCAAGACTCATCAGGATAAACAGCAGGTTGCGTCGTACCAGAAGCCCCGAAAGCCCCAGCACAAAGAGGATGGCGGCCAGCGCCATGCCATGTTCCAGTGGTATGCCGCTCATGCCTGCCCTCCCTCATCGTTGCCTGCCGGCGCGCGCTGCACGCTTTCATTCATGTCGCGCTCAAGCTGTGGGTCATCGTTGCGCCCGATATGTGACGCCGCAATCAGCGCTGCCAGCAACAGCATGGCCGCAAGCTCTACTGCCAGCAGATAAGGCCCGAACAGCTGAGTGCCGACTTCCTTGGCGCTGAGCTCCTCACCGGAGATCGTGCCGATCCCGCCGCCGTGCCAGAAGGAGAACACCAGAATCACCAGCAAAAGCGCCGCCATGATCGATGGGCCAATCCAGATACGCGGTGCCAGCCAGCTGCGCTCCTGATGCGCCGTCTGACTGCCCAGATTGAGCATCATGACCACAAAAACAAACAGCACCATGATGGCACCGGCATAGACGATCACCTCGAGTGCGGCCGCAAAGGGCGCCCCGAGACTGTAGAACACGACGGCGACCGCCATGAGCGAGATGATCAGATACAGCAGCGCATGCACGGCATTGGTGTGTGTGATGACGCGAAAGGTGGCAACGATGGCGACCAGTGCGGCCAGATAAAAAGCGATTTCCACGGCAAACTCCCCGATGCTGCCTGCGCCCTAGGGCAGAAGCGTTTTGACGTCGACCGGCTCGGCCTCGTTTTGCGCCGCGCCCTTGGGCTTGCCGGCCACCGACAGTCCCGCGACACGATAGAAGTTGTAGTTGTGATCCTTGCCCGGACCCGAAATCAAAAGGTCGCGCTTTTCAAAGACCAGCTCTTGGCGGTTGTATTCGCCCAGCTCGAAATCGGGCGTCAACTGAATGGCCGAGGTCGGACAGGCTTCTTCACACAGACCGCAGAAAATGCAGCGGGAAAAATTGATGCGAAAAAATTCCGGATACCAGCGCCCATCATCCTTTTCGCCCTTTTGCAGCGAAATGCAGCCCACCGGACAGGCCACCGCGCACAGGTTGCAGGCCACGCAGCGCTCTTCGCCGTCAGGGTCGCGGGTCAGCACGATGCGTCCGCGATAGCGCGGCGGCAGATAGGGAAGTTCTTCGGGGTAGTTGACCGTCTCGCGCTTGTGGAAGGCATGCTTGAATACCATCCAGCCGGTACGCAGCTGCGTCCCGGTGCCGGTGACTACCTTGATGATCGAATGCAGCATGTTTTCTGCCTCGTTCGTTGTTCGATGACCGGGATCAGGCCGTCAGCAGGACGACCACCCCGGTTACCAGAAGATTGATGAGCGTCAGCGGCAGACAGAACTTCCAACCGAACTGCATCACCCGGTCATAGCGCGGACGCGGCAGTGCCGCACGCGCCAGAACGAAGAGCATGACGAAAAAGGAGGTCTTGAGCAGGAACCAGACAATCGGCGGCAGCAGTGGCCCGTGCCAGCCTCCCATGAACAGGGTGGTCAAAAGCGCCGAGACCAGAACGATGCCCACGTACTCACCGATGAAGAACATGCCGAACTTCATGCTCGAGTATTCGACGTGGTAGCCGTCGGCGATTTCCTGCTCCGCCTCGGGCTGGTCAAACGGCGCCCGGTGCGTCACCGCAACGCCTGCAATCAGAAAGGTTAAAAAGCCGAAGAACTGCGGCACGATATACCAGAGCCCTTCCTGACCGTTGACGATATCGCGCATGTTGAACGAGCCGGTCATGGCCACCACGCCCATCAGCGACAGCCCGATGAAGACCTCATAGGACAGCGTCTGGGCCGAGGCGCGCATCGCCCCGATCAAAGCGTACTTGTTGGCGCTGGCGTAGCCGCCAAAGAGCACCGCATAGACGTTGATGCCGGCCATGGCGAAGAAGAACAAAATGCCGATATTGAGATCCGCCACGCCCCAGGTGGGGGTAATGGGAATGATCAGAAACGACAGCAACAGCGAAGCGAAGGCGATCGCCGGGGCCAGTACGAAAAGCTTTCGATCGGCAAAGGGCGGGATCCAGTCTTCCTTGAAAAAGATCTTGATCATGTCCGCGATCAGCTGCGCCGACCCGAAGATGCCGACCCGGTTGGGGCCGTAGCGGTCCTGCCACAGGCCCAGAAGCCGTCGTTCAATCACGGTCAGAAAGGCACCCGACAGCACAGCGGCCAGCAGGATCACGATCGCCTTCAAAACGCCTGCCACGATGGCCAGCAGCACATCGGTACTCATCCAGCTCATGCGCTTACCTCCACGGTCACGGTGGCACACTCACCGGCAAGCCCGTGGGGAATGCCGGGCAGATGCGGCAGGCCGATCAGCCCCGGGCGCATCTCGCGGCTGATGCGCACCGGCAAATGGAGCTGATGGCCGGAGGTCTGCAGATGGATCGTTTCTCCCGGCGTCACACCAAGGCGGTCGGCATCATCCTGACCCAGCACCACGAACGTCTCGCTCATGCGCTCCTGGATCGGCTCGGCGCGGGCCGACATCTCCTCGCCCCCGAAAAGCTGCGGCAGGCTCACGACGTACCAGCAGTCATCCCGCGGCTCAAAGGTGTCGGGGATGTCGGTAAACCAGGGACGCTCTCCTGCATCACTGCGCTGCTGATCGAAGAGTCGAATGCCCGGATCACCGGCACTCAGATGCCCACCGACCTCGTCCTGAAACTTGTTCCAGGCCTGCGGCGAGTTCCAGCCCGGCGCCCAGGCAAAGGCCACCTGGGAGCGGGGTTCACCGTAGCCGCTGTAGCCTTCCATCGAGAAGGCGAAGGCGGAGTCGGCATCCTGCGGGGTACGGGGCTCATGCACGCTGAGGTTGGCGCGCATGGCCGTGCGGCCGCTGGAGCGGTGCGGCGAGCGGGCCAGCTTTTGCCCGCGGATACGAAACGAGGCACTCGGCGCGGCGTTGCGAATGCCGGCAAGCTCGGGATGCACCTGAGCGCAGTCGGCCGTGACGTCATCGATCTGGGTCCAGTCGACGCCGCGCCCTTCCATGGTGGTATGCAGGGCGTGCAGCCAGCGCCAGCTCTCGTGGGTGAGATCGTTGGGGCGGTAATAGCTCGGGTCATAGACCTGGAAAAAGCGCTGGGCGCGGCCTTCATGGCTGACCAGCGTGCCGTCACCTTCGGCAAAGGTCGCCGCCGGCAGCGCCAGATGGGCACGCTCCAGCGTGGGCGTACGTTGATGATCGATCACAATCAGCGTCTTGAGCGATGTCAGGGCCTGATCAATGGTGGCGCTTGCCAGGCGCTGATACAGGTCGTTTTCCAGCACGACGGCGGCATCGGCTCGACCGTCGTCGGACTGCATGGTCTCAAGCGCCCACTCCAGCGAGTGCCCGCCCAGCATGGTCAGGCCGGTGCTGTTGGCCTCACCGCTGATCAATGAGACAGAAGGTGTCTTGCCGACCGCGCTCAGCGCCTGCGCCAGATTGGCGGCAGACTGCAGAACGTGGGTGCTGCCAAGGCTGGTACCGGAGATGATCAGCGGACGCTCGGCGCCCTTGAGTGCCTCGGCCATGGTGTCAACCAGCGCTTGCGCGGTGTCATCCATGTCCTCGATGGCCGGGGCCGACGCATCAAGTGCATGGGCCAGCGCCATCCCCAGCCGGGCAATCTCTTCCGGGGCGCCGTGCCAGGTATCGCGGGCGATGTCGTCCAGCCGCGTTTCGGTCAGCGAGGCGATAAAAACCGGTCGGGTGCGCCCCTGGCGCAGCGTCTCGACCGCGTTGGCATTCCATGCCGGAATGTCGTTGGCCTCGGCCATGTCCTCGCCGCGGGCGTTGGCCGCCTGGCGCACGGCCAGCGCCACACGCGCCGCGCTCTGGATCAGATCCTCACCCAGCACGATGACCGCGTCGTGCTCCTCGATCTCGCGCATGGACGGGATGTGCCAGTGTCCTTCGCGCTGAAGCGTCTGGATCAGCTCGAGACATTCGAGCTCGCGACCGGCAATCCCGGTCGAGAAGTTCTCGGCGCCGACCATTTCGCGCAGCAGGTGGTTGCTTTCCAGGCTGGCGCGCGGCGAGCCGATGCCGATGACCCGGGCACTGCCCTTCAGGCGCGCCGCGGTGCGATCCAGCGCATCGTCCACGGTCAGAAGTTCAGGCTCTTGATCATCGAGTCGGTGGGTCGGCTGCTGCGGGCGGTCGGCTCTGTTGACGTAGCCATAGCCAAAGCGGCCGCGGTCACACAGGAAATAGTGGTTCACGTCACCGTTGTAGCGGTTCTCGATCCGGCGCACTTCCCCATAGCGCTCGCCCGGGCTGGTGTTGCAGCCGCTGGAGCACTGGTGGCAGATGCTGGGGGCAAACTGCATGTCCCACTTGCGCGTGTAGTGCTCGGAGTGGGTGCGGTCGGTAAACACACCGGTCGGACAGACCTCGGTCAGGTTGCCGGAAAACTCGTTTTCCAGCGTACCGTCGACCGTGCGGCCGAAATAGATGTTTTCGTGGGCGCCAAAAGCACCCAGATCCTCGCCACCGGCATAGTCCTTGTAAAAGCGCACGCAGCGATAGCAGGTAATGCAGCGGTTCATCTCATGGCCGATGAAGGGGCCGAGATACTGATTTTTGTGCGTGCGCTTTTTGAAGCGATAGCGGCGACGGTCGTGGCCGGTCATGACCGTCATGTCCTGCAGGTGGCAGTGGCCACCCTCTTCACAGACCGGGCAATCGTGCGGGTGGTTGGTCATCAGCCACTCGATGACGCTGGCGCGAAAGGCCTTTGCTTCCTCGTCATCGATCGAGATATACGAATCATCCTTGATCGGCGCCATGCAGGACATCACCAGCATGCCGCGCTCGTCGTCGGCGTCCTTGTACTGTTTGACCGCGCACTGGCGGCAGGCGCCCACACTGCCCAGCGCCGGGTGCCAGCAGAAATAGGGAATGTCGAGGCCCAGCGACAGGCAGGCGTGCAGCAGATTGTCACTGCCGTCGACCTCGTAGTCCTTTCCGTCTACATGAATGGTTGCCATGAACCCTGCCTTTTGCCTGTCACGGCCCGGCGATCACCGGGCACCTTGATCGTTATCTCATTCGTTGCATCACGTCCGCTCACTACACCGAACCTACCGGGATCGGCTCGGCGTGGGCTTCGCGTTCCGGGTGGCGAATACCGGCTTCAAACTCGTGTCTGAAATGCTCGATGGCCGTTTCCAGCGGCATTGCCGCCCCCGGGGCGTGGGCACAAAACGTCTTGCCGGGCCCGATGTCATTGGCAAGCGCCACCAGCATGTCGATATCGCCCTTTTCACCCTCGCCGCGCTCGATGGCGCGCAGGATCTTCACGCTCCAGGGCAGCCCGTCACGACACGGCGTGCACCAGCCGCACGACTCGCGGGCAAAGAACTCCTCGAGATTGCGGGTCAGCGACACCACGCTCTGGTTATGCGCCACCACGGTCATCAGCCCTGTCCCCAGGCGACTGCCGGCCTTGCCGATGGCATCAAATTCCAGCGGTATGTCCAGATGCTCCGGCAGCAAAAAGCCGGTACTGCCGCCGCCCGGCAGCCAGGTCTTGAGCTCAAGGCCGTCGCGCATACCGCCGGCCATATCGAGAAGCTCGGCACCGGTGATGCCCATCGGCAGCTCGACAAGCCCGGGCCTTTTCACCCGACCGGAAACGCCGAAAATCTTGGTCCCACCGTCTTCGCTGCGATCGCCGGAAAGGTTCTGGTACCACTCGCCGCCGCGCAGGGCGATGGCCGGCACGTTGCACAGCGTCTCGACGTTGTTGACCACGGTCGGCTTGCCCCAGGCCCCGCTCTGGCCCGGAAAAGGCGGCTTGGAGCGCGGGTTGGCGCGTCGGCCTTCCAGCGAGTTGATCAGTGCGGTCTCTTCGCCGCAGATGTAGCGCCCGGCGCCGGTGTGCAAAAAGATGTCGAAATCAAAGTCGCTGTCGCACACCTTCGGGCCCAGAATGCCGGCCTCGCGAGCCTCGGCCAGCGCCTGTTCGATACGCGCAGCCGCCAGCACGTACTCGCCGCGCAAAAAGATATAGCCCATGCGCGCATTGTTGGCGTAGCCGGCCAGAATCATCCCCTCGATCAACAGATGAGGCGTTTCCTCCATCAGCATGCGGTCCTTGAAGGTACCCGGCTCCATCTCGTCGGCGTTGCAGACGATGTAGCCCCGCGGGTGATCGTCACCGCGCGCCGTCAGGCTCCACTTGGTGCCGGCCGAGAAACCGCCGCCGCCGCGACCGCGCAGATTGGCAGTCTTCATGTTCTCGATCAGGTCATCCGGCGACAAATCACGCAGGGTGGTGCGCACCGCCTCGTAGCCGTCCTTTTGCTGAAATTCTTCCAGCCCCACATAGCCGCGATCCTCGCGCAGACGATAGGTCAGCGGATGGGTTTCGCCGTTGGTGCTGGTGGAAAAGAGATGGCTGGTCATGTGTAGCGCTCCAGAAGTGCCGACACGTCGCCGGGTTCAAGCGGTCCGTGCAGGTCTTCATTGATCATGAGTGCCGGCCCCCGATCACAGGCCCCCAGACAGCACACCGGCAACAGCGTGAAGCGATCGTCACCGGTGGTCTGACCCAGTCCGATACCCAGCTCGCTTGAAATAGCCCCAAGCAACTCGTCATGGCCGGTCAGAAAACAGGAGCTGCTGTCACAGACCAGCACCACGTGACGCCCGACCGGCTGGCGAAAGATCAGGCTGTAAAACGTCGCCACGCCCTCGACGTCACTGGAGGGAATGCCCAGCACGTCACTGATGGCGATTACGGCGCCGTCCGAGACCCAGCCGCGACGCTTTTGCACGATCTTGAGCGCGCCGATGGAGGCCGCCCGCGGGTTTTCGTAGTGCCCCATCTCGTGCTCGATCTCGGAGCGCTCTTCCTCGGTCAGCTCGAAATCGTCCGGACGCCCGGCGGTGGCGATCAGGTTACCCTGACTGGCCTTGCTGACACGGGTATTGCCGGTTGCGGGAGTATCCATGGTCATGGTTATCGATCCACGTCGGCCATTACAAAGTCGATGCTGCCCAGATGCGCGATCAGATCCGGCACGAAACCGCCGTTGATGACTGCCGGAATATGCTGAAGGTGGGCAAAGCTGGGCGTACGAATCCGGGTGCGATAGCTCATGGTGTTGCCATCGCTGGTCAGGTAGTAGCTGTTGAGTCCCTTGGTCGCCTCGATCATCTGAAACGACTCGTTGGGCTTGAGCACCGGCCCCCAGGAGACCTGCAGAAAGTGCGTGATCAGGGTCTCGATGTGCTGAAGCATCTTGTCGCGCGGCGGCGGCGTGGTCAGCGGATGATCCGCCTTGTAGTCGCCCTCGGGCATGTTTTTCAGACACTGCTCGATGATGCGAAGGCTCTGACGCATCTCCTCGATGCGCAGCATGCCGCGATCAAACACATCGCCGTTGGTGCCGACCGGAATATCAAAATCGAAGTTTTCATAGCCCGAGTAGGGTTTGGCCTTTCTCAAATCATACTTGAGACCGGTGGCCCGCAGGTTGGGCCCCGTCACGCCCCAGGTCAGCGCCTCGGCCGTGGTATGGGTGGCAATGTTGACCGTACGCTCGCGCACGATGGAGTTGTCCATCATGGCGCGCTCGTACTCATCAAGGCGCGGCGGCATCCAGTCCAGAAAATCGCGGACCAGCTTCTCCCAGCCGCGCGGCAGATCATGCGCCACGCCACCGATACGAAACCACGCCGGATGCATGCGAAATCCGGTGATCGCCTCGATCACGTAATAGGCACGCTGGCGGTCGCTGAAGGTATAAAAGACCGGCGACATCGCCCCCAGATCCTGCAAAAAGGTACCCAGAAACAGCAGGTGGGAGTTGATGCGAAACATCTCCGCCATCATCACGCGGATGGTTTCGGCACGCGGCGTGACGGTAATCCCGGCCAGCTTTTCGGTCGCCAGAATATAGGGCAGGTTGTTCATGACCCCGCCGGTGTAATCGATCCGGTCGGTGTAGGGAATGTAGCTGTGCCAGGACTGGCGTTCGGCCATCTTCTCGGCGCCGCGATGGTGATAGCCGATATCCGGGACGCAATCGACCACTTCCTCGCCGTCCAGCTGCAGCGCGATACGAAAGACGCCGTGCACGGAGGGGTGGTTGGGCCCCAGGTTCAGGAACATGTAGTCGGTATCGCCGCTTTGACGCTTCATGCCCCAGTCTTCGGGCTTGAAACGCAGCGCTTCCTGTTCGCGGTCCTGGCCTTCCATCGTCAGCGTGTAGGGATCGAACTCGGTTGCCCGCGCCGGATAGTCCTTGCGCAGCGGATGACCGTTCCAGGTCGGCGGCATCAGCATGCGGGTCAGGTGAGGGTGCCCCGCGAACTCGATACCGAACATGTCAAAGACTTCACGCTCGTACCAGTTGGCGTTGAGATAGACGTTACACAGGGTCGGGACGCGCAGGTCATCCTCGTGTAGTGCCACCTTGATCATCAGCTCGCTGTTACGTTCAAGCGACATCAGCTGATAGAACACCGTAAAGTCTGCCGGCGGCAGGCCGCTTCGGTGCATGCGCAGACGTTCGTCCACGCCGTGCAGGTCATAGAGCATGACAAACGGTTTTTTGACCTGCTGCACGAAGCGCATGACCTCGATGAGCTGTTCACGCGCGACCCATACCACCGGCATGCCGGTCAGCGTGGGCTGCACCACCAGATTCGCCTCGCCGAAGCGGGCCTTCAGCTCATCGACAATGGCGAAGGTGGTGTCGCCTGCCTTTGAAGTCTCGGTCGTCATCCGTTGTTTTCCATCGCCAGTGATCCGGACCTGTCTGCCCCGTGGTGGCTCTTGTGCCGGTCGCTACACTTCATCGGGTGAACGCAGCTCGGTAACGGCAATGCGCTCTTCGCGCCTTTTTTCACGCTGAGAGGGCATCTCCGCCTTGTAAACGCCCTGGTCGCCGACCACCCAGGTCAGCGGACGACGCTCCTGCTGGATGGAGTCCTGCAACAGCTGCAGCCCCTGAAGGAAGGCTTCAGGTCGAGGCGGGCAGCCCGGTATATAAACATCGACGGGGAGAAACTTGTCGACGCCCTGCACCACCGAATAGATGTCGTACATGCCGCCGGAGTTGGAACACGACCCCATCGAGATGACCCATTTGGGTTCGAGCATCTGGTCATAAAGCTGCTGAATGATGGGCGCCATCTTCACGAAGCAGGTGCCCGAAATGACCATCACATCGGCCTGACGGGGCGAGGCGCGCAGCACCTCGGAGCCAAAGCGCGCGATGTCGTGCGGCGCGGTAAAGGCCGTGGTCATTTCGACGTAGCAGCAGGAAAGCCCGAAATTGTAGGGCCAAAGGGAGTTCTTGCGCCCCCAGTTGACGACGTTGTGCATGATGTTTTCGAGCTTGCCCATGAAAACATTGCGATGCACCTGATCATCCATGGGGTCATCGACGACGCGTCGCTCCCCGACCGGGTACTGACTGTTCTGGGAAGCATCGGGGTCGATGCGCGTAAGCTTGTAGGACATTCAGAGTCCTCCCGGAAAACGTCATTGATCGGTACTGAAGCCCTGTCAGGCGGCCACCCGGCCTGCGTCTGCGGTACTCAGTCGTCGGTATGATCACGCTGGGCAGGCTGGTGAACCCGGTCCGGCTGGGTTCGTCGTCTCGGCACCCAATCCAGCGCACCGACACGGCTGTCGTAGATCAGACCGGCCAGCAGGATGAAGATGAAAATGCTGGCGCCGATCAGTCCGGCCCAGCCGGTTTCGCGTATGGAGATGGCCCAGCCGAAGAGATACAGGGCTTCCACGTCAAAGATGACGAAGAGCATGGCAACCATGTAGAACTTGACCGAGAAACGCTGGTGGGCACTACCGGTCGGCACGATGCCGGACTCGTAGGGCGTTTCCTTTTTGTGCCCCCATGCCCGCCCGCCAAGCAGGGCAGATGCGGTCACCATGAAGGTACAAAGGGCCAGTACGGCGACAATGAAAACACCGACCGACCAGTTTTGGGCCAGTTGCGCTGCCAGATCCATGGGCGCTCACTCATCTCGGTCTGCTCCGGCGACATTGCATCAACCGGAACTTTCGTTATTCAACCACCCGGAAAACATCGCCCGAATGACAGGAAATTCTCGACTGCAGAAGGTCAGGTCAGCCTCGAGATCACCATCGTTACATTAGAAGCCGATGCGGGATTTTGCCAATGCCGTCAGCGGCTTTTTTGATGTCGATTTTGGAATGCTCTCCCTGTAGCCTTCGTGTATCCAACCAAAATATTGTAAAGCTGCATTAGACTTTGGTTGCATCCCTTTCACCAGCGCAGATGCCGGCACCGTCGCCTGTCATACAGTACGCTGTTTTCAATCTCTGGATAGCCCATGCGCCCGATTCGTTTTCTCTCCATTGCCGGTACCGATCCCAGCGGCGGCGCCGGGCAGTCCGCTGACATCAAGGCCGCCAGCGCCCTGGGCGCCTACACCACCAGCGTACTCACGGCCGTACTGGCCCAGAACACCTGTGGCGTTCGCGATGTCATGGCCCTGCCCCAGCGCCTGATTCGCAGCCAGCTTGATGCCGTGTTTGAGGATATCGCCATCGATTGCGTCAAGATCGGCATGGTCAGTGATCTCGACACGGCCCGTCTGATCCGGGAATTCATCGAGCGCTACCGGCCGGCCCATGTGGTACTGGACCCGGTCATGGTGGCCAAAAGCGGCGATATGCTGGTGGACCGTGACGGCTTTCACGCCGTGCGTGACGTATTGATCCCGATTGCCGATGTCATCACGCCCAATCTGCCGGAAGCCGCCGTGCTGCTGGACACCGACATCCCGTCAGACCATGACGCCATGGAGGCGATGCTGCCGAAACTCGGCGCGCTGGGCTGCGATATCGTGGTCCTCAAGGGCGGCTATCTGAAAGGCGATGTCAGCAACGATCTGGTGCTCACGCCCGACGGCACCCACTGGCTGGAGGCACCAAGGATCGCCACGCGCTCGCTGCACGGCTCGGGATGCACGCTGGCCTCTGCCATTGCGGCCCTGCTGCCCCGGCATGACACGCCGATCGAGGCCATCCGCCAGGCCAAGGTCTACATGAGCCAGGCGCTGGAGGCCGCCGACCGCCTGAACATCGGCAAGGGCCAGGGGCCGGCGCATCACTTTCACGCCTGGTGGTAGCTGCACGGGCAGGCAACCACTATCATTTCAGCGGTGCTCCTGACATTACCGACCCCTGCAAGCGCCCTCCTTTTTACCGGGCAAGGATTCAGCCATGAATACGACGCTGCTACTGGCCACAGATCTCTCCCATGAATGTCAGGCAGCCCTGGTACGGGCGCTGCATCTGTCGCAGCGCAGCCAGTCGCGCCTGGACATCCTGCATGTCGTGGACCCCTATCTGCCCGAGCAGACCCTTCCGGCGCTGGTGCATGCCATCGAAGAAGAGATCGATCGCAACCTCAACGCGCTGTGCGAGCATCATGAGCTGGTGCGCCCGGCCACCGAAATTCATATCGTCAGCGGCGTGCCCTACGCCGAGATCATTCGCGAGGCCTACGAGCGCAGCGCCTCGATGATCGTCATGGGCACCCATCGCAAGCAGGGCCAGCCGGACCTGATCGGCGGCACGACCCTGTCGCGCGTCATGCGCCGGGCGCCCTGCCCGGTGGTCAGCATCCCGCACGACGGCGAGCCGGACTGGCAGGACATCCTGGTGCCGGTGGATTTCTCGCTGGCCTCGCGCCACACCCTCAAGGAGGTGCTGACGCGTTTTCCCAACGTGCGCCTGACGCTGTTGCACGCCTGGGACATGCCAGTGGCGATGGAGCTTTGTGAAGGCACCAACTACCAGCACTGGCGCGACCTGGAGCGCCAGCGCCTGCGCCAGCAGCTCGAGCTCGAAACCGAGCGGCTGATGGCCGATTTGCATGCCAGGCCCGATCTGGAGCTGGTGCTGCAGCAGGGCGACCCCTCGCAGGTGCTGCTCGACCGGCTGCGCCAGCAGCCGCCCGACCTGCTGGCGCTGGGCAGCCACATTCGCGTCGGCATCGGTCGCGCCACCGACAGCCTGTTGGAGCGACTGCTGACCGAAACCCGCGGCGATCTGATGCTGTGTCGCACCTGGTAGCCGGGTGCGGCGGGTCCTTTCTATAACCCTGTTGACCACGGAGAGACCATGCGGGCGCTGATTCAGCGGGTAAGCCAGGCAAGCGTGCATGTTGACGGCGAGCGCATTGGCGCCATCGATGGGGGACTTCTTGCCCTGATCGGCGTCGAGCGCGATGACACCCCCGAGCGCGCCGACAAGCTGCTGCAAAAAATGCTCAACTACCGCATTTTCGGCGACGACGAGGGCCGCATGAACCTGGGGCTGTCAACAACCGGTGGCGGGCTTTTGCTGGTTTCTCAGTTCACCCTGGTGGCTGATACCCGCAAGGGGCTGCGCCCGGGGTTTTCCAGCGGCGCCACACCGGAAGACGGCAAGCGGCTGTTCGATCATCTGGTCGCCTCGGCCCGCAGGGCGCATACAAGCGTCGAAACCGGGCGCTTTGGTGCCGACATGCAGGTCTCACTGGTCAACGACGGCCCCGTCACGTTCATACTGGAAAGCTGATCACGTTCGCTCTTTTGGAAAGGCAAAGCCCATGAGCATCCCCTCTTCTACCGACAACGCGCGCGTGGCGCTGATCACCGGCGGCGCGCAGGGTATCGGCCGCGGTGTGACCGACTACCTCATCGCCCGCGACTGGCGCGTGGCGATTCTCGATATCGACGCTGACGCCATCGAGGAGATGCGCGAACGCCATGACTCGACAAGGCTTCTGGCCATCACTGCCAGCGTCAGCGATGAAGCAGCGGTCGGTGATGCCTTCAAACAGCTGGAAAACTGGCAGGGCCGGCTGGATCTGCTGGTCAACAATGCAGGCCCGGCCGATCCATACTGCGGGCCACTGGAGTCGCTGTCGCTCGAGCGCTGGCATCACTGGCTGGACAATCATCTCACCGGCGCCTTTCTCTGCTCACGCGCAGCGATCCCGCTGCTGCGCCGGACACAGGGCTCGATCATCCACATGGCCTCGACCCGCGCGCTGCAGTCCGAACCCGAAAGCGAAGGCTATGCGGCCAGCAAGGGCGGGCTTCTGGCGCTGACCCATGCGATGGCCACCAGCCTTGGCCCGAACATTCGCGTCAACGCCATCTGCCCCGGCTGGATCGAAACCGGCGATCATCAAAAGGCCGCCAACCGTGAAGCGCCGTCGCACAGTGACATCGATCGCCAGCAGCATCCGGTCGGCCGCGTGGGCCATCCCGATGATATCGCCGCGCTGGTGGCCTTTCTGGCAGGTCCGGAAGCCGGCTTCATTACCGGCCAGCACTTCCCCGTCGATGGCGGCATGACGCGAAAGATGATCTACGCCGAATAGGCGCCCGCCGGTCATCGGTCGTCAGACACAAAAAGGGCCGCCACAATGATGTGGCGGCCCTTTTCCGGAATCGGCAGAACGGCAATATAGATGGAGTCCGAATCAGTGTTTCGGGTGCCACTTGCCATCATCGCCCTTGTGATACTTCGACTCGACAGCCTTCCAGGCCACGGCGTGGGCCGTCTCTTCCCGCGAGGCATTACCGCGGCGGTCTTCAGGCCTGGCGTACTCCTCCCAGGCGCTGTTGAAGGCTTCCTTGTAGATGGTGCGGGCATGCGGCGGCAGTACCTTGCGGGCACTGTCGGGAATGTCATCACGGTTATCGTAGGGCATCTCTGCTCCCTGAAGTCAGTCGGTGTCGGTCAATGCCCTCCCAGTGTAGCCCGCTGCCGACATCTGCCTACCACCGGCATGTCAGGAGGCGGTAAGCTGCGCCTGCATCTCCTCGAGCGCCTCTTCGGCCTCCATCCAGGCCTGCTCGTCGCTTTCCAGACGCGCCTTCCATTCGCCCTGCTCGCGCAACAGCTCGGTGAGTCGCGCCTTTTGATCGGCTTCGTAGATTGTCGGGTCCGACAGCTTTTCTTCCACGGCCTCGAGCGCCTTTTGCGCCTTTTCCATCGACTTCTCGGCGGCGTCGCGCTGCTTTTTCAAGGGCTTTAACTGCTCGCGAAGCTCGGCGGCGGCACGGCGCGTGGCCCGGCGATCCTCCTTCGGCGCGGCACTCTCATCGGCCTCCGGGTCGGGGCTGCGGGCAGCCTCGGTGAGGCGATTTTTCAGCCACAGCCGGTAGTCCTCCAGCGTGCCGTCAAAGGCAAACACCCGGCCATCGGCCACGCACCAGAACTCATCGACGCTGGCGCGCAGCAGATGGCGGTCGTGCGAGACGATCAGCACGGCGCCGTCGAAGGCGGCCAGCGCCTCCGTCAGCGCGTCGCGCATGTCCAGATCCAGGTGGTTGGTCGGCTCATCAAGCAGCAGCAGGTTGGGCTTTTGCCAGGCAATCAGGGCCAGCGCCAGGCGGGCCTTTTCACCGCCGGAGAAGCGGATAATCACCTCAAAGGCATCATCGCCGCGAAAGCCGAAGCCGCCCAGAAAGTCGCGAATCACCTGCTCGGAGGCCTGCGGCGACATGCGCTGCACGTGCATGAAGGCACTGGCACTTAAATCCAGCGCGTCGAGCTGATGCTGGGCGAAATAGCCCACCGCCAGATGCTCGCCCTCGGTGCGCTCCCCCTTGAGCAGGGCCAGCTCGCCGGTCAGCGCTTTGATCAGCGTTGATTTACCGGCGCCATTGGGGCCCAGCAACCCGATACGGCTGCCCGGCGCCAGCGACAATCGCACGTTGTCCACGATCGGCGATTCGCCGTAGCCGATGGCGGCATGATCAATCGACAGCAGCGGATGAGAGACCTTGTCGGAACAGGGCAGCCGGAAGCGAAACGGCGATTCGGCGCGCAGCGGGGCGATATCCTCCATGCGCTCGAGCATCTTGAGCCGGCTCTGGGCCTGCTTGGCCTTGGTCGCCTTGGCACGAAAGCGGCGCACGAAATCCTCGATCTCGGCTCGGCGCGCCTGCTGCTTCTCGCGCTCGGCCTCGCGCTGGGCCAGCCGCTCGGCACGAGTACGCTCAAAAGTGGTGAAGTTGCCGCGATAGAGCTGCACGTGGCGCTGATCAAAATGCACGATGTGATCGCACACCGCATCGAGAAAGTCCCGGTCGTGCGAGATCAAAAGCAGCGTGCCGGGATAGCGCACCAGCCACTGTTCAAGCCACAGCAGCGCGTCCAGATCCAGGTGGTTGGTCGGCTCATCGAGCAGCATCAGATCCGAGGGTTTGAACAGCGTCTGCGCCAGATTGGCGCGCATGCGCCAGCCACCCGAGAAGTCCGACAGCGGCCGGTCAAGGTCGCGCTGGGCAAAGCCGAGCCCGACCAGCAGCTGTTCGGCCCGGGCTCTTGCCGTGTAGCCATCCAGTGATTCGATCGCGCCGTGCAGTTCGGCCTCGCGATGGTGCTCACCGGCAGCGTGCGCCGCCTCCAGCGCCTTTTGTGTCTCGCGCAGGGCGTGATCACCGTCGAGCACGAAATCGGTCAGGCTGCGCGAAAGCGTCACAATCTCCTGGCTCATGTGGGCAATCCGCACCCCGCCATTGAGCGCCACCTCGCCGCGCTCGGGCGTCAACTGCCCCAGAATCAGCTGGAAAAGGCTCGATTTACCGGTGCCGTTGGCGCCCACAATGCCGGCGTGGTGTCCCATCGAGAGCATGAAGTCTGCGGACTCGATCAGCGGTACCCCGCCACGTTGGAGCTCGAGCTGGCGAAATGCGATCATGCAGTATCCTGTCCGGCCGGTTGCCGATAAGTGGTCGAATGAACAAGTCAATGGGTTCCCATTCTAACCGAAATCTCGCCCCGCTTTGGCCCTGGGCGCTGGCCCTTTATGCCCGCCCCGGCGTCAGCGAGGCACTGCTTGCCCTGCAGGACGAGGCCGGCCTCGACGTCTGCGAGCTGCTCTGGGGTCTGTGGCTGCTCGCCCATGGCCGGGCACCGGGCCTCGATATCGACCAGGAGCTTGCTCCCGTGCGCCAGTGGCAGCAGCACTACACGCAGCCGCTGCGACAGCTGCGCCGCGATCTAAAACCACAGGCCCTCGACCGGCCCGAACTCGAAGCGATGCGCACGCATATCAAACAAGCCGAGCTGCAAGGCGAGCGCGAAACGCTGCGACGGCTCGAGGCGCTGGGCATTGCGACCGGCGTACCCTGCCCCGCCTCTGCCTGCCGAGAGACGCTTTTAAAGCCGCTGACCGGCGTGCTAGAGCAGCGTCATCAGCGACTGATTTCCCAACTACGCCTTGAAAGTGACAATATGGCGCCCCCATCGTGCTGATAGTCCGTTGAAAGGCAATCGACATTCCTTCAGGGATTGGCGTGATTTTTTTCACTGGGTGTTGTCCAACATCCCTTGATGACCATGTGTACAAGGAGATTTCATGAATAAACTGTTGAGCGCGGTCACTCTGAGCACGCTGATCGTACTGACAGGCTGTTCCGATGCCGACGACAGTCAGGACAACAGCGCCGATGACCAGGCCCCGCAGCAGGAGCAGGCCCAGCAAAACGGCAACGACAATGACGCGCAGCAGCAGGACGACTTCGAGTCCGACCAGGCGCGTCTGGCCTATGCCGTGGGCGTGACGCTGGCCCGCAACCTTCATGAAGACATGGAGGATCTGGATGTTGATAACTTCACCAGCGGCATCAAGGATGTCTATGACGGCAGCGACATTCGTCTGAGCGATCAGCAGATCGGTGATGCCCTGCAGCAGTATCAGCAGCAGATGATTGCCGAGCAGCAGCAACAGATGCAGCAGCAGGCCGACGAAAACGCCCAGGCCGGCCAGCAGTTTCTGGAAGAAAACGCCGACAAGGATGGCGTGGAAACCACCGAGTCCGGCCTTCAGTACCGTGTCATGGAAGAAGGCGACGACAGCGGTGCCCAGCCCGGCGATGAAGACCAGGTCCGCGTCAATTACGAAGGCCGCACCCTCGATGGCAACGTCTTTGACAGCTCCTACGAGCGTGGCGAGCCGGTCACCTTCCAGGTCAATCAGGTGATCCCCGGCTGGCAGGAAGCCCTGAAGATGATGCACCCGGGCGATGAGTGGGAAATCTACGTGCCGTCCGAGCTGGCCTACGGCGAAGCGGGCACCGGCCCGATCGAGCCGAACCAGACCCTGATCTTCAAGGTGGAACTGCTGGGCGTGGGTGACGACGCCACCGCTGCTGAAGGCGACGCGACCGGCGCCACTCAGCCAGACAGTGCCGAGACCCAGCCGGCCGGTTAAAACGACAGCATCATGATGCTGATCTGCCACCGAGTGTGACCGCCCGGTGGCTTTTTCATGTCTGACAGTCTGTAACGGTTCGTCATTAATCCCGAGCCGAACGCCCTGTGGATAAGGCTGTGAGGTAGTGTTTTATTACCGCCTGACGGCCTGTGCATAAATGTCGCATCCCTTCATCATGCGCATGGCACATCCGGCAAAGAAAAGTGACAAAAAATTTTTAACACGCTGTTTAATATCATTATTTATGAAAACAGCGACGCTCGGTGTCAAAACGGCCTCGGTGAGCGCCTTTTGCCGGTGTCAAGAAAAAATTCCCAACGCCGTGTGGATAATTAATAGGAAAATTCATGTGTCAGCCGCCGTGACATTGTGCATCAGCGACACGGCAGCGATAGATCGTACCAGCTGCCCAGCACGCCGCGAGCCGTGGTCACCGCAAGGCTGCCTCGTAGGCGCTGCGCCTCACCACCGCACGAGGGAAGCTCGAACGTACCCCGATACTGACCGGGCGCCGTGGCCGACAGCAACGTCGTCATGTGCCGCGGATGAGCGTCTGTTTCTTCAAGCTGCGCGCGGACCTGCTCGGCGTCGAGACCGTCAAGCGTCATTTCCACACTCAACTGCGCCCCTTGCCAATGCCACCGTGTCTGCATCTCGCCAAAACGCCCCAGCGCCGTGAAGCAGCGCTCGGTCAATGGCCGGCATTCAAGCTCGGGGGCAAACCAGGTCACCTGTGAGCGATTGCCGGCGCCCACGTAGTAATATCCCAGATAGGTGATGGCCACGGTCACCGTGATCAGCGTGACCACGACCAGCGTATTGAGCCAGCGCAGTGACGGTATCCGGGAAGACGATTCAGGTAGCGGCATGGTCACAGCGTCCGATGATCGAGCGGGTGCCGGGCAGCGCGCAGAAAAGATGCAGGGCCGCCGAGCAATAACAGCAGACATTCATTTAAAAAATATTCTCATTTGTCTTGACCGGCCAAATGAGAATGGTTATCTTTGAGATGTGGTGATCGCCAGTCACCACATGAACAACCCGATATGTCAGGTATCGAGTGGTTCATCTCCTCATCAAGCTAGTCACGGTCCTTGAGCCGCCCCTTTGGGGCGGCTTTTTTACATCATGCGTACGGCCCGGCTACTCTCGGCTCAATCACTTGTCCGGTCAGTCGCAGCGCCGATAGATCAGATCCCACACGCCATGACCCAGACGCTCGCCGCGGGTTTCAAACTTGGTCAGCGGTCGGAAATCCGGGCGCGGTACGTAATCGCTGTCTTGCGCCAGCGTCTCAAACCCGGGCGCCTCGTTCATGGTCTCGACCATGTACTCGGCGTAGGGCTGCCAGTCGGTGGCCATGTGAAAACGCCCCCCCGGAACAAGCACACGCCGCACGCGCTCGATAAAGGCCGGCTGCAGGATGCGGCGCTTGTGATGGCGCTTTTTGGGCCAGGGGTCGGGGAAGAAAAGCTGCAGCGTATCGATCGACTCGCCCGGCAGGCAGTCATCGAGCACCCTGAGGGCATCCTCACGATAGACGCGCACGTTGGACAGTCCCGCCTTGTCGACATCATCAAGCAGCTTGCCCACGCCCGGCGGGTGCACCTCGATGCCGATAAAATCGGTCTCCGGGTTGTTTTGTGCCTGCTCGAGCAGCGAGCCGCCCATGCCAAAGCCGATTTCGACCACGCACGGGGCGCGGCGGCCAAACAGCACTTCCAGATCCAGCCGCCCCTGCTCGAGCGTCAGACCCAGCCGGGGAAAGACCTCTTCCAGGCCGCGGCGCTGGGCCAGGGTCATGCGCCCACTGCGAACCACATAGCTCTTGATGCCGCGGTGCGGCGCCTGTTCACCGGCATCAGCGCCCGGCGTTGTTTCTTCTGTCATCACAAATATCGTCAAAAACGGTGGAACGGGGCATGGCCCGCAGTCAGCCGGTGATCAGGCCTTCCGTGGGCGATGAGGGACTGGCGGCATAGGTCTTTCTTCCCATGCGCTCGGCCAGGCGGGCTTCACGCCCGGCTTCAACGGCCTTTCTCATGGCGCTGGCCATCAGAATCGGCTGGCGTGCATGCGCGATGGCCGAATTAACCAGCACGCCGTCACAGCCCAGCTCCATGGCCATGGCCGCGTCAGAGGGCGTGCCGATACCGGCATCGACCAGAATCGGCACGCGGGCATTATCGATGATCAGCGACAACGCGTGCGGGTTGAGCAGGCCGTGGCCGGAGCCGATCAGCGAGCCCAGCGGCATGACCGCGCAGCAGCCGATCGATTCAAGCTCGGCGGCCACGATCGGATCGTCACTGGTATACACCATGACATCGAAGCCGTCCTCGACCAGCGTGCGCGCCGCGCTGAGGGTCTCCATCACATTGGGATAAAGCGTTTTGTCATTGCCCAGCACTTCCAGCTTGACGAGGTTGTGACCGTCAAGCAGCTCACGGGCGAGCTGGCAGGTGCGCACCGCGTCGCGCGCGTTATAGCAGCCGGCCGTATTGGGCAGGATGGTGTAGCGCTCGGGGGAGATGACATCAAGCAGATTGGGTTCATCCGGGTTCTGCCCGATGTTGGAGCGACGCACGGCGACCGTGACGATCTCGGCACCGCTGGCCTCGACCGCCGTGCCGGTTTCTTCCAGATCACGGTACTTGCCGGTGCCGACCAGAAGCCGTGAGGTGAAGGTTCGCCCGGCAATGTGCAATGGGCTGTCCCACTGGGAGTCAGTGCTCATGATGTTCTCCTCGAACCCGTTTGACGGGCTCTGATGCGATTGCCTTCGCAGCGGGCGTCTCACCCGCCGCCGATGGCATGAACAATCTCGACGCGATCGCCCTCGTTGAGCGTCGTCGTCGCATGGCGGGTGCGTGGCACGATGGCCTCGTTGACCTCCACGGCGATGCGCCGTCCGGCCAACTCAAGCGTGTCGATCAGGTCGGCCACGCTGCCGACCTGATCAAACCGGCGTGCTTCCCCGTTGATGTAAAGCTGCATGTCATATCCTGCATTGGCATCAGGGAGAGGCATTATAACGTCGGCCCCTGGGCGCTCCTACCGTTTCGCCGCGCCTTCAGGTGACGTCCAGACACCCTTTGCCAGCTGCTCGGGCTTTTTGAGCACGCTCGGATCAAAGACCGGCTCCTTGACGCCGCTGTTGCGCTGGCGCTCGTAGTCTTTCAAAACGCGGATGGCCACCGGCGCCAAAAGCAGCATGGCAATCAGGTTGGTGGTCGCCATCAGTCCCATCGCGAGATCGGCGAAGTTCCACACAAACGTCAGATTGGCCACCGCCCCGATCATCACCATCGCCAGAATCATGATGCGAATGATCGACACTGCCCGGTCGCTGTGGCGCGGGAACAGATACTCGACGTTGACCGCACTGTAGGCAAAGTTGGCCAGAATCGAGGTGAAGGCGAAAAAGAAGATCGCAATGGCGATAAAGATTTCACCGAAGCTGCCCAGGTGATCGACCATCGCCTCCTGAGTCAGGGTGATGCCTTCGATCGACTGGCCCGGCGAGGTGGTCATCAGCGTGTCGTAGACCCCGGAGAGCAGAATCACCACGGCCGTACAGGTACAGATGATCAAAGTGTCGATGACCACACCAAAGGACTGCACCAGCCCCTGCGCGGCAGGATGCTTGACCGTGGCCGTGGCGGCCGCGTTGGGCGCCGAGCCCATGCCGGCCTCGTTGGAGAACAGACCGCGCTTGATGCCGTTTTCCATCGCAATCTTGATGGAGTAGCCGGCCGCCCCGCCGATGGCCGGGCCGAAGCCGAAGGCGCTTTTGACGATCAGCGCCAGCATCTCGGGAACTGCCGTGATGTTGGCAAACAACACGTAGAGCGCGACCAGCAGATAGGCGATCGCCATGATCGGCACGATCTTTTCAGCAGCGCGCGCCACCGAGCGGATACCGCCATAGATGACCAGCGCGGTCAGGGCCACCAGCACGACACCGGTGATCCAGGTGGGCACAGCAAAGGCGCCGTTGACCGCCTGGGCGATGGTGTTGGACTGCGCGCCGCAAAAGGCCAGACCGAAGGCAATGATCAAAAAGATCGCGAACAGACAGCCCATCCAGCGCTGGCCCAGCCCGCGCTCGATGTAATAGGCCGGACCGCCGCGAAAGACGCCGTCCTTGTGCTCGATCTTGTAGACCTGCCCCAGAGTGGATTCGATAAAGGCCGTGGCCAGACCGATAATGGCGGTCATCCACATCCAGAAGATCGCACCGGGGCCGCCCACCCACAGCGCCAGCGCCACGCCGGCCAGGTTACCGGTGCCCACGCGCGCGGCAAGCGAGGTCGCAAAGGCCTGAAAGGCACTGACGCCCTCGCCACTGCCGCGGCTGGTAAAGGTCACGCGGGCCATGTGGCCCAGCAGGCGGAACTGCATGAACCGGGTCGCGACGGTAAAGATGATGCCGGCACCGAGCAGCAGATACACCAGTATGAACGACCAGATGAAACCGCTGATCGGATTCATCACGGCATAGATGGCATTTTCAACAGTAGTGATAAATTCCATGGGAGATCCCCGCCATGCCTCGCAGTGATCGAGGCATTACTCTTATGGTGTGTTATTGATCAGAGCCACCGATCCAGGCGCGCCACCTGGTGGCTCGGGCGCGTGCGTGCGACCATACACGGATTCAGGGGCGAATGCCCGATTCGATAGGAGTATATCCCCCATGCCATCGCGCCTTCTCTGGCTTGTAGCAGCCCTGTCCGGACTGGCGATAGTGGTGCTGGGCGCCTGGGGTGCCCACGGCCTGGCCGACCGGCTGGATGCCGGCGCCCTCAACGCCTGGCACACCGGCGTGCGCTATCAGGCCTGGCATACGCTGGCCTTCATGATGATTCTCGTCTGGCGCGAGAGCGTGGCACTCAGGGGCCAGCGCCTGGTGCTGGCCCTGTGGGGCACGGGCGTGGCACTTTTCAGTGGCTCGCTGTATCTGCTGGCCCTGGGCGGGCCACCGCTACTGGGGCCGGTGACGCCGCTGGGCGGGCTTGTGATGATGGCCGGCTGGGTCATGCTGGGCGTGACGGCCTTGCGCCGCCGCCTTGAGCCCTCATAATGAACTCTGGCTGCGCGACGGGCGTGGCGCGCACGTGAGCGTTTTTGACAATGTCGCTACCCGATTTTTCCGATCTTCTGGAGGCCGGCCCGCTGGCTCCCCTGTCCCTGCCGCCCACCGGCGTGATGGATGAGTATTTTCGCCATTACGCCCTGGACGATCTGATCGCGCAGGCCGGTGAGATCGAGTCGGGCCACATACAGGTCAACGAGTTTTACCTCTGGACGCAGGTCTGGACGCCGCGAAACAGGCCACTCCGCGGTACGGTCGTGGTGGTTCACGGCTATTTTGACCATCTGGGCCTTTACGGCCACCTGCTGCGCCTGCTGCTCGATGCAGGCTTTCGCGTGGTGCTCTGGGACCTGCCGGGGCACGGCCTGTCCAGCGGCGAGCGCGCCGCCATCGACGACTTTGCCACCTACATCCAGTGCCTGCGCGCCCTGCTCGCCCGGCTCGAGGCGAAAGACCTCCTGCAGCATCCGCTGATCGGCATCGGCCAGAGCACCGGTGCCGCCATTCTCACCACCGATGCGCTGGAGCGTCCCGGCCGTCACCCCTGGCAGTCGCTGGTGTTGCTGGCCCCGCTGGTACGCCCCTGCAAGTGGCGACGTTCTCATCTGATGCATCGACTGGCGACCCCCTTTATTCGCAGCATCCCGCGCCACTATCGCCCCAATACGACCAATCTGGCCTTTTCCGCCTTTTTGCGCCACGAGGATCCGCTGCAGGCTGACACCCTGCCACTGGTCTGGGTCGGGGCCATGCGCGACTGGATGACCCATGTTCGCCGGCTGCCGCCCAGCGATCTGCCAACGCTGATCCTGCAGGGCGAGCAGGATGCCACCGTGGACTGGCGCTGGAATCTCGCGGTGCTGCGTCGGCTGCTGCCGGCGGCGCAAATCATCTATTATCAAAAGGCCCGACACCATCTGGTCAACGAATCCACGGCTATCCGCCAGACCCTTTTCAGGGATCTGCATCACTTTCTGGCCACACGGACCGAAGGCTCATGCCTGACCACTGCCGACACGCCCGAGGCGCCGTCATGATGCGACAGGCCTTTATCGTGCTGCTGACACTTGTGATGACAGGCTGCGCCGGCCAGGACGGCGACCCATCGCGCCATCGCACACCGCTTGAAAACCTGGGGCAGGCCGCCGCGACCGAGGTTCTCCGGGAGCCGCCCTGGCAGGATGACCCGCAGGGCCGCGTTCTGCTTGTCACACCGGTACAGGCCGATGCCGACTTCGGCGAGCAGGCCGACGCCCGCTTCAACGACGCCCTGACGCGACGCCTGCTCAGCGCCCGGCACGGCCCACAGGTGCTGTCCGTGACCGAGGCCCCGGCCCGGAGTGACGCCCCTGCCAATCAGTGGCGCCTGTCGTCCCATCTAAAAGCCCCGGTGGGCGCCATCACGCTGTCGGATCGAAGGCTTTATCCCTACGCGCTGACAGTGACCCTCCAGCGCGGCGACAGTGACGACATCTGGTGGCAAAAGGAGATCGACGGCGCCTTCGACGAGCTGGGCCTGCCGCTATCAAAAGCGGCCGTGACCCCGGCGCCCTGATCTCTCTGCATTGACCCGGTCACCATTCATTCATGACGTGGAGTGTGTTTTCGTGCGTGCATCTCATCTTGATCGCGAAGGGCCGGACAACCCCTTCCCGGGGCGGCAGGCACTGGAGCGGCGCCTGGACCGGGCGCTGCCTCACCAGCTGGGCTCCAATGAAGGTCTGGACATGCCGCATCAGGCGCTGACCGAGGCGCTGGGGGCCCCGGTGGCCGAGCTGGCACGCGCCTATGGTGATGCCCAGGCGTTTGAACTGCGACAGCGGCTGGCCAGACACCTGATGGCCTCTCCGGACGCCCTGCTGGTGGATGCCGGTGCCGACAGCCTGATCGCGCTGACCCTGCGCGCATTGTGCGATACCGGCACAACCGTGATCACCAGCGCCGGTACCTATCCCACCTTTCGCTACTTCGCCGAGGGCCACGGCTGTCGGCTGGTCGAGGTCGCCTATCACCGGGCCCCCGGCATTCTGGCCCCGGATGTGGACGCCCTGGTGCAGGCCGCCTGGCTGCACCACGCACGGCTGGTGTATCTGGCCAATCCGGACAACCCCAGCGGCCACTGTTTGTCGGATGCCGATATCGCGCAGCTCGTCGCCAACCTGCCGCCAACGTGCCATCTCCTGCTGGATGAGGCCTATCACGAGTTTCGCCCGGCCCCGGGCGACAGCGCCCCCATGGCCGGCGTGGTGCGACTTCGCACCTTCTCCAAGGCGCACGGGCTGGCCGGTCTGCGCATCGGCTACGCCATCGCCCCGCCCGAGCTGCTCGCGGTGATGTACAAGGTGCGCATTCATTACGCCGTATCCTCCGTGGCGCTGGCCGCCGCCGAAGTGGTACTGGCCCATATCGATGAGGTCGAGGAACATGTTCAGGCCGTAATCGAGCGGCGCGAGCGGCTGGCAGTACAGCTGCTTCAACGCGGCGCCGAGGTGCTGCCTTCGGCCACCAACTTTGTAACCCTTCGCATGGCGGATGCCGAGCAGGCCCTTAAGGCGCAGAAAGCGCTGCTGGCAGACGGCGTCATCGTTCATCGCCCGCCGCATCCGGCCCTTGCCGACATCCTGCGGATCTCGGCCGTCGAAAACGCTCTGGCCTCTGACCGCCTCACCGCGCTCGAAAACGTTCTTCAGCGCTGACAGCCCTTCTTTGACGGCCCTTCTCTCATGACATCCTGCTGATTCTGGAGGCGGGATGTCTCCGCCCGTGCCCTGCCTCATTGCCTCGGCGCGATGTCGGGTCGACCTTGTGGCATTGCCTGCTACCATTTAATTGTTAAGTTTGTGTTAAAAGCTTCTGGACATAAGCGAACAGCGTTCTTATATTGCAGAAAAGGTTTAGCCTGTTAACGAATCGTGATGTCAATGCCGTGACACAGTGCTTGATCCCATCGCCTGCCCAGGATCTGTACCGGTACTTCGATCATGAATATCTCCGAGCGCCAGCGCCGCCGTGGACGACCCGACGTCCTCCAGCGCTACTTTCACGGCCCCGTCTGCTTTTCCGGCTCCCCCTGGCAGTGGTGGCTGGCCGACGACCCGCGCGCGTACGAAGCGGCGCAGCGCATGGATCAGCACCTGCGCGGCCAAAAGAACAGCAGCGTCACGACCCTGCGCGAGCGCAAGGGCCGCAGCATCTTTCGCATTCAGGCAGCCCCGGGCGATTTCTTTGCCAAGGAGATTGCCCTGCCATCACTGCGAAAGCGTTTCGGTGCCCTGCTGGGGGTGCAAAACCGGCTCTTTGGCCATGACCACGGCAGCGCCGAAGTCGACAACACCCTGACGCTCAACGAGCGCACCGGTCAGGGCCTTGACGTTCTGTGTCTGGGCGAGCTCCTTCGCGGCGGCATACCCGACCACCAGCTTTTGATTCAGCCCTGGCTTGAGGGCTGGATCAATCTGGGCGAGGCCTTCAGCGCGGCCGACAGCCACCAGCGCCGCTCGCTTTTGCAGCGCCTTGAGGAGCTGCTGCGCGATTTTCATCACGCCCGCATCTGTCATCTGGATATCAACATCGGCAACCTGATGGTCTCCACCGAGGACCCGCAGGCCCCACTGCGCGCCATCGACTGCGCGCGGATGACCACGCAAGTGACCCAGCCGGCGATCTCCACGGCGCTGCAGCTCGGCAAGATGCTGCGCGAACTCTACGGCCGCAGCGAGGCGGACTTCGCTGCCCTCTACGCCCAGGCGCGCGCCATGCAGTGCCGCATTGCCGGCGAGGAAGGCGTTAATGATGCCACCGACACCCTGCTGGCCCTGTCGCTGCGCTATCGCCTGAGCAAGAACCTGTCCCGTCGCCGGCTGGTCACCGCCACCACCGTTAATATCGACGGACCTGCGCTGGAACAGCGTGTGCGCGCCTCCCACAAAAATGCCGACATGCCTGCCATCGTCTGGAATGATGATCATCCGGCCATGGCGGATGAAGAGCCGATCTATTCCAACCACTAGAGCAACCGGTCGGGCATGACCTGTCGCTAAAAGCCGCTACGCTCAAGAGAGTCGTCCTTCACGGTCTGTCTGGAGCGTTGTGTCATGAGCTATCACCCCGGCATTTTCAAACCCCTGCCTGCCGAATATTTCCGCCACCCTGAAGAAGGGGGCGCCACCAACGTCGAAACGCGACTGTCGCGGCTGCCCGGCTACCTCACCCCCGTTCATCAATTCTTCGTGCGCAGCCATTTTGATATTCCCGAAGTGGACGCCACCGACTGGCAACTGACGCTCACCGGGGACGCCCTGTCGCGTGAACAGTCACTGAGCCTGACCGATCTCGAACGCCTGCCACGCATCAGCGTCACTCGCGCCATCGAGTGTGCCGGCAACGCGCGTGCCTTCTTTGCCCGTGACTTCGGCAAGGCGGCCGAAGGTGCCCAGTGGGGACTGGGCGCTGTGGGCGTGGCCGAGTGGAGCGGCGTGCGCCTGCGTGACGTGCTGGCCCTGGCAGGTCTTGAGGAAGGCGCCTTTCATGTGCTGCCCGAGGGGCTCGACAGCGGCCGCTTCGCCCGGCCGCTGCCGATTGACAAGGCACTGGCCGACGACACAATCATCGCGCTTGCCATGAACGGCGAACCGCTGCCGATCGACCACGGCTTCCCGGCGCGCCTGGTCGTCTCCGGATGGCTGGGCGCGGCCAGCGTCAAGTGGCTGGGCCGCATCGAGGTCTCGCGCCAGGCGCGCAACACGTACTGGAACACGAAGGACTACACCCTGGCCGGCCCCGACTATCCGGCCGAAGGCGAGGCAGACGGCGTACCCATCACCACCATGCCGGTCATGAGTCTGGTGGATCTGGACGACGACGCCCGACTTCCTGCTGGGAAGACGATGCTGCGCGGGCGGGCGCTGTCGGGCGAGGGGCAGATCACCGATATCGAGTGCCGCCTTGACGACGGCGACTGGCAGGAAGCCACCCTTCACACCCCCAACATCGCCGGCGCCTGGGTCTGCTGGTCACTGACCTGCGAACTTAACGCCGGCCGCCATCTCCTGCAGGTGCGCGCGCGTGATGACCGCGGTCATGAACAGCCGGAGCGCATGGTGTGGAACGATCACGGCTGTCTCTATAACGCCGTGACGCGCGTGGCGTTTCATGCCGGTGGCAGTGCTGAAGACTGATCAAACGCCCCATGGCGGGGCGTTCATTGATGTACTTCTGTCTCAGGGCCGGCTTTCATTGAGCCTTTCGGGAAAACGTGGCGGAAAGGCATTCATGTACGCCCGGCAGGCGCGCAGCACCCGGGCGTCCTCGAAGCGGGCGCCGACGATCTGAAGGCCGATCGGCAGCCCGGCGGCGGTAAAGCCACAGGGCACGGAGGCCGCGGGCTGCTGGGTCAGGTTGAACGGATAGGAAAACGGCGTCCACTCCATCCAGTCGCGCATGCCGCTACCCGGCGGCACCTCGTGGCCGACCTCGAAAGCTGCGATGGGCACGCTGGGGGTGAGGATCAGGTCATAGCTGTCTAGAAAGTGATCCATGTGGCGGTTGAGCCGGGTGCGCATCGTCTGGGCGCGCAAAAGATCCACGGCCGAGAAGGCGCGTCCCCATTCGGCAATTTCGGCAAGCCCTGGGTCGAGCAGTTCCTTTTGCTGCGGGGTCATGTCGGCCACCTGCGTGGCCGAGGCCGACGCCCAGAGAATGCGATAGGTCTCCAGCGAGCTTTCCACTTCCGGTTCGATGCGTTCGACCTGCGCGCCGAGTTTTTCCAGACGATGGGCGGCGTGGCCCACGCAGTGAGAAATCTCGTCGTCGCGAACGGCGGTGCCCAGCGCCGGGCAAAAGGCCACCTTCAGCCCGTCCAGACGCCCTGTCTCATCACACTGCTCGCCCCAGTCCGCGGGCTGTCCCGGCACCGAGAAGTAGTCATGGCCGTGGAAGCGCCCGATGACGTTGAGCATGGCGATGGCGTCATCCACCGTGCGGGTGATCGGGCCGATGTGGGACAGCGAGGCCATGGTGCTCGGCGGCCACTGCGGCACCCAGCCAAAGGTCGACTTGAAGCCGAACACGCCCGTAAAGGCGGCCGGTATGCGAATCGAGCCGCCGCTGTCGCCGCCCTGATGCAGCACGCCCATGTTGAGCGCTGCGGCCACCGCCGCGCCACCGGAGGAGCCGCCGGGCGTTAAATCGGTGTTCCAGGGGTTGCGGGTAATGCCGGTCACGCGGCTGTCGGTGGTGGCCTTCCAGCCGAACTCCGGCGTGGTGGTCTTGCCCAGCAGTACGGCGCCAGCCTGGCGTAAAAACTGCGCCGGCGGGCCGTCGTGATCGCAGATGTCATCACCGGTTGTCAGCGACCCATCGCGCACCGGCATGCCGGCCACTTCGGAAAGATCCTTCATCGAGGCGGGAACGCCATCGATCGGCCCCAGCGGCTCACCGCGCTGCCAGCGTGCTTCGCTGTCGCGGGCCGCCGCCAGCGCCCCGTCGTGGTCCACGTGGCAAAAGGCATTGACCTCACCGTTGAAGCGCTCGATGCGCGCAAGCGCTGCGCGGGTGACCTCGACCGGCGAGGCCTGTCCCGATGCATAAAGCGCGCGCAGCGTGCGAGCGTCGCACAATCCGATGTCCGTTGGCCTCTCCTGCATGTCTCTCTCCCGGTCACGGCCCGCCATAGAGTGGTACCGGCACATCATCAGCGGGCCTGTCGATGATGGCCGGTGGCCTCCAGGGCCAGTGCCGCCCCCGACGTCATGATGGATGCCGGGGCGGCATCACTTGTCGATGATATACATGCGCTCGGGGTCAAACTGCTCCGGCCAGTCGCGACGCAGCAGCACCTGACCGTCCTCGCGCAGCGCGGCAATGGCGGAGAGATCCAGCTCCACGTGCAGCCACGAGCTGCGATCGATGGTGATGTTTTCACTCTGCGCCACCACACCGCTGGCCGGCATGCCGATATCGGCCGGTACGTAGAGCCCGGCGCGGCCGTAGTTGTAGTCCAGCGCCTGCGACCAGGCCGCCTCGCCCACCGTCGGCGACACCGCCACGGCGATCTGGTTTTCCAGCGCGCGAGCCCGCGCGCCTGTGCGCACCCGGTAATAGCCGGATTCGGTATCGGTACAGCTTGGCGAGACGATCAGGTCCACGCCCTGCTCGGCGAGCAGCCGCGCGGCCATGGGAAACTCGTTGTCATAGCAGATCAGGATGCCGAGTTTGCCAAATGCGGTATCAAACACCTGTAGGCCACTGCCGCCCTCGATGCCCCAGTGCTCGCGCTCGAAACGGGTCATGATCAGCTTGTCCTGAGTGCCGATCAGGCCATCGGGGCCAAAAAGCCATGCCCGATTGCGATAGACGCCGTCGTCATCACGCACCGGGGCGCTGCCCGGCACCAGATAAATCCCGAAACGCTTTGCCAGCGCCTCGCACTGCTCAAGCCAGGCCGGCAACATGGGCTGTAGCGCCTCGATGGAGGCGTGCAGGTCACCACGTACTTCGGGCGGCATCTGGCCGGTCATGACCAGGCTTGCATACTCCGGCATCACCAGAAGCTGGGCGCCGCGGCGGGCCGCCTGCTCGATGAGCGACTCCAGATGCGCCTGATAGTCGTATGAGTCTTCAAACAGCTCGATGGCGTACTGACACAGGGCCAGGTGCATGGGCACTCCTTGATAAAAGGGAAAGTCAGAAACCGGCGCCGAAGCGCCGGGCATTGCGTCAGTCGAGCGTCTTGAGCCAGAAGCGCAGGGTCTTGTGATCCGGTACCAAAGCGTCGATATCCTGCCACTCGTAGCGGGCGTAAAGCTCAGGTTTTGGCGTGTAGCCGCGCTTGCGCCAGAAGCTATCCAGCGGCTGGTAATTCGCCGGGCGCAGCGGATGATCGACAGGGCGCTCTACCGCACAGAAGGCTGTATGACGCACGCCGGGAAGCCGGCGCGCATGGGCTTCGCGCGCCTCGAAAAAGCGTACGCCCAGCCCCTGGCCGCGGCACTCGGGCAAAAGGATCGACTCACCGAAATAGCACACGGTTTCGACAGCGATGCCCTGCTCAACGAAAGGGCGCTTGAACGCCTCGTCTTCATGGGCCAGCGGCAGTGCCGTGCTCATGCCCACGACCTGCTCACCGTCGAGCACCAGGACACAGAGGCTGTCATCGCTTTGCGCGTAGGTCTCCAGATAGTCACGCTCGTAGGCCAGCGTGCCGTCATAGAGATAGGGGAACTCACGAAAGACCCGGATGCGCAGCGCCGCCAGCTCGTCGAGCCACTGGCGGATCTGCGCGCCCTGAAGAGAGATCAGCTGCATCAACGCGTCTCCGCACCATATCAACGAACCGCTCAGGATAGCCTACCGGCGGCGGTGATGCTGCCCCGAACCGGCGCCTGTGCACAGGTGCCGGAGGGCAAACGGGTGTGGATAACGCAGCCGCGGTTCAGGGCGTGCGGACACTGCCCGGGTAGCGCGCCATCAGATCGAGCAGCACGCCGTTGGTCCAGCCGAAGCCGTCGACCACCTCATACTCGCCGCCGCCGCCCACACCGGGGTTTTCCACGTTGTACTTCTCGACCAGCTTGCCGGTCTCGTCATACACACGCTGATTGGTGTCGATCCACCGCCGGGCGATGGTCTCGGCCAACTGCGTCTGGCCGTAACGGGTCAGGCCATCCACCGCCAGCCACTGCAGCGGCGCCCAGCCGTTGGGGGCGTCCCACTGCTCGCCGGTGTGGCGATTGGTGGTGACCATGCCACCCGGGCGCAGCAGTTCACGCTCGATGGCACTGGCGGTGGCTCTGGCACGGGGCCGGTCGGCCACCTCAAAGGCGAGCGGATAAACCATGGCCGCGGAAACCACCTGACTCAGGCGCTGATGGCGCCAGTCATAGTCGGTATAAAGCCCCCGGTCGGCATCCCAGAACACTCGATTGATCGCGTCACGACGAATCTCGGCGCGCTGCTCGAACTGCTCGGCGCGGTCGCGGTTGCCCTCGAGCTGCCAGGCATACGCCAGCGTCTCCTCCAGATGGAACAGCAGCGCATTAAGATCTACCGGAACGAAATCGCGGGTGGCAATGGTGGCCTGCTGACTGCCGTCCGCCATCCAGCGCGAACTGAAATCCCAGCCGCTCTCCGCCGCGGCGCGCAGATCGCCATAGACCTCCGCGGCCGGGCGATCAGACGCCTCCTGCGCCAGCGCGATTTCGCCGGCATAAGACTCCGGCCGCGGCGTGTTTTCGCTGCCGTGGTAGCGGTTGAGCAGCGTGCCGTCCTCGAGTCTGACCACATGCTCGCTGGCCTGTCCCAGTGCCAGAGAGTCACCGCCGCGCATCCAGTAGTCATACTCGCGCGAAAGCTGGGGCAGATAGCGTTGATAGACCTCATCGCCGTCATGTTCGGCCAGCAGCTCCACCATCGAGGCAAAAAACGGCGGCTGGCTGCGGGTCAGGAAATAGGTGCGGGTACCGTTGGGAATAAAGCCGTACTGATCGATCAGCCAGGCGAAGTTGTCCACCATGTCACGGACCAGGTCAAACCGGTCGCTGTGGGCCAGCCCCAGCATGGTGAAGTAGCTGTCCCAGTAGAACATCTCGTTAAAGCGCCCGCCCGGCACCACGTAGCGATGCGGCAACACCACCAGGCTGCTCCACCGGCCTTCATCGGTGGCCGCCGGGTCGCGGGTCAGGTAAGGCCAGAGGTTTTTGATGTGCTCATCGATCGGCGTGCCGGCCGCCTCGGACAGGCGTGATTCGTTCTCGGGCGGCTCGTCGAAGCTGGCCTTCACAAAGTCTTCAAGCGCTGCCCGGGAGAGCGGCCCATCAGCGGTACGCGTTTGGTAGTCCGCAACGATCAGACCCGGATCACGCCGCGGGATCAGATCCACCACCGATTTTTCGTCCTCGTACAGACCGGCCTCGGCGATGGCCACCATCACCGGCCCCCAGGCGCGCTCCGGCGACTGCGCCGCGGTTTTGGGGTCACTGCTGATGGCGCCACTGCCCGCACAGCCGGCCAGTGCCCATGTCAGCACCAGCCCCGTCACAAGGCGACGCATCGCGTTATTTAATGGCGTTCCCTGCATGATGACTCTCCCGTCCCTGTTGGCTGGCGACCCGGCAATGCTTCGATGGCGCCGGCGTTCATATTAGCGCAGCCCCATTAAAGCGCGACCCGCCATTGGGCGTAGCGTGGCTGCCTCGTGACAGCCGCCGGAAAACGAATTGCGCATCTTATTGTTATGTTATAACGTTTTATTTAACGGCCGGTACATGACCGTTGCCCTCAACCACAAGCTTCAAGGGCCCGAATGGCCCTGCCATCCTTTCCGGAGGTTTTCATGAAAACGCGTGCCGCCATTGCCTGGGAACCAAACCGAGCGCTGGAGATCGAGGAGATCGATCTGGAAGGCCCGAAGGCGGGCGAAGTGCTGGTGCGTATCGTCACCACCAGCCTGTGCCATACCGACATGTTCACGCTCTCCGGTCGCGACCCCGAAGGGCTTTTTCCCTGCGTGCTCGGCCATGAGGGCGTAGGGATCGTCGAGGAGATCGGCCGCGGCGTGACCTCGGTCAAACCCGGCGATCACATCATCCCGCTCTATACGCCGGAAGACCCCGACTGCCCCTACATCCAGTCGGGTCGAACCAACCTGTGCCAGACGATCCGCAAGACCCAGGGGCAGGGCCTGATGCCCGACGGCACCAGCCGCTTTTCTTACAAGGGCAAGACGATTCGCCACTACATGGGCACCAGCACCTTCAGCGAATACACCGTGCTGCCGGAGATCGCAGTGGCGAAAATCAATCCGGAAGCGCCGCTGGCAAAGGCCTGTGTGATGGGCTGCGCGGTGCCCACTGGCATTGGGGCCGTGCGCAACACCGCGAAGGTACGCCCCGGCGACACCGTGGCGATCTTCGGTCTCGGCGCGGTCGGCATGGCGGTGATTCAGGGCGCGAAGCTGCAGGGCGCCGGGCGGATCATCGGCATCGACGTTAATCCGGCCAAGTTCGCACTGGCCGAGTCGCTGGGCGCCACCGAGTGCCTCGACCCGAACGACCACCCCGAGCCGCTGCACGAGGTGATCATCGACATGACCAACGGCGGCGTGGAGTTTTCGTTCGAGTGCGTGGGCAATGTCACCCTGATGCGCGCCGCGCTCGAGTGCTGCCACAAGGGCTGGGGCGAGAGCATCATCATTGGCGTGGCCGGTGCCGGCGAGGAGATTGCAACGCGACCCTTTCAGCTGGTGACCGGGCGCGTCTGGAAAGGCTCCGCCTTCGGCGGGGTGCTGGGCCGCTCGGAACTGCCGGGCATGGTCGATGAATGGCTCTCCGGGCGCTTCGATGTCGATCCCTACATCACCCACAACATGACGCACGATCAGCTCAATACGGCGTTCGACCTGCTCCGTCGCGGCGAGGCGATCCGCTCGGTCATCCACTATCAGCCCCAACAGACCATGACCGGCCCCCTCCCCGGCATCACCCTGAATGAGCCGATCAAGGCGCCGGAACCGGCCTGACCCACAGCGCCCATCAACCGAAACCGCCCCACAGGGACAGTGGGGCGGTTTTTTTATGCCGGTCTTTTTTGAACATGAACGCCCCGCGACCGGCCAGACGCCATGTAAAGTTATGTATACAAGCCGCCGATAACAGCAAAGAGCCCGGTACGACCGGTCTCAGGACGAGCACGCTTTATCACCCAGGCCAGACACACGAGGCTGACCATGAAAACCCTATGGGCCGGTGCCCTTTTGCTGATGACATCGTTTAACGCCATGGCACAGGGCTATATCAGTGACGAGTTCAACACCCCCGGCAGCCAGGCGGTGGCGATCTACACCTGCGCGGTCACCGGCGCCGAAAAGGGGTTTGAACCCGCGGCCTTCGACATCCTGCGATCGGCCTTCAGCCAGCAGGGTGCCAACATGAAAAGTCGCCAGGCCGCCAATCTCGAGGCGGATGCCTACCGCTGGTATGAACACGAGCAGGGCCACTTCGACTTCAGCAGCTACTGGCACGGCCAGTGCGCGCCGGTGTTTGACCGCATGGAACGCGCCATCAACGCCTGACCTTTTTGAATATCGGGGCAGGCGATGCTTTTGCCTACACGCCTCGCCCCATCATCCGATCCAGCTGGCGATAGCCGATCGCCTCCATCAATGCGCCCTTCTCGACGCTCTCCTCACCGTTTAAATCCGCAATGGTTCGCGCGACCTTGAGCACCCGGTGATAGGCCCGCGCCGAGAGATTGAGCCGCGCCAGCACGCCGGAGAGCCAGGCCCGTTCGTCCTCGCCCAGCGCACAGGCGGTTTCCAGTTCGCTGGTGGAGAGATGGGCGTTGAGCCCGCCGCGGGCGTATTGCACCTTGCGCGCCGCCATCACGCGCTCGCGCACGGTCGCGGAATTCTCGCCCTGGGTGTTGGCGGTGAGCTGTTCGGCGGGCAGCGCCGGCACTTCAATCTGTAGATCGATGCGATCGAGCAGCGGCCCGGAAAGGCGCGCCTGATAGCGCTGAATCTGGTTGGGGGTGCAGCTGCACTGCTGGCGCGGATCACCGAGATGGCCGCAGGGGCACGGGTTCATGGCAGCCACGAGCTGAAAGCGGGCCGGGTATTCACGCTGGTGGCTGGCGCGGGCGATGTGCACGCGCCCGGATTCGAGCGGTTCGCGCATGGCTTCCAGCACCTTGCGGTCGAACTCCGGCAGCTCATCAAGAAACAGCACGCCCTGATGGGCCAGCGAGATTTCGCCGGGGCGGGGTTTTGAACCGCCACCCACCAGTGCGGCGGGGCTGGCGCCGTGATGCGGAGCGCGAAACGGGCGCTGGCCCCAGCGCTCGAGGATATCGAGCCCGCAGACCGAGCGAATCGCCGCCACTTCCAGACATTCACTCTCGGTCAGCGGCGGCAGAATACCCGCCAGACGACTGGCGAGCATGGTCTTGCCGGTGCCGGGCGGGCCGGCGAACAAGAGATTGTGACCACCCGCCGCGGCGACTTCCAGCGCCCGACGCGCCTGATGCTGGCCGCGCACGTCACACAGATCCGCCGCGGCCAGCGTCGCGGCCGGCGGCGCCTCCAGCTGATGCGGCGTGATGCGGCGCTCGCCGGTGAGGTGCGCCACCACCTCCAGGATATTCGATACCGGCAGCACTTCCAGCTCTCCCGCCAGTGCCGCTTCATCGGCGTTGGCGGCGGGCAGCAGCAGCTGACGCCCGGCCTCGGCCACCGCCAGTGCCGCCGGCAGTACCCCGGTCACCGCGCGCAGCTGGCCGTCAAGCGCCAGCTCGCCCACGCATTCCAGCTTGCCGACGGCCTCCTGAGGGATCTGCCCGGAGGCAACCAGAATGCCCAGCGCAATCGGCAGGTCAAAGCGCCCGCCCTCCTTGGGCAGATCAGCCGGGGCCAGATTAAGCGTGATGCGCTTGGCGGGAAACTCGAAGCCGGCGTTGATCAGCGCGCTGCGCACCCGCTCGCGGCTCTCCTTCACTGCCGCTTCCGGCAGCCCCACAATCGCCAGCCCCGGCAGGCCGTTGGAGAGATGCACCTCAACGACGACTTCCGGGGCCGCCAGCCCGACGCTGGCACGGGTGGGGATGATCGCAAGCATGCAGGGCTCCAGACAGGAAAATCGACACGCCGCCGAGCGCGGCATGCATTAGACATTCCTTTAGCATCGGCCATGCCGGCGATGACTTTAGTCAGGAGGACGCGGTCTCGGTCGCCCCGTGCTCGCCCCAGCGGCGCTGCTTGCTGGTCTGACCGATGCCGGGATTGAAGCAGTTGCAGGGGTCGAGCTGCTGATAGAAATCACGCAGGGCCGGCTTGGCCTTATAGAGATGGCCCACGTTGTGTTCGGCCGGGTATTCGGCGCCGCGGGCGTCCAGCAGTGCCCACATGCGGTGTTCGAGCGCCAGACAGTCGGTGCCCTTTCTGACGATGTAGTCCTGATGCATCACGTGGCAGAAGAAGTGGCCGTAGTAGAGCTTGTGGATCATCGGCGCGTCCACGTCATCCGGCAGCACTTCCAGCCAGTCCCGCTCGTTTCGCTTTAACGCCACGTCGAGCGCGACGATGTCCTCGACCTCGTCGTCATGGATGATGCGATAACGCCCGGCGGCGCCGGCCGCGGCAAAACGGTGCAGAAAGGCCTTTTTGCCCTCCTCATCGCTGCACTCGAAATACTTGCCCTCGCGCGTGGCGAAGTGTTCATCGAGCAGCGCCCGGGTGCGCGCGACGTTCTCCTCGCCGACCTTGAGCAGCAGATGGTGCTCGAAGCGGTCGCGATACTCATTCATGCGCGCTGGCAGATGATCAGGAAAGAGCCGGCCGATTGTTTGCAGTACGCGGTCGGTGACGTAGTCGGGCAGAAAACGTAGCCGGTTACAAAAATCGTCGATGCGGTTCTTGCGATCCCACAGCGCCGGCAGGCGATGGGTGCCAAAGTATTGAATGGTGAGAAAGGTGTCCTTGCCGTAGTGCTTTGCGATGTCGTAGGCATCGCGATGCATGTACTCGCCGGCAATCGGCAGCGTCTCGAAGTCAGCGAGAATCTGCCGGCGCAGCTCGGTCAGCTCGGCAGGCGCGTTGGTGCCGATGTAGAACACCTTCGGGTTTTTCTCCTGCTCGAAGGTGTCCAGGCGCAGGGCAAACACCATCAGACGCCCGGCCGAACCGGCCGCTTCATGCAGCCGGCGCGGGTCGGCATTAAAGCGCGCCGGGGTGTCGGCCTCGATATCGCGTACGTGGCGGTGGTAGTCCGGGTCGGACGCTGCGGCGTCGCTTTTGTCGATGTCAGCATCGCGGTAGTCACCGCGCTGCAGTCGCTCAAGCACGGTCTCGGGGTCATCGCCGAGTCGCACGCCCAGATGATTGACCAGCTCGAGCTCACCTGTCTCGTTCATGCGCGCATAGAGCGCCATCTCGGTGTAGGCCGGCCCGCGCTTGATCAGTGAGCCGCCGGAGTTGTTGCACACGCCGCCAAACACCGAGGCGCCGATGCACGAGGAGCCGATCACCGAGTGCGGCTCGCGCCCCATGGGCGAGAGCGTCTTTTCCAGCTGATCAAGCGTCGCTCCGGGCAGGCAGATGACCTGGCGGCCCTCATCGATGGGCTGGATGATGTTCATGCGCAGCGTGCTGACAATCACGATCTCGCGGTCGTAGTCATCGCCGTCCGGGGTCGAGCCGCCGGTCAGGCCGGTATTGGCCGCCTGGGTGATCACGATGCGATCGGTTGCCATGCAGGCCTTCAGAATCTGCCACTGCTCCAGTAGCGTGCCCGGGCGCACCACCGCCAGTGCCCGGCCGGTGCCAAAACGAAAGCCGGTGCGATAGCGCCTCGTCGAGAGCTCGTCACTGAGCACGTCATCCCGCCCCACGATCTCTTCAAGCCGGGCGATAAAGCCTTCTCGCTCGGGGCTGTCGGCGGGCTGCATTTCAAGGGTCTGGTACCAGGTCGTCATGACAATCACTCTCCGCAACATCGCCCCGTCGAGGCGGCCATCGGCCGCCTCGCGGAGCTGAATCATCAACGTGTTTCCGGCAGGTCGGCAACCGCACGCCATGAGCCGGGCATCGATGCCTTGAAAAGCGGCGGGAATATCGGCCAACCGGGCGGGCTGGCCTGTCATGCGGGTGTCGGCGCTACATCAGACGATCATTGTGAAACCGATACCGCCCCATTGCCAGCGCTGAGCGGCGTTATGCCAATCACATGACCCGCCACCGGATCGAGGCGTGGCGGGTCGATGCGGGCTTATCGGGCATGCAGGGTAATGCGGGTCAGCTCCGAGGGCCTGCCCAGACGCAGCGCAAAGCCCATCCACAGCGCCGTGCCGTTGCTGACGTAGAGCGTCATGCCATCGACGTCGTAGCGCCCGGAGACGAAACCGTTGTTGGCGCGTGCCACGATCTGATCCATGCCGACAATCATGCCGCCATGGGTATGGCCGGAGAGCTGCAGCGCCACGCCTTCGCCGGCCGCCTCGCGGGCGTTTTTGGGCTGGTGATCGAGCAAAATGATCGGCACCCCGGAAGGCACGCCCTCGATGGCCGCCGCCACGTCGGGGCCGGGCAGGCCGCGGCTGGTGCCGGCCGGGTCGTTGACGCCGGCCACGGCCATACGCGCACCGTCACGCTCGATCAGGGCGTGGGCGTTGGACAGCCGGGTCATACCCAGTGAGACGTAGTGCTGCATCCACTGCTCGTAGCCGAAATAGTATTCGTGGTTGCCGGGGCTGACGAAGACGCCATCGCGCGCGCGAAGCCCGGCCAGCGGGGCGACATCGTCACGGCGGTTGTCCAGCGTGCCGTCCATCAGATCGCCGGTGATCAAAATGGCGTCGGCATCCAGCGTGTTGGTGCGCTCGACCACGGCGCGGGTCCAGGTCTCGGGGAACAGCCCGCTGATGTGCAGATCGGTGAGATGGACGATCCGGTAGCCCTCGAACTGCGGGGCCAGCCCGGGAATGGCGATCTCGACGTCCTTGACCGGCGGCACGCGCGCGGCCTGCTGCACGCCCACAATGCCAAGCCCCAGTGCCGCCACCGCGATGACGTAGCGCGCCGCGTCCGGCGCGGCCAGGCGCTGCTGTTTGATCAGCATGGCAAGAAGCATCACCAGATCCAGCAGCAGCTGAAAAACGGCCAGCAGAATCAGCGCCCCGAACAGGGCGTTGGCCACCATCGACAGGGGCCGGGGGATCTCGGGCGAGAAGATCGAGCCCGTGACCCAGCGGCTGATCAGGTGCTGCTCGGCCACGACCAGCAGCACCAGTGCCAGCGCCAGCTTGATCCAAAGCGGCGCCGTCAGCGGCAAAAGATAGCGAAGAACAACAACGCACCAGGGCAGGGCAGCCATCAGATGAAACATGTTTCAGAACTCTTGTGATCGGACACGGCCCACAAAGGATAGCGGACGAACGAACGCCGCATGATCCAGAAGTCTCATGACACTGTCCTGACGCAATAAGGCTGCGATAAGCAAACCGCCAGCAGGGGCCCGGTCACATGACAGCGCCGCGCGTTGCACGACGCAGCGCTGCCATGACCGCCGCCGGCGATTACGACCGCGCCGCCATGATGCGCCGATAAAAGGCCACACAGACCGCAGCGAAAACGACCAGACCCAGCCACCGAGCGATGGATGCAAAGTCGCTGCCGACCAGCGCCAGCGGCGCCTCGCTGCCGGTAAAGCCGATTACGCCGGCCATCAACACACCCATCAGGCTTTCCCCCACGATCAGCCCGGAGGAGAGCAGCACGCCGCGCTGCTGCACGCGCTCGCGCGTTGAGGCATCAGCACCGCTCAGGCGACTGGCCACACACCACGACAGCACCGCGCCGATCACCAGCGGCATGTTCACGCTCGGCGGCAGATAGATGCCCAGCCCCACCGCCAGCACCGGCAGACGGGCCACGCCGCCACGGCGGCGCAGCAGCTCATCCACCCCGATCAACACCACGCCCAGCGCCACGCCGATCAGCAGCATGTGGGTATTAAGGTCACGATTGAAGATGCCGCTGGCGATCTGCGACATCAGCGTGGCCTGCGGCGCGGCGAGCGCCTGGGCGGGGTCCATGCCCTCGCGCGGCAGGGCGCCGGTAAAGCCGTAGGCGTTGTATAAAAGCGTCAGCACCGGCGGAATGATCAGCGCGCCCACCACACAGCCGATGATCAGCACCAGCTGCTGACGCCAGGGCGTGGCACCGACCAGATAGCCGGTTTTCAGATCCTGCAGGTTGTCGTTGGAGATGGCGGCAATGGCCAGAATCACCGAGGTGGTAAACAGCGCCAGGCCCACGGCGAGCTGACCGCCGGCGGCACCGGCGATGTCGGTGCTGATGCCGGAAAGCGCCAGAATCAGAAGCGAAACCAGAATCACCGCGATGATACCGATCCCCGAGATGGGACTGCTGGAGGAACCCACCAGACCGGCCATGTAGCCACAAGCCGCCGCGATCAAAAAGCCGAAGACAAAGGCAAAGAGCACGCAGCCGATAATCAGCGACCAGAAGGCCATTGAGGAAAGCCCCGGCGCGTTGTCCTGAATGAACACGGCAAAAACGGCCACCAGCGCGACCAGCAACACCCCGGCCAGGCTCAGAATCCACACACCCGGTAGGTCCCGGTCGGTACGCTCGACGTCGCTTTTGTCCGGCCGGGCAGACGAGGCCAGCGCGTGCTTGAGTCCCTGAACCAGCGACTTTGACAGCGTCGCCAGCGTCCAGAGCGCGGCAATGGCGATGGTGCCCGCCCCCATGAAGCGCACCTCGCTGGACCACAGCGACATGCCCAGCTCGCTCAGCGACTGTCCCGGCGCCTGGGCAGTGGTCAGGGTCAGCCAGGGCACCGCCACGCCCCAGGCGATCACCAGCCCGGTCAACAGCGCCATGCCACCGACGATCCCGACCAGATAGCCCGCCCCGACCAGCGCCAGCGAAAAGCCGGTCGAGAGCTGAAAGGCGGCGCGCCCGGCGCTGAACCACAGACTGATGCTGTCGGCGAGCAGGCGAAAACCGCTGGCCAGCAGCGTAAAGAGTGCGGCGACCATGCCGCCCAGAGCGATGTCCCCGGCGCCGGTCCCCCGGCCCGTTTCAGACGGGCCCTCGCCGACTTTCAGTATCTCGGCGGCGGCCACGCCTTCCGGGTAGGGCAGCGTGCTTTGCACCACCATGACCCGGCGCAGCGGAATGGTGTAGAGCACGCCCAAGATGCCGCCGATGGCGCAGATCGAAAACGCCTGCCAGAACGGGAAGCCGGCCCAGAAGCCGATCATCAAAAGCCCGGGCAGCACGAAGATGATCGCCGAGAGCGTGCCGGCTGCCGAAGCCTGGGTCTGCACCATGTTGTTTTCGAGAATATTGGCGTTGCGGCAGTAGCGCAGCACCGCCATGGAGATGACGGCCGCCGGGATCGAGGAGGCAAAGGTCAGCCCGACCTTGAGGCCGAGATAGACGTTGGAGGCGGTAAACACCACGGTAATCAGTGCGCCCAGCACGATGCCGCGCAGGGTCAGTTCGGGCAGGGCCTGCCCGCGAGGGTGAGACATAAAAACCACTCCTGATGCGTACGCGCCCCGTCGCCGGGTACCCCTGCGGGTCACCTTCACGACCGCTGGCACGCACCATGACGATGCCCGAGAAGCTGTCACGGGCCTTAAGATGTGTCGTGGGGGAGGGTTTTACTTCATTTGCGGGCGGCGCGTCGAGCCCCGGCGTGCATACGACGCCAGCGCAGGCCGTCCTTTGCTCTGATCGAGACAGCGCTACCGGATACAACAGCACCGCCGGGTGGCGGTGCTGGAAAATCGTGCTGGCCGGGGGAGATCAGTCCGCCGTGCCCTGCCCGCTTTGATCATCACTCCCGGAGGCGCGCTTGCCGCTGCCTCGGGTGGGCTTGCCGGCAGGCTTTGAGGCCGCCGCGCCGGATGCGGCCTTGCCGGCACCGGTCGTCGATGTGTCGGTAGCGGTGGCGGTTGAATCAACTGCCGCGGCCGGCGCGTCATGCTCACCGGCCAGACGATCGGCCTCGGCGGCGGCGGCAGTGTCTGCCCCACCGGGGGCGGCGGCCGCGCTCATCTCGGAGGGCGTGGCGCCGGCGGCGGGTGTGCCGTCACGCTCGTCGAGCGCGGCTTCGAGCCGGGTGACCTGCTTTTCAAGCGCTTCGACACGCGAACGGGTGCGCTGAAGCACCTCCATCATGACATCGAAGTCCTCGCGCGAGACCAGCTCCATGCGATCAAAGGCGCTGCGCATGGCGCTTTGCACCGTGCGCTGAATCTCTTCAGGCCCGCGGGAGACGTCCTGCAGCCGCTCGCCGACCTGCTGCGCCAGTCGTCCAAAAATATCGTGCTTTGCCATGTCTGCCCTTCCTCTAATTGTCTGCGTTCCCGAAATGAGAGGGTCGGCCGCACCGCACCCGAGTATGCATGCCGACAATACCTGCCTACAGGATACGCAACATGACGGCGAAACGCCTAAAAACCGCAACGCACCAAAAGCGGGCAACCCGGCACGCCCTGCCGGCCATTTTAGTGCAGCACGCCGCCGACTCTGCGCAATGATGGTGCTTGCATGATCTCACCGACCGCCCAAAACCTTTCTAATCATCTGTTTTTAAAGAATTCCCGTAACGATGGCACATTGCCTGCCACATAACAAAAGGCGTCGGTCAGCCTTGTCAGGAAGACACCCCATGACACGCATCACGACCATGACAAGACCCTCAGGGACGGGTGACGTGCACGACGCCCTGACCGATTACGGCGTTCAGGGGAACAGCCACCGGATCGGTGATGGGAAGCCTTTCATGACATCGTCTGATGTCATTTGTATTCGTACCGGCGCGTGGCACTGACGCCGTCCAGACCCCGGCTGCAAGGATATAAACACATGAACGAACTTGTAGAAGTGCAGTATGCACTTGATACCTTTTATTTTTTGATCTGCGGCGCGCTGGTGCTGTGGATGGCCGCCGGCTTCTCGATGCTTGAGGCCGGTCTGGTCCGGGCCAAGAACACCACCGAGATTCTGACCAAGAACATGGCGCTGTTTGCCATTGCCTGCACCATGTACATGCTCATCGGCTATCACATTGTCTATCTCGGCGATGGCGGCAGCATCCTGCCCGACTTCGGCTTTCTGATCGGTGCCGAAAACAGCGCCGATGGCGTGCTCTCAAGCGGCGGCGACACCTATTACGCTGCGCGCTCGGACTTTTTCTTTCAGGTCGTGTTTGTGGCCACCGCCATGTCGATCGTCTCCGGGGCCGTGGCCGAGCGCATGAAGCTCTGGTCCTTTCTGTTGTTTGCCGTGTTCATGACCGGTCTGATCTATCCGGTTCAGGCCTACTGGTCCTGGGGCGGCGGTTTTCTTTCCGAGGCCGGCTTCAGCGATTACGCCGGCTCCGGCATCGTGCACCTGTGTGGCGCTGCCGCCGCGCTTGCCGGCGTGCTGGTGCTGGGCCCCCGCAAGGGCAAATACGGCAAAAACGGTGCCATTAACGCCATCCCCGGTGCCAACATGCCGCTGGCAACGCTGGGCACGTTTATCCTGTGGCTGGGCTGGCTTGGCTTTAACGGCGGCTCGGAGCTCAAGCTCTCCGACATCAGCAGTGCCAATGCTGTCGCTCAGGTCTTTGCCAACACCAATGCCGCGGCCAGCGGCGGCGTGATCGCGGCGCTGATTCTGGCCCGGCTGTGGTTTCGCAAGGCCGATCTCACCATGGGCCTTAACGGCGCGCTGGCAGGCCTTGTGGCCATTACGGCCGGCCCGTCGGCCCCGGGTATTCTGGCCGCCACCCTGATCGGCGCCGTCGGCGGTGTACTGGTGGTGTTTGCCATCGTGGCGCTGGACAAGCTGCGCATCGATGACCCGGCCGGCGCCATTTCAGTGCACGGTGTGGTCGGCATCTGGGGGCTTCTGGCCGTGCCGCTGACCGATGGGGATGCAGGCTTTGGTGCCCAGCTTCTGGGCATGGCGGTCATTTTCATCTGGACTTTCGGGGCAAGCCTTGCCGTGTGGCTGGTCATCAAGGCCGTCATGGGCGTGCGCGTCAGCGAAGAAGAAGAGTATGAAGGCGTGGATGTCGCTGAATGCGGTCTTGAGGCCTATCCTGAGTTCACCGGCGGCAAGCGCTAGGAGATTGTCCGTTTGATCCGCCTCGTTTCGGGCACCCGGCGAGGGTGCCCTTTTCATGTACCGGACAGGGCGTATCACCCGGGCATTGATGCCGACATGCCGCGACACCTGAAACCTGGTGGCAATCATGTTTTTTCAACCGGTAAGCGGCACTGTATGCTTTAACCACAGGGCAGCGGCCCTACTCATTCCATGACGATCAGGTGAGGACACGAAAGATGAAACTGGTATCTGCCATCATCAAACCCTTCAAGCTCGACGACGTACGCGAGTCCCTCTCCGAGGTTGGCGTTCAGGGGATTACCGTGACGGAAGTCAAGGGATTCGGTCGTCAGAAAGGCCACACCGAGCTCTATCGCGGTGCCGAGTACGTGGTCGACTTCCTGCCCAAGGTCAAGATCGAGGTGGCCGTCGACGATGGCATGGTCGATCAGATCATCGAGGCCATTACCTCGGTGGCCAACACCGGCAAGATCGGTGACGGCAAGATCTTTGTCGCCCCGCTTGAACAGGTCATCCGTATCCGTACCGGCGAAACCGGTCAGGACGCGGTCTGAGCCACTGCACGGCCCGGACATGAAAAAACCCGCCGATCGGCGGGTTTTTTTGTGACCCAAGCCACACCTACAGCGACAGCGCGTCGATCTCGGCGCGGGCGGAAGACTGCGCGGTACTGACCGCCTCTTCGCCCATGCCCAGGCCTTCGGCGTAGACAAACTCGATGTCGGTCATGCCCAGAAACCCCAGGAAGGTGCGCAGATAGGGTGTGACCAGATCGTGGTCGGTGTCACGATGCAACCCGCCACGCGTGGTCAGTACGATCACGCGCTTGCCGGTGATAAAGCCTTCCGGACCCTGCGCGGTGTAGCGAAAGGTGACACCGGCACGGGCCACGAAATCACACCAGGTCTTGAGCTGGGTCGGAATGTTGAAGTTATACATCGGCGCGGTGATCACGATGGTGTCGTGGTCCCTGAGCTCCTCGACCAGCGTGTCCGACAATGCCAGCGCGTCCTGCTGGGCCGGGGTCGGCTCGGCCACGCTGCCACGCAGGGCGGCCATCAGCTCGGCGTCCAGTACCTCAACCGGCGTGGCGGCCAGGTCGCGAACGGTAACGCTGCCGGCGCCGTGGCGACTTTCGAAACGATCACCCAGATAGTCCGCCAGCTGGCTGGACTGGGAGTGTTCACCGAGGATGCTGGATTTGAGAATCAGTGCTTTCGACATGACGGGGTCCTGAACAGATGGCGCTGAAACAGCGAATGGCGTGACTCTACAGGCCCATCAAATCGATTGTGAAGCGCAATAATTGCCATTTTGCATTCGTTTCTATCGAATGCTGCCGGCCGTGCGTCGCCTTCAGATCATAAAAGGCGCCGGACACGATGCCGGCGCCTTTGGCATGACGCTTCCGGGCTGCTTCGCGGCCCCGGTATTGTTTCTCGACCCCGGTATTACTTCTCGACCCCGGTGTTATTTTTCGACAAAGGCGCGCTCGATCACGTAGTCGCCCGGCTCGCCCATGCGCGGCGAGATGGTAAAGCCGAGCTCGTTGAGCACCTGGCTGCTCTCCTCGAGCATCGCCGGGCTGCCGCAGATCATGGCGCGGTCGTGCTCGGGGTCGAGCTGCGGCAGGCCGATATCAGCGGCCAGCTTGCCGGAGCGAATGTGGTCGGTCAGACGCCCCATGGTATGGAAGTCCTCGCGCGTCACGGTCGGGTAGTAGATCAGTTTTTCGCTGATCTCTTCACCCAGCAGCTCGTGCTCGGGCAGATCACGGGTGATGAATTCCTGATAGGCCAGCTCGCTGACGGTGCGCACGCCGTGGATCAGGATCACCTTGTCAAAGCGCTCGTAGGCTTCCGGGTCCTGAATCAGGCTCAAAAACGGCGCCAGACCCGTGCCGGTGGAGAGCATGTAGAGATGGCGCCCTTCCTTGAGGTCATCGAGCACCAGCGTGCCGGTCGGCTTGCGGCTGACCAGCAGCGAGTCGCCCACCTCAAGATGCTGAAGCCTTGATGTCAGCGGGCCGTCCTGCACCTTGATCGAGAAAAACTCCAGGTGCTCTTCCCAGTTGGGGCTGGCGATCGAGTAGGCACGCGTCAGCGGCTTGCCGTCGACCTCGAGCCCGATCATCACGAACTGGCCGTTTTTAAAGCGCAGGCTGTCCTCGCGGGTGGTGCGAAAGCTGAACAGCGAATCGTTCCAGTGATGAACGCTCAGGACTTCGGTGGTAGCAAACTTGCTGGACACGTTGGAGAACTCCCTGACAATGGGTCGCATTTGCAGTGGGTAAGGGGGCCTATTCTAGACACTGCGTTCGCAGGCGTCACGGCACGGACGCGCCTTCATCGCGCCTGATGAATCAAGGCCAATAAAAAGGGGCCACACCGGCGTGTGGCCCCTTGATCCGTGACGTGCAGTGCTTAATTAATGACTCAGCCGGAACGCGCCCACCGTGGTGGCCAGGCGCTGGGCCTGTTGACTCAGTGATTCGGCGGCGGCGGCCGACTGCTCGACCAGTGCGGCGTTTTGCTGGGTCATGTCATCAAGCTGGGTGATCGCCTGATTGACCTGGCCGATGCCGGTGGACTGCTCGTTGGTGGCGCGGCTTAACTCCTCGATCACCGTGCTGACGCGGCCCACCCGCTCGACAATCTCGCCCATCGCATGGCTGGTGGTGCTGACAAGTTCCGCACCGCTGGTCGTTTCGCGACTCGAGGTGGTGATCAGGTTCTTGATGTCGGTAGCGGCCTGGGCGCTGCGGTTGGCCAGGTTTCTGACCTCCTGTGCCACCACCGCAAACCCGCGGCCCTGCTCACCGGCTCGCGCGGCCTCGACCGAGGCATTCAGCGCCAGCAGATTGGTCTGAAACGCGATACCGTCGATCACATCGACAATCGACTCGATCTTGCCCGAGGTCTCGCGGATGCGGGCCATGGTCGCGACCACGTTGTGCATCTGCTCGCCGCCGCTTCGTGCCATGGCGGCGGCCTCATGGGCCAGGCCGTTGGCCTCTTTGGTCGAGGAGGCCGAGTACTCTACCGTGCTGGTCAGCTCTTCCATCGCCGCGGCGGACTCTTCCAGATTGGCCGCGGTGGTTTCGGTACGCCGGGACAGATCGTGCCCGCCGGCCGAGATTTCGGCGGCCGCCAGCTGCACCGAGTGGCTCGAGTCACGAATGTCGATCAATACCGTTTCCATACGATCGACAAAGCTGTTGAAGGCTTCTGCCAGCTGCGCCGGCTCATCGCGGCCCATCACCGGCAGACGCTGGGTCAAATCGCCATCGCCGTTGGCGATCTGGCGCATGCGCTCGGCCATGGTCTTGAGCGGCCGGGCAATACGGCGCCCGACCATCCAGATGGCCGCCAGCCCCAGGGCGCTGACCAGAAGCCCCACCAGCGCCATGGTCATCAGAGCGTTGCGCTGCTGATCGGCCAGCTCGCTCTGCAGCGCGTTGAAATCGGCATAGACCGCACTTTTGGGCACCCGCAGCATCAGCTGCCAGCGGGTCTGATCGCCGATATCCACCGGCAGCTGCAGTGTCAGGTTCTCGCCAGCCGTGGTCATGGTCGAGCGATCGCCGCCACTGACCAGCTGCCGGGTGGTATCGGCATCAAAGAACTGACCGGCCGGCCGGCTCGGGCTTGCTGCATCCCCCGTGTAGCCCACGATGGTGCCAGCGTCGGAAACCAGCGCAATGCTGCCCACGCCCTGATAAAGCCCCTGGTTGGCCTCATTGAGCACGCTCTGGATGAAATCCAGCGACAGATCCACGCCGGCACTGCCGCGAAACACACCGTTCACCATGATCGGCACGTTAAACGAGGTCACCAGAATGGTCTTGCCGTTGTAGTCATAGGGGTGCGGGTCGGTCACGCAGGGGCGACCGGTCTCGCGGGTGCACAGATAGTACTCGCCTTCGCGAATGCCGCTATCCATCACGGTCGCGCTTTCCATCCCCTCGCCCAGCGCCAGCACCTCGATACTGCCGCTTTCGGTGCGGTACCACCAGGGCATGAAACGGCCATCAGCGCCATATCCCGGTATGTTCTGGCCCTGGTAGTCGGCGTCATTATCAAAGGCGTTGGGCTCCCAGCCGATGAAGGCATCGAGAAAGTCGGGGTTGTCGATGACCCGCTGACGCACGATGTTGGACATCACCTCCCGGTCGATCGGCAGCAGTGCCTGCCCGGTGGCCGGCTGCGCCATCATGGCATTGGTATTGGCAAGTTCGGTGGCCGTTTGCAGCGCACGGTCAAGACGTGCGCTGATATCACTGGCCTGCGCCTCGCCCAGCGCCTGCAGGCGGGCCTGAATGGATTCGCTGAGCTGCGTTTCGGTGCGACCGGCCGTTTGCTGCTGGGTACGGGTCATGGTCATCAACGAATACAGCACCAGCACGACCACCACCGCCAGCAGACAGGCACCGGCGGTGACGGTGACAAAATTACGAATGGATCGGAACTGCAACATGATGGCTCACCATGACTTTCAAAGGCTGATAAAGACCCCCTGGGTATATCGACCCGAAAGGTGATGAAAACCGTGCCACCATCCGTGCCTGTTGGTTATAACGGCGCAGAAAAATTGATCTTGATCAAAATCGACGAAGGGTGTAGACGGTTTCAGCACCGTAACAGCCGACACATGAAACGCCCCCGAGCGGTCATCCCGTCGGGGGCGTCAAAAGTCGCGTATTCGCGTGTCAGGACGGGGCGCGCTCGCTCAGTCGGAAGGCCCCCACCGTGATCGCCAGCCGCTGGGCCTGCTGGCTCAGCGATTCGGCCGCCGCCGCCGACTGCTCGACCAGTGCGGCGTTTTGCTGGGTCATGTCGTCAAGCTGGGTAATCGCCTGGTTGACCTGACCGATGCCGGTGGACTGCTCCCCGGTGGCGCGGCTGAGTTCATCGATTACCGTGCTGACCCGCCCGACCCGCTCGACGATGTCCCCCATCGCCTGGCTGGTGGTACTGACAAGCTCGGCGCCACTGACCGTTTCGTGACTGGATGTGGTGATCAACGCCTTGATGTCCCGCGCCGCCTGGGCGCTGCGGTTGGCAAGGCCCCGGACCTCTTCGGCCACGACCGCAAACCCGCGCCCGTGCTCGCCGGCCCGCGCGGCCTCGACCGAGGCGTTGAGCGCCAGCAGATTGGTCTGAAAGGCGATGCCGTCAATGACATCGACGATGGACTCGATCCTGCCCGAGGTCTCGCGAATGCGCGACATCGTCGCGACCACCTGGTGCATCTGCTCACCGCCGCTGCGCGCCATGGCGGCGGTTTCACGGGCCAGGCCATTGGCCTCTTTCGAAGACGTTGCCGAGTGCTCAACGGTGCTGGTCAGCTCCTCCATGGCGGCGGCGGACTCTTCCAGATTGGCCGCCGTATTTTCGGTGCGCCGGGACAGATCATGGCTGCCCGACGAAATTTCGGCCGCCGCCAGCTGCACCGAGTGGCTCGAGTCGCGAATGTCGATCAGTACCGTTTCCATGCGATCGACAAAGCTGTTGAAGGCTTCAGCCAGCTGCGCCGGTTCATCGCGCCCCATCACCGGCAGGCGCTGGGTCAGGTCACCGTCACCGTTGGCAATCTGGCGCATGCGCTCGGCCAGGGTTTTCAGCGGGCGAGCGATGCGACGCCCGACCATCCAGATCGCGGCAAGCCCCAGTGCGCTGATCAAAATGCCCACCAGCGCCATGGTGGTCAAAGCACTGCGCTGCTGATCCGCCAGCTCGTTTTGCAACGCGTTGAATTCGGCGTAGACGGCGCTTTTGGGCACACGCAGCAGCAGCTGCCAGCGGGCCTGGTCACCGATGACTACCGGCAGCTGCAGGCTTAGATCATCGCCGTTGGACGTCATGACCGCGTGGTCCACCCCGCCGGTCAGCTGCCGGGCCGTGGCGTCATCGAACAGCGCGCCGGCAGGTCGGCCCGGGCTTTGCGCGTTACCGGAATAGCCCACAATGGTGCCATTGGTGGAGACCAGCGCGATGCTGCCGGCGCCATCATAGAGGGCCTGACTGGCGTCCACGAGCATGCCCTGAATGAAGGCCAGTGACAGGTCCACGCCCGCACTGCCCATGAACCGGCCGTTGACCATGATGGGGGCGTTGAACGAGGTCACCAGGATGCTTTGCCCGTTATAGTCATAAGGGGCCGGGTCGATCACGCAGGGGCGCCCCGTTTCACGGGTACACAGATAGTATTCGCCTTCCCGAATGCCGTTGGGCTGGGCCGCCGTGCTCTCCATGGTGTCGCCCAGCGCCAGTACGTCGACACCGCCGCTTTCGGTGCGATACCACCAGGGCATGAAGCGCCCGCTGTCGCCGTAACCCAGCGCTGTCTGGCCCTGGTAGTCGGCGTCATTGTCAAAGGCGTTGGGCTCCCATCCAATAAAGGCATCCAGCAGCTCGGGATTGTCGATCACGCGCTGGCGCACGATACGGGACATGTCGCGGCGATCGATGGAAAGCCCGGCGGCGCCATCGCTGCCACGGGCCATCATGGCATTGGTCTGCGCGAGTTCCTCGGCCAGCTGCATTGCCCGGTCAAGCTGTGCGCTGATTTCACCGGCCTGGGCCCGGCCCAGCGCCTGCAGGCGTGCCTCGATGGACTCGTTGAGCTGTGCTTCGGTACGACTGGCCGTTTGCTGCTGGGCGCGCGTCATGGCGACCAGCGAGTACAGCACCAGCACGACCACTACCGCCAGCAGGCAGGCGCCGGCCGTGATGGTGACAAAGGTACGAATGGACTTGAACTGCATCATGATGGATCACCATGGGTTGCAAAAGCGGGCCGACGCCACGCATGGGGTTAAGGGCAATAACGGCCCCGGTGATGCGGGACTTGATACGCCCGCACGTGGCGACCGCTACAAAAAACGGCCCCGAAGGGCCGTTGTGCAGGGTCAGGCGACGTCCTCAGGCGTGGGTGCGCTCGCTGAGGCGGAACACACCGATGATCTGTGACAGGCGCTGCGCTTCCTGAGACAGCGAATCCGAGGCGGCGGCAGACTCTTCCACCAGCGCGGCGTTTTCCTGGGTCATCTGATCAAGCTGTGTGACCGCCTGGTTGACCTGGGAGATGCCGGTGCTCTGCTCGTTGGCGGCGGTGGTGACCTCGTTGATCAGCCCGTTGACGCGCTGGATCTGCACCACGATGTCTTCCATGCGCTCGCCGGCCTTTTGTACCAGTGCCTGGCCGTTGACGGTTTTCGTCACCGACGCATCGATCAGCTTTTTGATGTCCTGGGCGGCCTGCGTACTGCGATTGGCCAGCGTGCGCACCTCGGCGGCCACGACGGCAAAGCCGCGACCCTGCTCGCCGGCACGCGCCGCCTCAACGGAGGCATTGAGCGCCAGCAGGTTGGTCTGGAAAGCGATCGAGTCGATCACCCCGATGATGTTGGCGATCTCGCTGGAGGAGGTGCTGATCTCGCCCATGGTGCCCACCACGTCGGTCATCACCTGCCCGCCCTCCTCGGCGGCCTTCGTGGCCTGCGCGGTGAGCTGTGCGGCATGGCGCGAGGACTCGGTCGAGTTGGCCACCGTACTGGTCAGCTGCTCCATGGCCGCAGCCGACTGCTCAAGACTTGCCGCCGTGGTCTCGGTGCGTCGTGACAGGTCCATGCTGCCGGTCGAAATCTCGGAAGACGCCATGCGCACGTTCTCGCTGCTGTCGCGCACGTCCCGCATGACCCGATCGATGCGATCCACGAAGCGGTTGAACGACTCGGCAATCTGATTGACCTCGTCATCACGCGATGACAGCGGCAGTCGCTGGGTCAGATCGCCCTCGCCCTCGCTGACATCGCGCATCGCATCGCGCACTTCGTGCATGCGTCGGAAAATCGGTGTCAGCAGCGCCCAGATCAGCAGGGCCGCGATAATGCCCACTACCACCAGCGCAATGACGGTGGTCTTGACCAGGCTCACCATACCGGCCATGGCCTCATCACGATCCAGCGCCATGACCAGGGTCCAGTTGGTGCCCTCGATCGGCACCGCCGACAAAAGAACATCCTGACCACGCAGGGTCATCTCGCGCAGCGCTTCCGATCCGGTCATCTGCGACAGCGCCGCCGGTGTCAGACCGGCATCCAGCTCGGTGGCCGGCTTGAGAATCAATGACTTGTCAGTATGGGCAATCATGATGCCGTCATGGTTGACCATGAAGGCATGGCTGTGTGGCGTGGGATCAATGGCGTTGACCGTCTCGATGACCCTGTCCATGGCCACATCCGAGCTGATCACACCGACCGTCTGGCCGTCACGCACGATGGGCGAGGCAAACGACACCACCATCTGACCGGAAGAGGCGTCCATGTAGGGCAGCGTGGCGATGGTGTGGCCGGCCGCCAGGGTCTGCTGATACCAGGGGCGCTGGGTCGGCTGATAGGTCGGCGGGATGTCCCAGTCCACATCGCTTGTGATGTAGCGATTGTCGTTGAAGCCGGCATAGACCGTGATCATGTCGCCGGCATCGGCGGCCAGAATGAATCGCGACAGGGCGTCGTCGGTCAGCGCCTGACGGCCGGTGGCTTCCACCACGGTTTTTTTGGCGCGACTCCAGTCGCTGATCGCCATGGTATAGCCTTCGGCGATCTCGGCCTGGGAACGGCTGATGGACTCGGTGTTGTAATGACTGGTGACGTAATAGGTGGCGATGCCGGTCAGCGTCAGTGCCAGCAGCACGATCGCCAGGCAGGACACCAGAATGCGGGTACGAATGGATGTCAGCACTGGGTTGTCTCTTTTGTTGGCAGAAAAGCGGCACAGGCCGGCTATCCCGTCATAACGGCGACAACGGTGCCCGGCTTGACCTCCGGGGCCACCTCTTCAGCTATCAAGGCGATAGCGCCCGACATGACAGGCCACCACAACAACGCCCCACCACGGCGTTACCGTAACGGGGCGCAAGCATAAAACCCGCTGAAGGTTTCGCCGGACTCAGTACACGTGGCGCTCGCGCAGCTTGAACGCGCCCACGGTGGTGGCCAGTCGCTGCGCCTGCTGGCTCAGCGATTCGGCCGCCGCGGCCGACTGCTCGACCAGCGCGGCATTTTGCTGGGTCATGTCGTCAAGCTGAGTGATCGCCTGATTGACCTGACCGATCCCGGTGGACTGTTCACTGGTGGCGCGACTGAGCTCATCGATGAACGTGCTGACCCGCCCGACCCGCTCGACGATCTCCCCCATCGCGTGGCTGGCGGCGTCCACCAGCTCGGCACCGCTGACGGTCTCGCGGCTCGAGGTGGTGATCAGATTCTTGATATCGGTGGCGGCCTGGGCGCTGCGGTTGGCCAGGTTACGCACTTCCTGGGCCACAACGGCGAAGCCGCGGCCCTGTTCGCCGGCACGGGCGGCCTCAACCGAGGCGTTGAGCGCCAGCAGGTTGGTCTGAAAGGCGATGCCATCGATCACATCGACGATCGATTCGATCCGCCCGGAGGTTTCGCGAATACGCGACATGGTGGCGACCACACCGTGCATCTGTTCGCCGCCGCTGCGCGCCATGGTGGCGGTTTCATGGGCCAGGCCGTTGGCTTCCTTCGTGGAGGTCGCCGAATGCTCGACGGTGCTGGTCAGCTGCTCCATGGCGGCTGCCGACTCCTCGAGACTGGCCGCGGTGGTTTCGGTACGCCGGGAAAGATCATGGCCGCCGGAGGAGATCTCGCCGGCCGCGTTCTGAACCTGGCTTGAGGCGTCGCGAATCTCGACCAGGGTGTCGTTCATGCGATCGGCAAAGGCATTGAACGCGGTGGCGATGGCGGAGATCTCGTCACTGCCCTCGACCGGCAGACGCCGGGTCAGGTCGCCCTCGCCGCTGGCCACATCCTCCATCGCTTCACGCGCCCGGCGCAGGCGCGCCAGTATCGGCTTGAGGGCCAGCCACAGCACCAGCGCCGCCACCAGCGTGCTGATCAAAAGTGCCGCCAGCGTGGTGTTGCGAATCGAGGCAAGCCCCGCCAGCGCCTCGCTGCGATCGAGCGCAATGTTGAGCTGCCAGTCCGTGCCCGGAATGGGGGTGGCCGAGATCAGATAATCGTGATCGTTGATGCTGACATTCGTCAGCGCGTCGCGACGCCCCATCTCGGCCAGTGCCGCCGCGCCCAGACCCGACGACATGTCGGTGGCGGGCTTGAGAATGCGCGCGGCATCGGCATGGACGATCACCCGGCCGGCGGCATCGGTAATGAACATCATGCTTGAAGGCGTCGGCTGGAGTTTCAGTATCTGTGCACTGACCTGGTTCATCACCGCGTCTGCCGCAACCACCGCCGTGGTCTGCCCGCCGGCCACCACCGGCGTGGCAAAGGTCACCACCAGCCCGTTCGAAGTGGCATCGATATAGGGCTCGGTGATCACGGTACGTCCGGCGGCGGCAGCCTTTTGATACCAGTCCCGCTCGCTGGCGACATAGTCGGACGGCGCCTGCCACTGGTCTGAAAACAGGGTCCGACCGTCGCGCCAGGCCACATAGGTGGCCAGCAGAGCGCCGGCGTCGTTGCCCTTGACCAGACCGGCCATCACATCGCCATCGTCGAGATGCCGGGCGATCGATTCAACAATCAGCCGACGCGTGTCAAACCACTGCGCCATGGCATCGGCGCCGCTGCCGCCCAGCGCCGCCATGCCGTGGCGCGTTTCTTCAAGCTGCGCGGTGCGACTGGCGGTATAGATGGTGGCACAGGTCACGACCAGCGCCGTGACCACCAGGGCGATACAGATCATTTGAAGACGGGTACCGATGGAGCGTCGCATGCAAAAGGCCTCTTGAGGACGTCATGAACCGGGAATATTCACCGATTAACGACGAGCAAGGCCCGTGGCTTGAGAAAATCGAACGACTGGCAGTTAAAAGAATTAAAAAACCGACCGGGCAGACACTTCGATCGGTGGAAACAGGAAAAGACCTCGTATTGACCGGGCCTGATGGCCCGGAAACTCGCGCGTGCCCGGCAAACAACATCGGCGACGCCATCGACGACAGGACAGGCGCGGGCGCCCCTCCGGAACCCGAAAAAGGATTTGTCAACCCTACGAACGTAACCCGGAATGGAGCCGCGAAGCTGCTAACCTGACTTTAGCAACGCAGCTTGACGACAGCTCTCCGGTCAGCTCAAGCGTTGTCTTTCCAGCCGCGGCTTTCGATCACTTCAGGCCATGCGCTCGCGTCAGGAATCGTCCTGCAGGAACAGCGCAGGCCCTGACGGGCGAGCAGGCGTCATCTGCAGTGGCCGGAACGTGGCAGTGCAATATCCGACCCCGAATCCCTCCTGTTGGGCGACGTGAAGCTGACGCCGCCCGGCGAGCGCTCGCGGCCGCCTTGGCAACTCATTAACTCGCATCGTTTTCGCCGCATTTCTACTCGAAAAAGAGATCAGCAATGTTCAAGAAACTTCTCATCGCCAGTGCCTGTGCCGCGGCGATTCCCGGGGCCGGGGCTCAGGCTCAGACCCAGTCAATCGATCAGGAAGCTGCTCGGGTCAGCGTGTTCGACTCACACGTTTATCGCGATCTGTTCGGCACCGATGCCATGCGCGATATCTTCAGCGACCGTGCCCTGGTTCAACACTGGCTGGATGTCGAGACCGCGCTGGCACGCGCCGAGGCCAGCGTCGGCATCATTCCGGAAGAGGCTGCCGAGGCCATTGCCAACACCGCACGCATTCAGAACATCGATTTTGCCAGATTGCGTCAGGGTACCGACGATGTCGGCCGAGGGATTGCGCCTTTGCTGTCGCAGTTGCGCGCCACGGGTGGCGATCAGGTCTCCGAGTATCTGCACTGGGGCAGCACGACGCAGGATATTATGGATACCGCCACCGTCCTCCAGGTCAAGGCCGGCGTCACGCTCATTCGTGAACAGCTCAAGCAGCTGACACTGCAGATTGCCGATCTGGCCGAAACACATCGGGCCACCGTCATGATGGCGCGCTCCAATGGGCAGGACGCCGTGCCGACAACGTTCGGGCTGCAACTCACCACTTACATGATGCCGTTATACCGGGATATCCAGCGGCTGGACGAAACCGCCGGGCGCCTGCGCGCCCAGATGGGCAGTACCGTCGGCACGCTGGCGCCTTTCGGCGACAAGGGGCTGACCCTCCAGAAAGCGTTCGCCGAAGAACTGGGCCTTGAGGCGCCGATTGCGCCCTGGAACCCGAGCCGTGATGTTTTTGCCGAGACCGTACAGACGCTCGGGCTGATCACAGCCACGCTGGGCCGCGTGGCCACCGATATCAACAATCTCGGCCGCACTCAGGTCGACGAACTCAAGGAGGGCGAAAACGGCGCGAGCAGTACCATGCCGCAAAAACGCAATCCGCGTGCTGCCGAGTACATGGGCGGGCTGGCACGCATGGGCAAGATGTACAATGCCGCAGCGCTCGACATCATGAGCCATACCGATACGCGCCAGGGCGCGCCGTGGATTCTGGAGTGGTCGATCATCCCGGAATCGTTCATGACCACCTCGGCATCAATCGACCGCGCCCAGCGGCTGTTTGATCACTTGATCGTCAAACCCGAGCACATGATCCGGAATTTCCAGTCGTCGCGGAATTTCGCACTGTCTGAAGCCGTCATGAACGCCCTGGCGACAAAAATCGGTCGCGGCAAGGCCTATGCCACGGTCAAACACGCAATCAAGCAGGCCGGCGCGGAAGATTCCCTGCGCGATGTCATCGATAACAACGAATCGATCAATCAGCACCTGAGCGATCAGGAAATCGATCGGTTGCTGCAACCTGCCAACTACGTCGGCATGGCACCTCAGATTGTCGATCAGGCGGTGGCCATGGTTCGCGAGCAGCTGCGCTAGACACCCCCTGAAGAGGGTCTCGAGAACACCACGCGAATGATGTAACCCTGATGACAGCCTCAAGGCGGCGGTGCCACGAGCGCCTGTCGCTGATCCGTCCTCTCGGCAACCCGGGCCCGGGCCTAATGGCCCAGAATCTGACCCAGAAACTCGCGCGTGCGCGCCGAGCGCGGCGCGTTGAAAAAGGTCTCGGGCGGGGCAGACTCCACGATCTGGCCCTCGTCCATGAAAATCACCCGGTCGGCCACGGTGCGGGCAAAGCCCATCTCGTGGGTCACGCACAGCATGGTCATGCCCTCATGGGCCAGCTCGATCATGACGTCGAGCACCTCCTTGATCATCTCCGGGTCCAGCGCCGAGGTCGGCTCGTCAAAGAGCATCACCGCCGGGTGCATGCACAGCGCCCGCGCAATCGCCACGCGCTGCTGCTGCCCGCCGGAGAGCTGGCCCGGATACTTGTGTGCCTGCTCGGCAATGCGCACCCGCTCCAGATATTCCATCGCGCCCTGTTCGGCCTCGCGACGCGGTTTTTTCTGCACCCAGATGGGCGAGAGACAGCAGTTCTCCAGCACCGTCAGGTGCGCAAAGAGATTGAAGTGCTGAAACACCATGCCGACGTTGCGGCGGATCTGCTCGATGCGTTTCACATCGTTAGTCATGGGGATATCGTTGACCACGATCTCGCCCTGCTGATGCGCCTCCAGATGATTGATGCAGCGAATCAGGGTCGACTTGCCCGACCCCGACGGCCCGCAGATGACAATGCGCTCGCCGCGGGCCACGCTCAAATCGATATCACGCAGCACGTGAAAGTCGCCGTACCACTTGTTCAGGCGCGATATGGCCACCATGGGGCTCGTCTGTGCCGCGGCAGCGGACGCTGTCTGGGTATCGTTCATGAAGACACTCCCGGTACACGACACGCCTGTGCCGTGCTGATGGTGATGGTGATGGTGATGGTGATGGTTGTTAGCGTTAATGGCCGGTATGGAGACGACGCTCGAGGCTCTGGCTGTAGCGCGACATGCCAAAACAGAAGACCCAGAACACCAGCGCGGCAAACACATAGCCCTCGATGGCAAAGCCCAGCCAGTCGCTGTCGGTCAGCCCCGCCTGAATGATCGACAGCACGTCAAAGAGCCCGATAATCAGCACCAGCGAGGTGTCCTTGAACAGGGCAATGAACGTATTGACGATGCCCGGAATCACCAGCCTGAGCGCCTGGGGCAGAATGATCAGACGCATGCGCAGCCAGTAGCCCAGCCCCAGCGCCGCGCCCGCTTCGCCCTGCCCCTTGTCGATGGCCTGCAGTCCGCTGCGCACCACTTCCGCCATATAGGCGCTCCAGAACAGCATGATGCCGATCAGCGCCCGCAGCAGCTTGTCGAACTCCACGTTGGCCGGCACGAACAGCGGCAGCATCACCGATGACATGAACAGCACCGTGATCAGCGGCACCCCGCGCCAGAACTCGATAAAAATCACGCAGATTGCACGCACCAGCGGCATCTTCGAGCGCCGCCCCAGCGCCAGAATGATCCCCAGCGGCAGCGACCCCACGATGCCGACCGCGGCAATGGTCAGCGTCAGCATCAGCCCGCCCCAGGCGCGGGTCGGCACATGAGGCAGGCCGAACACGCCGCCGAGCAGCAGTATCCAGGCGATGACCGGCAGCCCGACCAGCGCCGTCAAAACCGCCGGCTTTTTGCCGGGCAGACGCGGGATCACAAGCCAGGCAATCAGCGCAAAGAAAAGCCCCAGCACGATATCCACCCGCCAGCGCTCGGCCAGCGGGTAGAAGCCATAGACGATCTGGCTCCAGCGCGTGGAGATAAACACCCAGCAGGCGCCCTCACTGGTGCAGTCGGCGCGCGAGCTGCCCAGCCAGTCGGCCTGAATCAGCGCCCAGTCGATCACCGGCCAGATCAGTCGCACGATCAGCGCCAGCGTGACGATCGACACCACGCTGTTGACCGGCCCCGAGAACAGCCGCGTGCGCAGCCAGTACATCACGCCGCCCTGGGGTGTCGGCGGCGGGCGCGAGGCGATGAGCGTCTCATCACGAGGAGAAGCAGTGGCAGACATCTCAACGCTCCTTGAGCGACATGCGCGCGTTGTAGAGATTCATCAGTGCCGACACGACCAGCGAGATGCTCAGATAGACCGCCATCGTCATGGTCATGACCTCGATGGCCTGTCCGGTCTGGTTGAGCGTGGTGCCGGCAAAGACCGCAACCAGGTCGGGATAGCCGATGGCCGTGGCTAATGATGAGTTCTTGATCAGATTGAGATACTGACTCGTCACCTGCGGCACCATCACCCGCATGGCCTGGGGAATCACGATCCGGCGCAGGGTCACACCGCCCGGCAGGGACAGCGAGCGCGCCGCCTCGGTCTGGCCGCGGGGGACCGACTGAATCCCCGAGCGCACGATCTCGGCGATAAAGGCCGCGGTATAGATGGACAGCGCCACCCACAGCGCCACCAACTCCGGCAGCACCTGCATGCCGCCGCGAAAGTTGAAGCCGGAAAGTTCGGGCACCGACCACTCAAGCGGCGCGCCGGTCGCCCAGAACACCGCCAGCGGCAGGCCGATCAACAGCAAAAGGCTCAAGGGCAGCACCGGCCACTGCTGACCGGTGGCCGCCTGACGCCGACGCGCGATAACGACCAGTGCGACCACCCCGGCGATGGCCGCCGCCAGCGAAAGCGGCGTGGCCATGAAGCCGGTCTGCGTCTCGGGCGATGGCATCACCAGTCCGCGCACGTTGAGATGGAAACTGTCGAAAAGCGACAGGCTCTGACGCGGCGAGGGCAGCGCACGCAGCACCGCGAAATACCAGAACAGAATCTGCAACAGCAGCGGAATATTGCGAAAGATCTCGACATAGGCCCCGGCCAGCCGGGCCAGCAGCCAATTGGGCGAGAGCCTGGCAAGCCCGACCAGAAAGCCGATGATCGTGGCCGCGCCAATGCCAAGCGCGGAGACCAGCAGCGTGTTGGCAAGCCCGACCAGAAAGGTGCGCCCGTAGGTGCTGGCGTTGCTGGCGTAGTCGATCAGGGTCTGGGAAATCGAAAACCCGGCCCGATAGTCGAGAAAGTCAAACCCGGTGCGAATGCCCCGGGCGTCCAGATTCGCCATGGTGTTGTGAACCAGAAAGGCGATAACACCCAGCACGCTCGCCAGCAAAAGAATCTGAAAGAACAGCGCCCGGGCACCCGGGTCACGCCACAGCGGCCCGCGACCGCGGCGCGGAATGGAAACGGAGGGACGCAGCATGAACGGTATTCTCCACAAGCGATATGGCCGGCCCCTGCGACCGGCCATGCATCAAGGACAGCACGCGCCGGATGGCGCGCGTGATCAAACGCCTTATCGCACCGGCATACCGTATTGCAGCCCGCCATCGCGCCACAGCGCGTTGTCGCCGCGTTCAAGCTCGAGCGGAGAGTCCATGCCGACATTGCGCTCAAAGATTTCGCCGTAGTTGCCGACCTGACTGATGATGTTGTAGACCCAGTCGCTGGAGAGCCCCAGCTGCTCGCCAAAGTTGCCGTCACTGCCCAGCAGGCGGGCGTCATCGGGGGTTTCGGGGCTGTCACGCATCTCGTCGATATTGTCGCGGGTGATGCCGGACTCCTCGGCATTGAGCATGGCGTAGAGCGTCCAGCGCACCACCTTCATCCACTGCTCATCGCCTTGGCGCACCACCGGCCCCAGCGGCTCCTTGGAGATGCGCTCGGGCAGGATGACCACGCTGTCCGGCTCGGAAAGCTGCAGACGCAGGGCCGCCAGCTGGGAGGCATCAGAGGTCAGCACGTCGCAGCGCCCGCTATCAAAGCCCGCCGCGGTCTGATCGGACTCATCAAAGCTGACGGCGTTGTAGTCCATGTCGTTGGCGCGGAAATAATCGGCCAGATTGAGCTCCGTGGTGGTGCCGGCGGCCACGCAGACCGAGGCGCCATCAAGCTCTGTGGCACTGGAGATGCCCAGATCCCGGCGCACCATCATGCCCTGACCGTCATAGAAGGTGACGCCGGCAAAGGTCAGCCCCATCGAGTTATCCCGCGAGGCCGTCCAGGTGGTGTTGCGCGACAGCACATCCACCTCGCCGGACTGCAGCGCGGTAAAACGCTCCTTGGCGGTGAGCGGTGCAAAACTCACCTTGTCGGGGTCACCGAACACGGCCGCGGCCACCGCGCGGCAGACCTCCACATCGATGCCCTGCCACTGCCCCTGGGCGTTGGGCGAGGAAAACCCGGCCAGCCCATCGCTGACCCCGCAGCGCAGCTCGCCGCGGCTTTTTACATCATCAAGCGTGGCACCAAGAATCGTCGGCGAACCCAGCGTGGCGGCCAGTGCCAGTCCTGCCGTGGCGGTCCACATCCACGGCTTTTTTATTGTCATGTTCATTGCAACACTCCGGGTTGTTGAATGAGGCGACGTCATGGCGCGTGCCAGTGACGTCCATGACGCTGTTGCAAGGAGCGTTCCAGGATATAAAAAAACAGCGCCGGGGCGCTGTTTTGGAAAGAAAAGCGAAAGCGAAGGCGGGCACTCGATGGCAAAGCGCCCGGCCTGTCAGAGTGGCCATACGGCCCATTATGGCGCCCTGCGCCACACCGCTGCACCATGACCGCGCCTGCCGAGCGTCAGTCGTCGGCCAGCGTGGTCGGCAGCGATAGATGTGAACACTGCGCCGGGGTCAGCGTGGTAAGGATTCTGTCCTGTACGCCGTCAAGGCCCGGGTCGCTGGCCAGCTGCTTGCGATAGCGCCCGACCAGCTGATAGGCGCCATCGCGCAGCGGTACGGGCAGCCAGCGCAGGCCGGCCGCGGCCGACCAGGGCGCCTTCAGCGACTGCGCCGTGCGCCAGAGCCCGTCGCTGTCGCGAAAAAGCGCGCCGTCGCGGATCAGCCACATGCTGTCGAGATCATCGGCGTCTTCATCGAAATGCGCCCCCAGCTGATGGCCGAGCGACGACTGCAGGGTCACCAGACCCGTGATCGGCTGCGCTTCATGGGCCACGATGGCATGCACCGAGCGACGGCACAGCGGACAGTCACCGTCAAAGACCACCAGCTGACCCGGCCAGTCCGGATCAGTGGGGGGCGCGTCGTGGTGACTGCCGGCGGTGCCATCCGCGGTGGTGCTATCTTTGGTGGTACTGGGGGCTGAGTTCATGGAGTGCCTCGATAAAGGCCTGGACGTTGTCGATCGGCGTGAACTGGGAGATGCCGTGCCCCAGATTGAACACGTGACCGTTGCCCGGGCCATAGCTTTCCAGGATGCGCGCGACCTCGTCGCGAATCACCTGCGGTGAGCCAAACAGCGCCGAGGGGTCGAGATTGCCCTGCAGCGCGACTTTATCGCCCACGCGGGCGCGGGCATTGCTCATCTCGGTGGTCCAGTCCAGGCCGACACCGTCGGCGCCGATGTCGGCAATGCTTTCAAGCCACTGACCGCCGTTTTTGGTAAAGACGATGACCGGCACGCGGCGGCCGTCGTGCTCACGGATCAGCCCGCGCACGATCCTTTCCATGTAGGCCAGCGAAAAGGCCTTGTAGGCCGGCGTCGACAGCGCCCCGCCCCAGGTGTCAAAGATTTGCACCGCCTGAGCGCCGGCGCGAATCTGGGCGTTGAGGTAGTCGGTCACGGCCGTGGCCAGCGTATCCAGCAGCTGGTGCAGCGCGGCCGGGTCGCCGTAGAGCAGACCCTTGACGTGGCGGAAGTCCTTGCTGGGACCGCCTTCCACCATGTAGGTGGCCAGCGTCCAGGGGCTGCCCGAAAAGCCGATCAGCGGTACGCGACCGTTGAGCTCATGACGGATCGTGGATACGGCGTTCATGACGTAGTCGAGATCGCGCTCGGCATCGGGCGCCTTGAGCGCGTTGATGGCGGCCGCATCACGGACCGGGCGCTTGAACATCGGCCCTTCGCCCGGCTCGAAGTAAAGCCCCAGATCCATCGCATCGGGAATGGTAAGGATGTCAGAGAATAAAATGGCCGCATCCAGGTCAAAGCGCTCCAGCGGCTGCAGGGTCACCTCACAGGCCATGTCGCGGTTGCGGCACAGATCCATGAAGCTGCCCGCCTGCTTGCGGACCCTGAGATATTCAGGCAGGTAGCGACCGGCCTGGCGCATCATCCAGACCGGCGTGCGGTCAACGTCCTGGCGCGCCAGCGCACGTAAAAAGCGATCATTTTCAAGAGTCATGCAGACAAGATCATCCGACGGAAAAATGTCGCTTCATTGTAGCTCACACAGCCCTGCTGCAGGAGAGCCCATGATGGTGCAACATGACAGGTAGCACCCTTTTCTCCGGTATCCTTCGGCCACCGCGCTGTGCGTATAGATAAACGCCACCTGCCCTGCCAGGATACCCCTCTTGAGCCACGTGCTGGCTTGCCAACAATTCATGAGGTTACCGTGACGATCAGATTTATCGCCAGCTCTCGTCTGCCCATGCCCTGGGCCACGTTTACCATGCATGGCTTTGAGGATGACGAGACCGGCAAGGATCATGTTGTCCTGACCCTGGGCGATGTGGCCGATGGCGAACCCGTGCTTGGCCGGGTGCACTCCGAGTGCCTGACCGGCGATGCGCTTTTTTCGATGCGCTGCGATTGCGGCTATCAGCTTCAGGTGGCGCTCAAGCGCATTGCCGAAGAAGGCCGCGGGGCACTGCTGTATCTGCGTCAGGAAGGTCGTGGCATCGGTCTCATGAACAAGATTCGCGCCTATCATCTTCAGGATGGCGGGGCCGATACGGTCGAGGCCAACGAAGCGCTGGGCTTTGAAGCCGACATGCGTCGCTACGACATCTGCATTCCGATGCTGGAACAGCTTGGCATCTCGCGGCTGCGGCTGATGACCAACAACCCGCGAAAGGTCATTGCGCTGCAAAACGCCGGCATCGAAATCAGCGAGCGCGTACCGCTGACCACCGGTCTCAACGCTCACAACGAGCAGTACCTGTCGACCAAGGCCGGCAAGCTCGGCCATTTGATGGCACTCGATGAGTTCGAGCCCGCAAGCGATGTCGACCGCGAACACCCCTGAGCCGGCATCGAACGCCCGGCAGGCGTTCGATGCGCAACGTCCCGGTCGAGTCGGCGGGAGCTAGTCGATATGGCGCGGGTAGTAGTTCGGATCGAAGCGCCAGCTCATCACCAGCATGGCGGCAAAGAGCACGGCCAGCGCCACCCAGGCGGTGGTAAAGCTTGAGAGCATGTCACGCGCGATGCCGGAAAGCAGCGTGGCCGCGGCCGCCACCAGATAGCCGTAGCCCTGCACAAAGGCCGCCAGATCGCCCACGCGGGCCGGATCACGATGATGGTCCATCGGCACCAGCACCGACAGCGAAAACAGCGCGCCGATGCCCAGCCCCAGCAGTGTGCCCCAGAGCGCGGCAAAGACCACGCCATCGGGTCGAACACACAGCCCGATAAAACCGATCAGCGACATGCCCACCGTCAGATACAGCGCCCGGCGCCGGTCCAGGCGATAGCGCACCAGAAAGGGCGCGCCGACGCTTGAGATCACCTGCAAAAGCGTCACATAGCCCAGCAGCAGCCCGGCATCGCCGGCACTCCAGCCCAGCGCCAGATAGTAGGGTGGCAGCCACGCCATGACGCAGGCGTAGCCGGCCGTGCCGAACCCGAAAAACAGCGCCAGCGTCCAGGCACGCGGAATATGCGACAGCGGCGTGGCCTCGGAGGAGCGCTCGCGCGGCACCGGTGTGAGCATCTGACTGCCGAAGCGATACCACAGCCACAGCGCCACGGGCACCAGAATGGCCCAGCCGGCCAGCCCCAGTCGCCAGCCCCCCATCGAGGCAAGCCAGGGCGCCATGCCGGAGGCCAGCGCCCCGCCGCCGATGATCGCGCCGATATAAAGCCCGGTGGCGGTTTCGACCGTGTTGGGCAGCGTCACCTTGATCAGCGCCGGCATCAGCGCCTGAATCAGGGCAATCCCGGCGCCGATCGTCAGTGCCGAGATCGCCAGCAGCGTAAAGCTTTCTCCCATCAGACGCACCAGCGAGGCCAGCCCGATCAGGGTCAGCGAGCCCATGACGATACGGTGGCGGTTCCAGCGCCGGATCAGCTGCATGCCCTGAAAGCAGGCCAGCCCCATGGCCACGAACGGTAGCGTGGTCAGAAGCGACGCCGTGGCATAGCTTACCGACAGCTCCTCCTGAATCCGGTCAAGCAGCGGCCCTACGGCGGCAATCGAGGGACGCAGATTGAGCCCCACCCACACGATCAGCACATACAGCCAAAGATAGCGTGCGGTGGGTTGCTCGAATCTTGCCTCGGTAACCTTCATGGAATCCCCTGGTGAATGGATAACGTGTCGGCGCCTCGATACGCGGCCGGCATGCCATGCTAGTCACGCCGGCCAGGATTTGCCATGACGATAGCGCCCGCTGGCCGATGCCGATGCGGTATGCTCGACGGCCGAAGCCTGACCACAACAACATGACGACAAGCGAGAGAGGGAATGGACACACCGCGCCACCAGATCACCATGACCGTACTGATGACCCCGAACATGGCCAACTTTTCCGGCAAGGTTCACGGCGGCACACTGCTGAAATACCTTGATGAGGTGGCCTACGCCTGTGCCAGCCGCTGGGCCGGCCACTACGTGGTCACGCTGTCGGTGGATCAGGTGATGTTTCGCCAGCCCATTCACGTCGGCGAACTGGTCACCTTTTTGGGCTCGGTCAACTACACCGGACGCTCCTCGATGGAGATCGGCATCAAGGTGATCGCCGAAGACATTCGCGCCGGCGTGGTCCGCCACACCAACAGCTGCTACTTCACCATGGTGGCGGTCGATGATAACGGCCGGTCGGTCGAGGTGCGCCAGCTTGAGCCCGCCGACGACGTCGAGCGACAGCGCTTTGAATCAGGCCTGAGGCGGCGCGAGCTGCGCCGTGAAATGGAGCAGCGCTTTCGCGATATCCGCCATCAGGAAAGCGCCGAATAGACGGTTAAAGCCGCCAGGATACGACCGGGGCCGGGCGCTGGCTCAGCCCTGGTCGCGGGCCTGCGTGATCCGCTCGTAGGCGTTGCTGATCTCGCTGGTACGCTGCTCGGCCATGCGCCGCATGCTGTCAGGCATGCCCTTGCCGGCGAGCTTGTCGGGATGGTTCTGGCTCATGAGCTTGCGATAGGCGCGCTTGATCTCGGCATCCGTGGCCTGCGATGACACGCCCAGTACCTGATAGGCTTCTTCCAGCGGCTGGACACTTTCCTGGGTGCCGCCGGCATTGGCGGCGCCATTAAGCATCGCCTCCAGACGCGAGAGCTCCTCCTGTGAGCAGCCCAGCCCGCGCGCCACCCGCATCAACATGTCACGCTCGCTCTGTTCGACCTGGCCATCGGCGGCCAGCGCCACGAGCTGCACCTGGAAAAAGACCTGCAACAGCCCGCGCTGGGCGCCGACGATCTGGCGCAGCCCGGCAAGCTCCGCCTCGAGATCGAAGCTCTCCTTCTGGCCGCGATCAAAGTCGGTACGCGCCTTGTCACGCTGAGCGTCGTTGAGGTTGAGCCGGTCAAATACCGCCTCGGCACTCTGGCGCTGACGCTCGGACACCTCGCCGTTGGCCATGCTCATGGCGCCCATGACCGAGAAGGTGGCAGAGAGAAAGCGGGTCTGGCGCTCGGCCAGCTTGCCGATCAGCTTGGCACGCAGCCAGCGCACCAGCACATAGCCCAGTACGCCACCGATCAAAAGCCCGGGCAGCCGGGCAATCAGGTAGCCGATGAAAGCAGCAATCAGGGTAACAATCAGCATGAGACGGTTCTATTTCCGGTTGATGTAGGGTGTCAGCGACCCAGACGGCGGCGAATCGACGCCTCGATGCCCTCGCCGTCCAGCCCGCACTCGGCCAAAAGCTCGCCGGGCGTGCCGTGCTCGATGAAGTGATCGGGAATGCCCAGATGCAAAAGCGAGGTGCGCACGTCGCAGGCCGCCAGCAGCTCGCCCACGCCGCTGCCCGCGCCACCGGCAATCACGTTCTCTTCAAGTGTGACGACCAGACCATGCTCTTCTGCCGCGGCAAGCACCGCCTCGCGGTCCAGCGGCTTCACAAAGCGCATGTCGTAAACCGTGGCATCCAGCCGCTCGGCCACCTCGAGCGCTGGCGTCAGCAGGCTGCCAAACACCAGCAGTGCCACGCCCTGCTCGCCCTTTTGCCCTTCGCGCCTGAGCTCGGCACGACCGATCTCCAGCGGCTCAAGACCCGGCTCAAAGGCCACGCCCGGACCGGTGCCGCGCGGATAGCGCACCGCTGCCGGCCCCTCGTATTGATAGGCGGTGGTCAGCATGCGATAGCACTCGCGCTCGTCACTGGGCGCCATGATCACCATGTTGGGGACGCAGCGCAGATAGGAGAGATCCATGGTGCCGTGATGGGTCGAGCCGTCCTCACCGACCAGACCCGCCCGGTCGATGGCAAAGGTCACATCCAGACCCTGCACGGCAACATCGTGAATCAGCTGATCATAGCCGCGCTGCAAAAAGGTGGAGTAGATCGCTACCACGGGTTTGACGTCTTCACAGGCCATGCCGGCGGCGAGCGTCACCGCGTGCTGTTCGGCGATCGCCACATCGTAGTAGCGCTCCGGATACTCCTTCGAGAAGCGAATCATGTCGGAGCCTTCACGCATGGCCGGCGTAATGCCGATCAGGCGCGCATCGCGTTCGGCGGTATCGCACAGCCACTGACCGAAGACATTGCAGAACTTGAACTTCTTCGGCGCAGGTACCGGCGGCGCTTCGACCTTGTCCTTTTCGAGCTTGGTGATGGCGTGATAGCCGATCGGGTCGCCTTCGGCCGGCTCAAAGCCCTTGCCCTTGCGGGTAACGATGTGCAGAAACTGCGGCCCCTTGCGATTTTTCAGCTCGCGCAGGGTGCGAATCAACAGCGGCAGATCGTGACCGTCGATGGGGCCGACATAGTTAAAGCCCATCTCCTCGAACAGCGTGGCCGGCGTGAGCATGCCCTTGACGTGCTCCTCGGTGCGCCGGGCGATATCCAGCGCCCCGGGCAGGTGCGAGAGCACCCGCTTGCTGCCTTCGCGTGCGGCCACATAGGGGCCGCTGTTGAGAATGCGCGCCAGATAGGTGGCCATGCCGCCGACGTTTTCCGAAATCGACATCTCGTTGTCGTTGAGCACCACCAGCATGTTGGCATCGACGTGGCCGGCATGGGCGAGGGCTTCAAACGCCATGCCGGCGGTCAGGGCGCCGTCGCCGATGATGGCACACACGCGACGATTGTCGCCGCGGGTGCGCGCCGCCAGTGCCATGCCCAGTGCCGCCGAAATGGAGGTGCTGGAGTGGCCCACGCCGAAGGTGTCGTAAGGGGACTCCTCGCGCCGCGGAAAGGCCGCCAGCCCCTGATAGCGGCGCATGGAGTCCATGGACTCGCGCCGGCCGGTCAGGATCTTGTGCGGATAGGTCTGATGGCCCACGTCCCAGACCAGCCGGTCATGCGGGGTGTTGTACTGCTGATGCAGCGCAATGGTCAGCTCGATGACCCCGAGACCTGCGCCGAAGTGCCCGCCCGTGCAGCCGACACTGTAGAGCAGATAGGCCCTGAGTTCGTCGGCCAGACGCAAAAGCTGCTGCTCGTCGAGACTGCGCAGATCAGAGGGCGCTTCGATGCGATCGAGCAGCGGCGTGGCCGGTCTTTTTGTAGGGATATCGTCAAACAGCTTCATAGCGCCTCAATGGCCTGTCAGGATCCTGTCCCTGGTCCTGTAATGCCCCGGGACATCAAAGGGTGTCTCTCCGGCGCGCGGCCGGGGGCGTTATCAGTGATCGCGCTCGATCATGTAGCGGGCCAGCGCCGCCAGCGTCTCGCCGCGCTCGCCCAGTGGTGCCAGTGCCGCCAGCGCCTGGTCCAGCAGGTCGTGCGCGCGCTGCTGCGCCTTTTCAAGCCCCAGCAGCGCCGGATAGGTCGGCTTGTCGCGCAGGGCATCGGCCCCCTGGGTCTTGCCCAGCACCTCGGTCGAGCCGGTCACGTCCAGAATGTCGTCCTGAATCTGGAAGGCCAGACCGATGGCCCGGGCGTAGTCGCTCAGCGCCTTGAGATGCACCGGCTGCACGCTGGGGGCGGCCAGCGCCCCCAGCGACAGCGCCGCCTCGATCAGGGCACCGGTCTTGTGATGGTGAATGGCCATCAGCGCCTCGACGTCGAGCTGTCGACCCACAGCGTCCAGATCCAGTGCCTGACCGCCGGCCATGCCGGCGCGCCCGGCGCAGCGGGCAAGCGTTGCGACCATTTCGGCGGCCCGCGGCTGGCCCGTCCCGGCCAGCACTTCAAAGGCCAGCGTCTGCAGGGCGTCACCGGCCAGCAGCGCGGTGGCTTCATCATAGGCGCGATGGCAGGTGGGGCGCCCGCGACGCAGGTCGTCGTCATCCATGCAGGGCAGATCGTCGTGAACGAGCGAATAGGCGTGAATCAGCTCGATGGCCACGGCCGGCGCATCCAGCGCTTCCTCCTCGGCCGCCAGCGCCTGACCGGCGGCGTAGACCAGAATGGCGCGCAGGCGTTTACCGCCGCCCAGCACGCTGTAGCGCATGGCCTCTTCCAGCCGGGCGGCCCGGGCGGGTGCTGCGTTTTCTAGTACCGCGCCCAGCTGCACCTCGATCCTGTCGCGCAGCGTCGTCATCAGCGCATCGACTTCCACGCCTGGCGTCTCCACCGTCATGTCTCACCCATCATGCGTCGTTGTTCTCCCGCGATTTGTCGTCCAGCGGCGATGGCATCAATGACCCACCCCCCTGCTCCAGCAGCTGCTGTACCCGCAGTTCGGCCTGCTCAAGCCGCGCGCGCGCGTCACGAACCAGCGCGATGCCCTGCTCGAAATCCTCAAGCGAGGCTTCAAGGCTCAGCTCCCCTGATTCAAGACGCCTGACCAGGGTTTCAAGCGAGCTCAGGGCACCGGCAAAATCGGACGGGGTCTGCGCCGCGGGCGTCGATGACGACGCAGCGCCTTGATCGTTTGACTGAGCGGACTCGGGCCGTTGTGTCATGCGTCATCCTGTAAGCGCCGATGCGTGGCTTGAAATCAGGGCGTCGATAGACGGTAATGCCCCGACAGCCTGCAAGTATACACATCCGTTACGCGTTTGACGCCGCCGGAGGCGCGGATCAAAACAGCCCGCAGACCGTGCCCGGACGGGGTCACATGCACCGGATTCATCCCTTGCGCGAAGACGTTTCAACGACAGCCGCGCCGGCAGTCATGCACCACGGGTACCACCATGGTAGTATGAGCGCCCCGCCGAGCCGGGCCATCAGGGCAGCCGCGCGCTGTCACAGTGATGCCCGATTGATTTCGGCCGATACCGGGCCGCGCCCGCTATCCCCATTTCTACTTTCCCTCAGGCCAGCCGATTAAAGGGTTGATGCGCACATGGCTAAAACGTCTCTGGACAAGAGCAAGATCAAGGTTCTGCTGCTCGAGGGCGTCCACCAGTCCGCCGTGGACAACTTTCAAAATGCCGGTTACAGCAACATCGAGCGTCTGACGACATCGCTGAGCGAAGAGGATCTGATCGAAAAGATCCGCGATGCCCATTTCATCGGTATTCGCTCGCGCACGCAATTGAACGAACGTGTGCTCAGCGCCGCCGAACGCCTGGTGGCCATCGGCTGTTTCTGCATCGGCACCAACCAGGTTGATCTGCCGGCCGCGCTCAAGCTCGGCATTCCGGTGTTCAATGCGCCCTACTCCAACACCCGCTCGGTGGCCGAGCTGGTGCTGGCCGAGTCCATCATGATGCTGCGCGGCATCCCCGAGAAAAACGCCCGGGCGCATCAGGGCGGCTGGCTGAAATCGGCCAGTGATTCGTTCGAGGCGCGCGGCAAGACGCTGGGCATCGTCGGCTACGGCAGCATCGGCGCCCAGCTGTCGGTCATGGCCGAGTCGGTGGGCCTCAACGTCATCTATTACGACACCATCACCAAGCTTGGGATGGGCAACGCCCGCCAGGTCGGCAGCCTTCAGGAACTGATGGCGCGCGCCGACATCGTCACCCTGCACGTGCCGGAAACGCGCTCGACCACCTGGATGATCGGTCGTGACGAGCTTTCGCTGATGAAACAGGGCAGCTATCTGATCAACGCCTCGCGCGGCAAGGTTGTCGATATCGAGGCACTGGCCGAAGTGCTGGAGTCCGGCAAGCTGCTGGGCGCGGCCATCGACGTCTTCCCGGTCGAGCCGAAGGGCAACGACGAAGAGTTCGTCTCGCCGCTGCGCCAGTTCGACAACGTGATTTTGACCCCGCACATTGGCGGCTCCACGGTCGAGGCGCAGGAAAACATCGGCGTTGAAGTCTCGGAAAAGCTCATCACCTTCTCCGACAACGGCACGACCATCACCTCGGTCAACTTCCCCGAAGTCGCCCTGCCGTCGCACCCGGACAAGCACCGCCTGCTGCACATTCACGCCAACGTGCCGGGCGTGCTCTCCGAGATCAACCGCGTGCTGGGCAACGAAGGCATCAACATCTCCGCGCAGTTTCTGCAAACCAATGAAGAGGTCGGCTACGTGGTCATCGACGTCGACAAGGCTTACGGTGAACAGGCGCTCAATGCCCTGCGCGAGGTCAACCACACCCTGCGCACCCGCGTGCTCTACTCTCAGGCCGACAGTGAGTAATCCACGCTCGCGCCAATGGCCGGAGGCCACGTCATGAAGGATCCAAGACTTTTGATCGTGATTGTCGCGGCCATCGTTTTAGTGCTGTTTTTTGTCTTTGCCGCCCTGGCATAGTCTCAAAAGACAGACCGCGACCGGCCATCAACGGGCGCTCTCCTCACGGGGAGCGCCCGTTGTCATGTCAGGGCCTCGTTCACCGCTCGTCCCTTGTCTTTTTGATCGTCCTGCCGGCATCGACCCTGGCCATCGTCGGCTTTCAAAACGGCGCGGGGTCATCGCGCGTCAATAAATCGTTAGCAGACTATCGCTATGCTTTCTATGCTGACGATCGGGTCGGCAGGGAGTCGGCCCTCGCCAACCTTACCGACCGGGTGTGACCGGTCAGGGATTTCACGGAGGAGACATCATGAAGGCACTGGTTTATCAGGGCAGCAACGACGTCCGCGTTGAAAACGTACCCGAGCCCACACTCCAGCAGGATGACGACATTGTTCTGCGCGTGACCTCGACCGCCATCTGCGGCTCCGATCTGCACCTGTATCGCGGCGCCATGCCGGCCACCGAGCCCGGCGATATCTTTGGTCACGAGTTCATGGGCATCGTTGAAGAAGCAGGCTCCGCGGTCACCAGCGTCAAGAAGGGCGACCGCGTGGTCGTGCCGTTCGTGATCGCCTGCGGCAGCTGCTTTTTCTGCCAGCATTCGCTGTACGCCGCCTGTGAGACCACCAACCCCGACGAGGGGGCGGCGCTGAACAAGAAATCGATTCCGGCGCCGGCGGCGCTGTTTGGCTTCTCGCACATGTACGGCGGCATCCCCGGCGGTCAGGCGGAGTACGTGCGCGTCCCGCAGGCCAACGCCGGCCCCTACGCCATCCCGGAAGGCCTTGATGACGAGCAGGTGCTGTTCATGTCGGACATCCTGCCCACCGGCTATCAGGCCGTGCTCAACGCCGGCATCAAGAAGGGCTCGAGCGTGGCGATCTTCGGCGCCGGCCCGGTGGGTCTGATGTCGGCGGCGTGTGCGCGCATGGAAGGCGCCGAGCAGATCATCATGGTCGACAACCAGCCGTATCGGCTCGATTTTGCGAAAAAGGCCTACGGCGTCGAGACGCTCAATTTCGACAAAACCGAGGACGTGGCCGAGGCCATCATCCAGCTCAGCGAAGGCCGGCGCGGCGTGGACGCCGTCATTGATGCCGTGGGTTATGAGGCCAAGGGCCATGGCGGGACGCTGCCGCCCATGAACAACTTCGAGGTCGAAAGCAGCGATATCGCCCTGCATCAGTGCATGGCTGCCGTGCGCCGCGGCGGCAGCATCAGCATTCCGGGCGTCTACGCCGGCGCCGTAAATGGCTTTTTGATCGGCGATTTCTTCGACAAGGGCCTGACCATGAAAGGCGGCCAGACGCATGTGCATGACTATCTGCCCACCCTGATGAAGGCGGTCGAGGAAGGCAGGCTCAAGCCCGAGGCGATCATCAGCCATCGCATGAAGCTCGATCAGGCCGCCGAAGGCTATCGCCTGTTTGATGAAAAGCAGGATGACTGCCGCAAGGTCGTGCTCACCCCGTAACGCGGGTCACGCGCTCAAAAAACGCCCCGGTTCTGCCGGGGCGTTTTTGCAGTCCCGTTTTCATGCTCATCGCGCTACGCTGGTGCGAGCTGTCCGCCACAATCGATGGAGCGTTATCCATGTCAAACGACAACACCGTGGCCGTTCTCGGCCTGGGCGCCATGGGCCACGCCTTTGCCGCCAATCTTTTGAAAAATGACCTGCCGGTACGGGTCTGGAATCGCACGCACTCACGCGGCGACGACCTGGCCCAGCAGGGCGCGGTCAATGCCGACAGCGCCGTTGAGGCCGTCAGCGGCGCACGCTTTGTCATTACCATGCTGCCGGATTTTGAGACCACCCGTGACGTGCTGCTCGGTGACACCAGTGCCCTCAAGCAGCTGCCCGAAAACGGCGTGGTGATTCAGATGGGCACCATCGGCGTTGAGCAGACCGAAACGCTGATTCGCGAGATTAAAGCGGCGCGCCCGGACGTGGTCTTTATCGACGCCCCGGTGTCCGGCACGAAAGCGCCGGCCGAGCAGGCCACCATCTCGGTACTGGCCAGCGGTGATCAAAACGCCGCCGAGGGGATCGATGACGTGTTCAACGCCATCGCCAAACGCGTGGTCTGGCTGGGGGATGCCGGTCGCGGCTCGCGCATGAAGCTTGTCGTCAATGCCTGGCTGATTCACATGATGCAGGGCATTGCCGAAAGCGCGCGTCTGGCGCAGACGCTGGGTTTCTCCACCGATGAGCTCTGGTCGGTGCTCGACGGCGGGCCGCTGGCCGCGCCCTACGTCAAGGCCAAGCTCGACAAGATCGGCGGTGACGAGTACAGCGCTCAGATGGCCCTGGAATGGGGTCTCAAGGATGCCCGACTCGCCCTGGAGGCGGCCGGTGATACCGACCTGCCGGGGCTTTCCCGCATCAGCGATATCTGGCATGACGCCGTCGATAAAGGCCTTGGCGAGCAGGACATCGCCGCCGTGCATGCCTATCTGAAGCGCCAGGACCGCTGAGCCACAGGCACCGCCACGGGCCCTTTTGCGACCTGTAGTCATCGACTTCAGGTCGCTGCAGTTTACAAAGCGCATCATTATGTGCTCACAACAACACAATAATCGCGTCACGGAACTTTCATACTGGTGTCACATTAAAGTGAACTTAGTATGGAAAATCATGTCCTCGGCCCCCTCACAACACGTCAGGTACGGTGAGACATCCCCCTCCCGGGAAGGTCTTGTCGCGCTGGTCGCCCTGTTGGTGGTCATCGCCACCACGCTGATCACCTTTGTCATGCCACTGGCCGTGGAAGACCGGATCATGCTGGGCATCAACCAGATGGCCCGTGAAAGCGCCCTGTTCGATTTCATCATGAACGTGCTTTCGTATCAGAACCTGATCTCCGGCGTGGTGCTGGTATCGGGCTTCTGGGCACTGTGGTTCATGCCAGGGCTTGTGCATCGTCGCGTAGAGCTTTTGACCTGCACCGTTGCGGCCTTCTGCTCGGCGGCGCTGAGTCGCATCATGCAGCAGATGACGCCGCCGCACCCGCGACCGCTGCAGGATCAGGCGCTCGACATGACCCCGCCCACCGGGATCGATGCCCAGACCCTGCACGATTTCAGCTCGTTTCCCAGCGATCATGGCGCGGTCTACATCGGCCTGGCCTATGTGATCTGGCGTCTGCATCGCCGCCTGGGTCTGGCCGCGTTTTTGTTTGCCGGCCTTTTGTGCTTTACCCGGATCTATCTCGGCTTTCACTTCATCACCGACATCATCGGTGGCGGAGCGCTGGCCATCCTGACCGTCCAGATTGCCCTGCTGACGCCGTTTCAGCGCATCGGCGGCTGGATCACGGGCTTTAGCAGCACGCACCCGCACTGGTTCTATCCACTGGCGTTTATCGGCTGCTACGGCATCGCCACGCTGGTCGAGGAGCTGCGTGATCTGGCCGGCGGTTTATTGCGCCTGATTCTCTAGCACCGCGTTTTATCCGCGGGGATACCGCCTATGGGCGGTGTCCGGCATGGCTTTGCCGGTGTCACACGACGATACAAAAACAATCTCTTTGATACGGCAGACAGGTCTTTCGAAGACCACACTCATTTTTCTTAACAAAACCTTTTAATGAGTCCAATGTCTTCAAATTCCGCGAATTCTGCTTCTATATCACACGCTCACGCTACTGACCCTGCCCGTGGCCCGCACCCCCTGCCGGCCGATTCTCCCTCCTGGATCAGAATCGTGATCGCCCTGATCGCCTTCGGGGCGCTTGCGCCCCTGGCGCTGTCTGGCACGGCAGTGGAATATGCCTTCATGCGTTTTATCAATGCGCCCGCGCAGCAAAACGAGCTGCTGGACTATCTGATGAACGCGTTTTCCTATCAAAAGCTGATTACGGGTGTGCCGCTGATGGCCGGCATCTGCGCCATCTGGTGCATGCCGTCGATGATCGCGCGTCGTGGCGATATCCTGATCTGCACTCTGGCGGCCTTTGTGACCTCGCTGGTCAGCCGTGTGATGCAGATTTTCATTCCGGCCAACCCGCGCCCCCTGCAGGATCAGGCGCTTGGCATGACGCCGCCGTTTAATCTCTCACCGGAGTTTCACGATCTCACCTCCTTTCCCAGTGATCATGCCGCCGTCTTTATCGGCCTGGGCTATGTCATCTGGCGCTTTTGCCGCCCGCTGGGGGTACTGGCGATCGTGTTTGCCGTGCTGGTCTCCTTCTCGCGCGTCTACATGGGCTTTCACTTCGCCACCGACGTTATCGCCGGCGGTATCCTGAGCGTGGTCGTGATCGAGCTGGCCCTTTTGACGCCCTTTCGACGTCTCGGTGCCTGGGTGGCGGATTTCAGCCGGACGCATCCGGCCTGGTTCTACGGCGTCGCCTTCATGGCGTGTTACGCCATTGCCACGCTGCTGCAGGAACCCAGAGAACTGCTCAGCGGCCTGGCCGCCATGATCTAGTCACAACGACATGATCTACTGAAAAAAGGGGCGCCCCCGATAGCCGGGGGCGCCCCTTTTATATGGGCCGTTGTCGGCCTCAGGGTTTCGCGGTCGGCATCTCCATGCGCGCGCGCTCTTCATCCAGAAACGCCAGGGCCTGTTCTCGCGTCACGCTCGAGCGCGGCGTGGCAAGCGTCACCCCCACCCCCACCAGCAGGGCGACCAGCACCGCCGGGATACTGGGGTTGCCCCAGAAAGCCTTCATGCCATCGCTTGCCGTGACCATCAGTGAGGTGGCCGAGGCGGCCACCAGAGTCGCCACGGCGCCCTGCCAGTTGTAGCGCGTCCAGAAGCGCCCCAGCAGACCGCAGACAAAAAGCCCCGACATGACGGTGGCAATCATGGTGGTGATGTAGGTGATGACGTTGTCGGTGATCAGGGCAAAGGTCAGCGCCAGACCCACCGTCACGACCAGCGCGATGCGCGAGAAAAAGACTACCTTCTCCGGCGCCGGCGTGCGCCCGGTGGTCATGACCCACAGATCGCGCATCATGATGGCAACGCCCGCCAGCGCATCGGAGCTGGCACTCGACATGGTCGCAGAAAGCCCGGCGATCAGCACCAGCATCCCCAGGCCCATCGGCAGCACCTGGGTGGCCAGATAGGGAAAGGCGTAGTTGCTGTTCTCAAGGTCCGGCGCCAGCGTATGAGCGGCCATGCCGACAATCGCCGGAATGATGGAGAAGAAAAGATAGAGCACGCCGGTAAACACAAACGAGCGCCGCACACTGCCCACCGACTGCGCCGAGTAGATGCGCTGGCGATACGAGGGCGTTGCCAGCACGCCAACCCCTACCACGACTGCCAGCGACAGCGCCGGAATCACCCCCAGTTGCGCCACGCCAAACCAGCTGTCGGCCGCCCCCGGCGCCATGTTATCGCCCAGATGCGAGAAGCCATCGATATGGATCAGGGCAAACACCGCCATGGCGATAAACCCTAAAAAGAGCAGCACGGCCTGCACGGTATCGGTCCAGACCACCGCCATGTAGCCGCCGATCACGCAGTAAAGCCCGAAGCCGATCGCCACGATGATCTTGGCCAGACTCAGATCGATGCCGGCAATCCAGGACAGATACATGCCGCCGCCCAGAATATGGGCGCCCAGCCAGCCGATGCTGGCCACATAGATCAGCACCGCCACCACGTTGCGCACCAGCCGGCTGCCGCCCACGTAATACGACAGCTCCTCGCTCATGGTCATGAAACGAAGCCGGCGCATGGGCGCAAACCACCAGGCCAGCAGCAAAATGCCGATCGCCCCACCGATGCCGTAAAGCGCCCCGCCCCAGCCGTTGTTATAGCCAAAGCCGACCGCGCCCATGCTCGAGCCGGTGCCCACCATGGTCGCCACCGTCGTGCCGATGGTCAGAAACACGGGCACGCCGCGTCCGCCGAGCAAAAAGTTGTCGCCGTCGCCGCGATGGCGCCGTGACATCACGCTGCCAAAGACGATCATCGCCAGCAAAAAGGCAAAAAAACCGATAAGAAAGAAGGTGGTATGCATGGAGGGGACCTCTTGTGGTTATTGGGCAGGTCGTCTAACGCCATGATGCTTGTGGTGATGTTGTCACTATCGAAAGGCGTCGGGGCGGGGCGGTGCGTGTCTGTTGCCCCGACGGTTGCCTTACCCCCTGCGATCGGCCCGGAAACACTTCATGTCGACCTCGACCTTACAATCCACCACCAGGTCCTGAACGCTGCAGATTCGCGCCGGCGGGTGATCGCCAAAGACCTCGGCAAACACCTTGTTGAACGAGCTGAAATAGCGTGCATCGGTCAAAACGGCGGTGACATGCACCACGTCTTCCACGCCGTAACCGGCGTCCTTCATGATCGAAAGGCAGTTCTCAAAGGCGAGACGCGACTGCTCGATAATGCCGCCCTCGACCACTTCGCCGTCGGTCATTGGGGTCTGGCCCGAGACAAACAGCCAGCCATCGGCCTCGGTGGCCTTTGCAAAGGGCAGTTTCTGCCCGCCGGTGCCGATACCGCCGCCGGTGCCATAGCGCTTGATGCTCATCGGTTACTCCTGTTGCCTGAATAAAGAATTGAATCAGTTGGGGCTTTTATGCCCTTTGGATGTTCTTGAGGCCCTGAAAGACCTCAGGAGGCGCCCCGCCGCAGCAGCCGCCCGGCACGCTGCACGAGTGCGCCGTTTTGATAGGCGATGGTGCCGTTGACCATCACCAGCTCGATGCCGCGGGCCGGCGCGATCGGGTCACTGAAGGTGGCGACGTCGTCAAGCGTTGCCAGGTCAAAAAGGGTGAGATCGGCAAAGGCGCCCTCGCGGATCTCGCCACGGTCGGTCAGACCGAAATTGCGCGCCGAAAGACCCGTCATCTTGCGAACGGCCTCCGGCAGTTCAAAAAGCTTTTCGTCACGACAGTAACGGGCGATCACGCGCGGGAAGGCGCCCCAAAGGCGTGGATGCGGGTGCGGGTCGTTGGGCAGACCGTCCGAGCCCACCATGGCCAGCGGATGGGCCAGAATGCGGGTCATGTCGGCTTCCGACATGTTGTGATAGACCGCGCCGGCCGGCTGCAGCCGGGCCGCGGCGTCCATCAGCGAGACGTTCCAGGTACGTGCGATCTCGTCCAGCGCTCGGCGCGCCATCTCCGGATGCGGCTCGGACCAGGTGATGAAGATATCGATCTCATCAGTGACCTGACCCAGATCCAGCGTCGAGGAGCCGGCGGTATAGGGGTAGCAGTCGCAGTGACAGGTCTGGGTGAGTGCAGCGCGCTCCAGGCGTTCCAGCGCCAGCGGCGCATTGCCCCAGTTGCCTACGCCTGCGCACTTCAAATGCGAAATCACGAGTTCCGCCCCGCCGTGACGTGCGGTTTCAAACGCCTCCTCCATGGCTTCAGGAAGACCGGCAAACTCATCGCGCAGATGGGTGGTGTAGAGCGCACCATGACGGCCCACCTCATCGACCAGCGCGTGCATCTCCTCAAGCGGGGCGTGGCGGGCGTTTTTATACGCCAGGCCTGAACTCATGCCGATGGCACCCGCATCCAGCGCCTGTTTAAGCGCGGCGCGCATCGATTCGATCTCATCCCCGGTGGCCGGGCGGTCAAAGTCGTCCATCAGATTGGCACGCAGCGCCGTATGCCCGACCAGGGCCGCTACGTTGACGCTGGGCGTGGCGTGGTCCACGGCGGCGGCGTAGTCGGCAAAGTCCGGGTAGGTGAAGTCCTCACAGCGGCCGAGCAGATTCATCGGGTCGGGCACGGTCTCGCCGCGAAGCTGCACCGGCGAGGCGCTGATGCCGCAGTTGCCCACCACCACGGTGGTCACGCCCTGGGTGAGCTTGGGCAGCATCTCGGGGGTGCGAATCACGTTGGTGTCGTCATGGGTATGGACATCGATAAAGCCCGGCGAAAGACAGAGACCGTGCGCCTCGATTACCTGCCCGGCGCTGGCGCCGTCGAGCGCCCCCAGCGCGGCGATACGCTCGCCGCTGATGGCGACATCGGCATCAAATGCCGGCGCGCCGGTGCCATCGAGCACCCGAGCCCCGCGAATCAGAACATCAAAATGGCGTGATGAAGACATGAGCGACTCCGAGCGATCGTTACTATTGCCACGTCCGATATATCGGACAGTTGTCTGTTTTGTCGGACAACGCTATCCTGCTCTCACATTGAGACCGAATGCAAGTCGTCAAACGGCGCCATTCGATGCACGATGGTCGAATCACTGCTGAACAAGAGCGAACTGTCATGTCGGAGACTTCCACTACCTCAAGCGCCCCAGCACCCGCTTCCACCAGGCGCGCCCGGGGCGTGGATCGCGTCATCGATCTGTGCACCCAGCTGCATCGTCACAAGGCGCCCATGACGCCGCGCGAGCTGGTCGAGGCCACCGGCGCGCCGCGCTCGAGCGTCTATGAGCTGGTCAGTATCCTGAGCGAGGCCGGCTGGCTGGAGGTGGACCGGGACGGGCGCATCTTTTTCGGTCGCGCCATGCATCTGTTCGGGCTGGATTACGCCCACCACAACGATTTGATCAGCCGGGCGCGCGGCGTGCTGCGCCAGCTGGCGGCCGAGTTCAACGAAACCAGCCAGTTCTGCATGCTGGAGGGCAACAAGTACACCGTGGTGCTTGATGACAACGGCACCCGCCCCTTTCGCATCAGCGCCGACACGGGTGTGCGCATCCCGATTCCGTGGACGGCCTCGGGGCGGGTGCTGCTGGGCGACATGTCCAGTGAGGCGATTTGCGAGTTTATCCCGGCGGAGGATTTCATCCTGCCGGACGGCCGCGAGATCGCCCGGCAGGATTTTTTCGCCGAGATCGACCGGGCCCGCGAGCAGGGCCATGCCATCACCGAAGGTCTGGCCGACAGCTTTGCCTGCTGTCTGGCCGTACCGGTGCTGGATCAAAACGGTCATGCGCACGCCACGCTGTGCTTCACCATCGGCCGCGATGCCACACCAGCGCGGCGTGATGAGCTGCTGGACGCCCTGAAACAGGCTGCCAGAACGCTTTACGGACACTAACGGCGCTTGTTCTGCGCCGGGTGACAACAACATCAACACCGCCTCAGGAGCGCTACAACATGCCCATCTCTTCGCTTTCGCCTGCCAGTGGCCAGACCGTTCACAAGGGCAGCCCGGTACTGGGTGACAGCCTGCTTGCGGGCGTGAGTCTGCCGGCCATGGTGCTGCACCAGCAGGTGCTGGAGCACAACATTGCCTGGATGCAGCGCTTTGCCGATCACCATCACGCCCGTCTGGCCCCGCACGGCAAGACCACCATGATGCCGGCGCTGTTTGCCCGCCAGATCGAGGCCGGTGCCTGGGGGATCACGCTGGCCACGGCGACCCAGTGCGCGGCGGCCTTTGCCCACGGCGTGCGTCGGCTCATCATGGCCAATCAGCTGGTGGGTCAGGCCAACATGGCGCTGGTCTGCGACATGATCGAAGGCGGGCTGGACTATTACTGCACGGTGGATCATGCCGATAACGTGCGCATGCTCAACGACTTCTTTGAAGGTCGCAGCCAGCGTCTTCAGGTGCTGATCGAGCTGGGCGTGACCGGCGGGCGCTGCGGCGTGCGTGATGCCAACGAGCTGGCCGCGCTGGTGGAAGCCATCAAGCAGGCGCCGGCACTCAAGCTGGCCGGCATCGAGGGATACGAGGGCATGATCGGCGGCGATGCGGCGCTGGAGGACGTGCGCGCCTATGGCACCCGACTGGTCGAGACCGTCCAACACCTTCATGCCAGCGGCGTGCTGGCGGTCCCTGCACCGATCGTGACGGCCTCCGGTTCGAAATGGTTTGACCTGATCGCCGAGGCCTTTGACCAGGCCGAGCTGCGCGAGCACTACACCCCGGTGCTGCGTCCGGGCTGCTATGTGGCCCACGACCACCGGCTTTATCGCGAGGCGATGGAAGCGGTCAGTGAACGCCGCCCCGAGCTTGAAGGCGCGCTTGAACCGGCGCTGGAAGTCTTCGCTCAGGTGCAGTCCCTGCCCGAACCGGGCCTTGCGATCGTGGCCATGGGCAAGCGCGATATCTCCTGCGACCCGGACCTGCCGATGGCGCTGCGCCTGTACCGCAGCGGCGCGTACGTGTGTGATGTCACCGACTGGCAGGTGGTTCACATCATGGATCAGCACACCTTTTTGCGCCTGCCCGAGGGGGCCGACATTCATATCGAGGATGTGATCGCCTTTGGCGCCTCCCATCCGTGTTTGACCTTTGACAAGTGGCGTCAGGGGCTATGGGTCGATGAGACGCTGGCCATCACGGCGGTTGAACCCACCTTCTTTTGATTTTCCCTCCCGCCGCCTTCATTGCGGGCCGGGGTTTTTACAGCGTCCCGGGCGCTCTGGTTGCGCGCGCTGACGGCGGGTCACACGCGCTCATGGTTGCTGGCAAACGCTGACGTTTCGATACAGCAAGCCACCCGGCATACGACTAAGGTGGTCCCCTTGTTGACCGTCCCGTGACCGCGCCGTGACAGCGTTTGCGGGCCGGCCACCCCGATGTCTGGAGACGCCCTACGCATGCGCCAACGCCTTTTTTTGCCCCTGATCACGCTGTCCGCTGCATTTGTAAGCGCCCACACACTGGCCACGCAAATGCCGCCGGTACCGGATCAGCGCCCCGGCCGGCTGGCTCAGGCCGAGCAGAGCCTGAGTGATCAGCTGGCGCAGGCGCCCTGGATGGACCAGCGTCTCAGCGCTGACGAGCGCGCCCGCGCGGCGCTCAACGAGATGACCACCACCGAGAAGATGTCACTGCTGGCCGGGGATTTCGCCGCCCCCATGGACCCCTCGAAGCAGGTGCGCGGCGCCATCGGGTCAGCCGGTTTCGTGCCGGGCGTCAGCCGGCTGGGCATCCCGGCCCAGCAGCAGACCGATGCCGATCTCGGCGTCACCAACCCGGGCTGGATCGACCCGGACCGCCAGGCCACGGCGCTGCCCTCGGTGCTGGCCGCCGCTGCCACCTGGCAGCCCGAGCTTTCCCGTCAGGGGGGCGAGATGATCGCCCGTGAGGCGCGCCACTACGGCTTCAACGTGCTGCTGGGCGGTACGGCCGGTCTGGTGCGCGACCCGCGCGCCGGGCGCAACTACGAGATGCCCGGAGAAGACCCGCTGCTGTCGGGCCTGACGGCAGCGGCCAGGATCAACGGCATCGAAAGTCAGCACGTGATGTCGACCATCAAGCACTTCGCGATGAACGCTCAGGAGACCGGTCGCCACAAGCTAAGCGCCGACATTGATGAGCAGGCGCTGCAGGAGTCCGATCTGCTCTCGTTTCGCTACGCGCTGGAACACAGCCACCCGGGGGCAGCAATGTGCGCCTACAACCGGGTCAACGGCGACTACGCCTGTGAAAACGACTATCTGCTCAATCAGGTCCTCAAGGACGAATGGGGTTACCCGGGCTTTGTGATGTCGGACTGGGGGGCGGTCTACTCCGCCGCGCCCTCGGCCAACGCGGGCCTTGATCAGCAGTCGGCAGCCGAGGACTTCGACGGCGTGGTCTATTTCGGCGCCCCGCTGGAAAAGGCGGTCGAGCGCGGCGAGGTCTCCCATGAGCGTATCGATGACATGGCCTATCGCATTTTGCGCAGCACCTTCGCCGCCGGCATCGTGGATCATCCGCCCGCCGGTGAGCCCATCGACACCGAGGCCCACGCCGAGGTGGCCCAGCGCCTTGCCGAAAATGCCATGGTGCTGTTGAAAAATGACGACGCTGTGCTGCCGCTGGACGGCGCGCGGGACAAGCGCATCAGCGTGACCGGGGCCCATGCCGACCGCGCCGTGATTGCCGGCGGTGGCTCGGCCGCGGTGGTGCCGATGGATGGCGACGCCCTGCCGGATCTCAATCCGCCTGCCGGTGTGAACACTCAGCGGCTGTATCCGAAGTCCTCACCGCTGGGCGCGATCGGTCTGCACGCGCCGGAATCCAACGTCACCTTCAGTGCCGGCGATGATATTGACGAGGCGGTCGCGCAGGCCCGTGACAGCGACGTGGCGGTGGTCTTTGCCCAGCAGTGGACCTCGGAGACCATGGACATGCAGAGCCTGGCGCTGGAAGGCGAGCAGAACGCGCTGATCGAGGCGGTGGCGAAAGCCAATCCGCGCACGGTGGTGGTGCTGGAAACCGGCGGGCCGGTGGCCATGCCCTGGCGCGACGACGTGGCCGCCATCATGGAGGCCTGGTATCCGGGCCAGCGCGGCGGCGAGGCGATCGCCAACGTGCTCTTCGGGCAGCACAACCCGTCAGGCCGACTGCCGGTGACCTTTCCCAAAAATGATGAGCAGCTGCCGCGAGCGCAGGTGCCGGGGCTTTCCATCGGCAACAGCGCCTTTTTCGATGTCGACTATAACCGCGAAGGCGCCGATGTCGGCTATCGCTGGTTCGAACGCGAAAATGAGACGCCGCTGTATGCCTTCGGCCACGGGCTTTCCTACACCACCTTTGAGCGCCACGACCTGCGCCTTGAGCGAAGTGGACAAAAAGTAACCGCCCACTTCACGCTCACCAACACCGGCGATCGCAAGGGCCGCACCACGCCCCAGCTCTACGTGAATGCTCCCGACGGTTCGCCGGCGCGCCTGGCCGGCTGGGAGAGTATTGAGCTTTCGCCCGGCCAGTCCCGGGAGGTCAGCATCACCATCGATCCGCGCCAGTTCGCCCGCTATGACAGCGGTGAGCGTCAGTGGCGCCTTGAAGGCGGCGACTATCGGGTAAGCCTGGCCGATTCAGCCACCGACATTGACGAGACGCAGCGCGTGGCGCTGCCGGCCGGTGTAGTGGCGATGGCAAAACTCCCTCGTGATTCGGCGCCCTCCACGGGTGAGGATGAACAGCGCGTGGCGGCCAACGAGTCAGCGATGGACGACTCGCCCTGACCTCGACCGGCCCGGCACAAAAAACCGCCCCCGGCAGTACCGGGGGCGGTTTTCAATTCGATCGAAGGGCCGTCATCGCCTAGTTGATGATGGCGCCGCCGTTGATGTGCAGCGAGTGGCCGCTGATATAGGAGGCGTCCTTCGAGGCCAGAAAGACGTAGGCGGGCCCAAGCTCGCTGGGCTGACCGGCCCGGCCCATCGGCATCTTCTCGCCCAGGGTCTGCATCAGGGTCGGGTCGAAACGGCCCATGGTCGAGGGCTGAATCGGTGTCCAGATCGGCCCCGGGGCGACTTCGTTGACCCGAATGCCGTCACCGATCAGTGACTCCGACAGCGAGCGGGTAAAGCCCGTAATCGCGCCCTTGGTCGAGGTGTAGGCCATCAGCATGGCGTTACCCACGAACGGATTGATCGAGGTGGTGTTGATGATGGTGTCGCCGGCCTTGAGATGCGACCGCACGGCCTTTGCCATATAGAAGTAGCCGTGGATATTGACGTCAAACGTCTCGCGCCACTCGTCATCCGGAATGTCGGTGATGTCCTGACGCACCACCTGCGCGGCGGCGTTGTTGACCAGGATGTTGATCTCCCCGAACTCCTTGAGCACCTGATCAACGGCCTGCTGACAAAAGTCGCTGTCACGCACATCACCGCTGATCAACAGTGCCCGGCGGCCCTCGGCCTCGATCAGGCGCTTTGTCTCTTCGGCGTCCTGCTGCTCGTCAAGATACATCACGGCCACGTCGGCGCCTTCACGGGCAAAATGCACCGCGGCGCTGCGACCGATGCCGCTGTCGCCACCGGTAATGATGGCCTTTTTACCCTCGAGCTTGCCGCTGCCGCGATAGTCGTCACGAATGATCTCGGGCGCTGGCGTCATCTCGTGCTCAAGGCCCGGCTGGCGATCCTGTGACTGCTTTGGAAACTGATCGGCCATGTCTGAAATCTCCTTTTTCGATGGGCGTCATGACAGACGCCGTGTTGGCCTGTCAAAAAAAGGGCCGTCGAGGACGGCCCTGATCCTGCCTCAAACCTGTCAGCCGTTGACGATCATGCCGCCGTTGACATGGATGGTCTGGCCGGTCACGTAGCTGCTGTCCTTGCTTGCCAGATAGACATAGGCCGGACCGAGTTCGGCGGGCTGGCCGGCGCGACCCATCGGCGACTGGCTGCCGAAGTCCTCGACCATCTCTTCATCAAACTGCCCCATGGTAGAGGGAATCAGCGGTGTCCAGATCGGGCCGGGCGCGACCTGGTTGACGCGGATACCGTCACCGACGCACATTTTGGAGAGCGCGCGGGTAAAGCCGGCATTGGCGCCCTTGGTCGTGGTGTAGGCCAGCAGGTTGGCGTTACCGGCAAAGGCGTTGACGGAAGTCGTGTTGATGACCGTGCCCTTTGTCTCGCGCAGGTGCGGGATGGCCGCCTTGGCCATGTAGAAGTAGCCGTGGATGTTGACGTCAAAGGTCCGACGCCACTCCTCGTCCGAGGTCTCTTCGGGACGGCTGTGCAGCACCTGCTGTGCGGCGTTGTTGACCAGCACATCCAGCTTGCCGAAGGTATCGACCGTTTGCTGCACCGCGCTGCGGCAGAAATCGGCATCGGCCACGTCACCGGCGATTAAAAGCGCCCGGCGACCTTCCGCCTCGATCATCTGCTTTGTGGTTTCGGCGTCGTCGTGCTCGTCGAGATACATGACGGCCACATCGGCGCCTTCACGGGCGAAATGCACGGCGGTGGCGCGACCGATGCCGCTGTCACCGCCGGTGATAATGGCTACCAGGTCCTGCATCTTGGCGCTGCCGCGATAGTCGTCGCGGATAAACTCGGCGGCCGGTGTCATCTCGCCTTCAACGCCGGGCTGGCGACTTTGCTTCTGCGGGGGAATCTGTTCTGCCATGACGATGGTGCTCCCTGTCATTGCGTGGTCAAGACCACACGTCCATTGATGAACACGGCCACTGGCGTCCTGCCGCGGCCGTGCTGCGACGAATGTCTAAAGCGTAGACGTCTCTGAGCACGCTGCAATTCACCCTTCGCGACAGGGCGCTACACTCCCGCATGATCACTGTTGAGAGGAGCGCCGGTATGAGCGCGCAATTTGTGGATACCCACTGCCATTTCGATTTCCCCCCGTTTGTCGGTGACGAAACGCAGAGCCTGCAGCGGGCGAAGGACGCCGGCGTCGAGAAAATCATTGCCGTCGGCGTCGCAGCAGATCGCTTTGCAGGCGTCATGGCGCTGGCCGAGCGCCATGAACCGGTGCACGCCGCGCTCGGCGTCCACCCCATGGCCATCGGTGAATTCAAGGATGAGCATCTTGAAGAGCTGGACGCCTGGCTTAAACGGCGCCCCGACAAGCTGGTGGCCATCGGTGAAATCGGGCTGGATCTTTTTATCGACAATCCGCAGTTCGACCGGCAGGAAGCGCTGCTGGATGCCCAGCTGCGGCTGGCCCGCGACCATGACCTGCCGGTGATCCTGCATTCGCGGCGCACCCACGACAAGCTTGCCATGCATCTGCGACGCCTCGATGTGCCCCGGTGCGGCGTGGTGCACGGGTTTGCCGGCAGCGAGCAGCAGGCGCAGGCCTTTATCAGGGCGGGTTATTTTATCGGCGTGGGCGGCACCATGACCTACGAGCGCGCCAGCAAGACCCGTCGCACCCTGGCGCGTCTGCCGCTGTCGTCACTGCTGCTGGAAACCGACTCACCGGATATGCCCGTGCAGGGATTTCAGGGTGAGCCCAATCGGCCCGAGCGGATCAAACACATCTGGCAGAGCCTGTGCGAGATTCGTGATGAATCGCCCCAGGCCATTGCTGACACCCTCCGCGACAACACTCGGCGGCTGTTTCATATTTAGGCCCGGATAGGGGCTGGAACGATCAGCCCTACCAAATATTACGTAATTATTTTACGCGTTTGATAAAAACACGAATGCCTGAAATTTGATCAGAACAAAAAATACGCGATCTTTCCCGCACAAAGCATGGCGAAAAGCACGTTCAGTCAGGCCGTTGCACTCGAAACCCGATGCCACTGCGTTTTCGACGTGAAAAAGCAAAGCGACCGCCAGTATTGCCCTTTTGAACAACACTACGGGCATCGTGATTATCTCACCAGGGCTGGGGCGCGCCTTCAGGTACGTTCTTTCTTTTGACAAAAAAGCTTTCACCCGGCCACAGCCAATCGTCGCAGGACATAAAAAACCCGCGCCACAGAGCGTGGCGCGGGTGAAAGGTGTAATTTTGATCGTAATTAATTTACACCGTTACGTATTAAGGATAACACCGCCATTGAGATGAATGGTCTGGCCGTTCATATAGGACGATTCCTCACAGGCCAGATAGACATAGGCGGGTGCCATCTCGCTGGGCTGGCCAACACGCTCCATGGGCACCTGCTGGCCAAAGTCTTCGACCTTCTCCTCATCCATGGTCGAGGGAATCAACGGGGTCCATACCGGTCCCGGGGCCACGGCGTTGACACGAATACCGCGCTCGACCAGCGACATGGCCATAGAGCGCATGAAGCCCTGAATGGCCCCCTTGGTCGCGCTGTAATCGATCAGGGTGTTGTTGCCCTTGAAAGCGTTGACCGATGAGGTTTCGATGATGCTGTCACCCGCTGTCATGTGCGACAGGGCGTGTTTCACCGTGTAGAAATGGCTGAAGATGTTGGTGCGAAAGGTGCGCTCGATCTGCTCATCGGGGATTTTGGTGATGTCGTCCCAGTCGTGCTGCTCGGCGGCGTTATTGACCAGAATGTTGAGCCCGCCCAGCTCGCTGACGGTCTTTTCGACCATCTCGCGGCAGAAGTCTGCACTGCCAACATCGCCCTTGATCAACACACAGCGCTGCCCTTCGGCCTCAACGAGGGCGCGGGTGTCCTCGGCGTCACGGTCTTCTTCGAGATAGTTGATGGCAACATCCGCGCCTTCCCGGGCGTAGTGCACGGCCACGGCACGACCGATACCGCTGTCGCCGCCGGTGATCAGCGCGATTTTGCCCTTGAGCTTGCCGGTCCCCTGATACCCGTCCCGAATGTATTCGGGCTTTGGGGTCATGCTGTACTCATCACCCGGCTGTGACTGGGGTGCATCCGTTGAATTGGCCACTGTTCAAACTCCTTTTAAACATGGATCAATATTTGCGCCGCACATGGGCCGACGCGCGTCACTCTCAAGCGTAGAGCGCGCCGTCAGGCGTTCAAGAGGGTTTGAGAAAACAGTCCGGGCCGGCGCCTCGATGCCGATGCGCCGGGCAGGCGTTCAATAGGCCAGCGGCGAGAATACCGACCAGCCGATGCGCTCGCTGAGTCTTTCCAGCACCGCCATGCCTACCAGCGAATTGCCACTGGCGTTGAGCGCCGGCGACCACACACAGATGGTGTAGCGCCCCGGCACCACGGCCACGATGCCGCCGCCCACGCCGCTTTTGCCGGGCAGCCCGACGCGGTAGGCAAAGTTACCGGCTTCATCGTACAGCCCGCTGGTGGCCATGATGGCGTTGACCTGCTGGGTCTGGCGCGGTGTCAGAATGGCCTCATCGCCGTGCAGGCAGCGTCCGCCGTTGGCCAGAAACGAAAACCCGCGCACCAGATCCACGCAGCTGGCCGTCAGCGCACAGTGATGGAAATAGCTTTTGAGCACGGCCTCCACATCGTTGTGAAAGTTGCCAAAGGACTGCATCAGATAGGCCATGGCCGCGTTGCGCGCCCGGTGCTGATATTCGGAGTCGGCCACGACCCGGTCGGAAATGATATGGACGTTGTCGGTCAAACGGCGCACCAGATCGCGCATGGACAGGATCGGGGCGGCGTAGCGCGACTGGTTGATATCGGCGATTACCAAAGCGCCGGCATTGATGAAGGGATTACGCGGGCGGCCCCGTTCGAACTCGAGCTGCACCATCGAATTAAAGGCCTGCCCCGAAGGTTCATGGCCCAGCCGCGCCCAGAGACTTTCGCCGCCGTGCGAGATGGCCTGTACCAGGCTGAATACCTTGGAGATGCTCTGGATCGAAAAGGGTGTGTCGGCATCACCGGCCTGATAGAGCGTGCCGTCGGTGCCCAGCATGGCAATACCGAGCTGATGAGGATCAACGTCCGCCAGCGCCGGGATATAGCTGGCCACCTGCCCCTGACCCAGCAGCGGCCGCACCTCGTCGAGAATGGATTCCAGCAGTGCCTGCATGTGTCGTGACCGTCCTGACGTCGGGCGCATCGCCCCGGTGGGAAAAGCGAGCGCAGTGTAGCGCGCCGGTCGGCGCTCGCCCATGCACAGGGACCATCACCCGTGAGAAAGCCGGCACCCTCTCTGTCCTCGGTTATCCCCAATGAAGGACGGGGCGTGTCGCGCTACACTGGCGCACGTTTGCGCCCCACAGCCTGCCTGTGTGGCTTTACTCCTCCCAGCCAGAGGCGAGTGCCATGAGTGCCCATCTGTTGTCCGTTGATCACCTTTCCCGCGACTACGTCGATCATCTTTTTAACGTGGCGCGGCGCATGGAGCCCATCGCCCAGCGCCAGAAGATTACGCGGGTGCTGGAAGGCGCCGTGCTGGGCAATCTCTTTTTCGAGGCCAGTACCCGCACGCGCATGAGCTTTCACTCGGCGTTCAGCCGGCTGGGTGGCAGCGTCTGTGACACCACAGGCTTTACCTTCTCGTCGATGGCCAAGGGCGAGTCACTCTATGACACCAGCCGCGTGATCAGCGGCTATGTCGATGCCATCGTCATGCGCCACCCGGACCTGGGCTCGGTGGCCGAGTTTGCCGCGGCGACCCATGTGCCGGTCATCAACGGCGGCGACGGTCCGGGCGAGCACCCAAGCCAGGCGCTGCTGGATCTCTATACCATCCGCAAGGAGTTCGAGCGCCTCGACAAGGCACTGCCCGGCGCGCACCTGCTGTTGACCGGTGATCTCAAATACGGACGCACCGTGCACTCGCTTTTGAAGCTTTTGTCGCTTTATCCGCCGATGCAGATCACGCTGGTGTCGCCGCCGGGGCTCGAGATGCCATCTGATCTGATCGACCGGGCCGAAAACGCCGGTCACCGGGTCCATCAGCGCGACACGCTGCAGGCGGATTACAGCGATGTAGACGTGGTCTATGCCACGCGCATCCAGAAGGAGCGCTTCACCCAGGAGATGATGGAGGGGTTCAGCCTGTCCAGCGATTTCAGCGTGGACCGGGCCTTTCTGAATCAGCGCTGCAGCACGCATACCATCGCCATGCATCCGCTGCCGCGCGACAGCCGCCCCGGGGCGAACGACCTTAACGTCGATCTCAACGGCGACCCGCGACTGGCGATCTTTCGCCAGACCGACAACGGCATTCCGGTACGCATGGCGATCTTTGCCACGCTGATGGGCGTGGACGAGACGTTTGATCGCGATCTGCGCGACGTGGGCTGGCAGCCGCCATACCAGGTGGGCGTGGATGATGGCAATCTGGCCGCTCTGAAGTAAGCGCCCACTTACTCTACGAAATGGTGTTCAGGCCTCAGCGCGGTGCGGGGATATCAAGCCGCGCGCCGCCGGCCTGCTGTTCGAACCAGCCACTCAGAATCAGTTCGGCAGCAATGCCGTCCACGCCATGGTCGCGGTAGTTGCCGCGGTGGCCTTCCTCGCGGGCAATGGCCTTGGCCGCGCGGGTGGTGCCGCGCTCATCAAACATTTCAAGCGGTTGACCAAAGCGCCCGTGCAGCCGCTTGCCGAACTTGCGCGCGCGCAGGCTCATCTCGGATTCGCTGTCGTCCATGTTCAGCGGCAGCCCCACCACAAACAGGTCGGGCTGCCACTCATCGATCAGACGCGCGATCACGTTCCAGTCGGGAATGCCGTCGCGCGCCGTCAGCGGATCGATGGCCGTGGCGCTGCCCAGCAGTTCGTTGCCCACGGCCACACCGATGCGGCGCACGCCGAAATCAAAGGCCAGCACCAGCCGCTGGCCCGGCGCGTCAGCCATGACCGGCCTCGCGCGACAGCAGGCTCAGATCCACGCCCAGATGGCCTGCAGCGGTTTCCAGCCGGGCCGGGGCGGGCGTGCGAAAGAGCACCTCGTCGCTGGCCTCCACGGTCAGCCAGGTGTTGTCCTTGACCTCCTGGGCCAGCTGGTCGGGCTCCCAGCCCACGCAGCCCAGACAGATCAGAAACTGCTCGGGGCCCTTGCCGGCGGCAATGGCGTGCAGGATGTCCATTGACGTGGTCAGCGCCCGGTTTTCCCCGGTGCGAATGCTGGAATCCCAGTGCTCGGGGCTGCCGGCGTGCAGGATAAAGCCGCGCTCGCGATGCACGGGACCGCCGTTGAGCACCGGCGTTTCCAGCGACGGACACTCGCTGGCGTCAATTTCGAGCTGCTCGAACAGCGCCTCCAGCGTCAGCTCCATGGGCTGATTGAGCTTGAGGCCCAGCGTGCCGTTGTCATCGTGATCGCAGATATAGGTCAGCGAGCCCGCGAAGTTTTCGTCTTCAAGATGGGGCATCGCCATGAGAAAGTGATCGCGCAAGCCTTGCATGGGCCTCCCGGATAGTAACGCAGGCAGGCGCCTCCGCCCGTGGCGGAGGCGCGGATCGACGGATCATGACATGACGGCACCCGCCGCCACCTGTCCGTCGAAAGCAATTGATGAGGTCATGGTAACACTGGCGGGCCAGCGTGACGTCAACACCTCACGAGGCGAAACGCTGCTCGATGGCGTCCATCAGCAGACCGGCGATATCCGTGCCCTTCTGGGCATCGATTTCGCGCACGCAGGTGGGGCTGGTGACGTTGATTTCAGTGATGTAGTCACCGATGACATCAAGGCCGACAAAGATCAGCCCCAGCGCCTTGATGGAGTCCTTGACCTGATCGACCAGCCAGTAGTCGCGGTCGGTCAGCTCGCGCGCCTCACCCCGGCCGCCGGCGGCCAGATTGCCGCGCACTTCACCGGCCGACGGAATCCGCGCCAGTCCATAGGGCACCGGCTCACCGTCGATCAAAAGAATCCGGGTATCGCCCTGCTTGATCTCGGGAATGTAGCGCTGCGCCATGATCTGCTCGGTGCCGCGCTGGGTCAGCTGCTCGATGACCGCGCCGATGTTGCGACCGTCAGGGGCGATATGAAAGATGCCGGTGCCACCCATGCCATCCAGCGGCTTGAAGATGGTGTCGCCGTGTTCGGCGTGAAACTCGCGCAGCACGCGATCGTTGCAGGAGACCACGCTGGGCACCAGACACTGGGGAAACTGCTGGGCATAGAGCTTTTCGTTGCAGGTCAAAAGCGCCCGGGTCGGATTGACCACCAGCACGCCCTCACGCTCGGCAAAGCCCAGAAGCTGCACGGCGTTGGTAAAGTTGACGTCCACCGGCGGGTCCTGACGCATCAGGATGGCGTCCATATCGGCCAGCGGCCCGGCCTTGACTTCCCCCAGGGTGTAGTAGTGCTCGGGATCGTTTTCGAACACGTCCAGCGCGCGCAGACGCCCCATGGCGCGCCCATCCTTGAGATAAAGATCCCCCGGTTCGAGATAGAAAAGCGTATGGCCGCGGCGTTTGGCCGCCCACAGCATTGCCAGCGTCGAGTCCTTTTTCCAGGCGATGTCGGCGATGGGATCCATGACTACCGCGATCTTCAATGCACGTTCACTCATTTAAAACTCCAGAACACGGCCGTGTGATGTTGTGGCAGCCGTCCATCCCATCAGTATGACGCAAGCCTCATTCTTCGACCATGGCCGAACCCGCTGCTTTGCTGCTGGCCGGGTTGTTCTTTCCAATCGCGGGCATGATTGGAAACTATCAGGATCACGCCAATGACCGACTAGACTTTCGTGGAACAAGCCATCGCTGAACCACGGTGTTCAGACGTTTTGCAGAGAGGATTTTCATGTCATCACTTTTTGAACGCTTTGATCTGGCCGGCATTCAACTCGACAATCGCGTGGTCATGGCGCCCATGACCCGTTCGCGCGCCCCTGACGACATCCCCACCGAGATGGGCGCGCTCTACTACCGCCAGCGCGCCAGCGCCGGGCTGATCATCTCCGAGGGGACGCCGGTCTCGCGTCAGGGTACGGGCTATCTCTACAACCCGGGCATTTTTGGCCCGGATCAGATCGCGGGCTGGCAAAAGGCCACGCGGGCCGTTCATGAGCGTGGCGGCGTCTTCTTCGCCCAGATCTGGCATGTCGGGCGCGTATCGCACACCACCGTCCAGCTGGCCGGGGCGTCACCGGTGGGCCCGAGCGAGCAGCCCGGCGGCATGGCCTTTGGCTATAACGAGCAGGGCACGCCCGATATGCTCAATGCCAGCACCCCGCGCCGGCTCGACACCGATGAGGTGCGCGATATCGTGCGCGATTTCGCCCAAGCCGCTGTCAATTCGCGCGAGGCCGGCTTTGACGGCGTCGAGATTCACGGCGCCAACGGCTATCTCTTCGAGCAGTTTTTGAACCCGGGCGTCAACGACCGGGATGACCAGTACGGCGGCTCGCGGGAAAACCGCTGCCGTTTGCTCATCGAAGTCGTCGATGAGGTCAGCAAGCTGATCGGCGCCCATCGCGTCGGCGTGCGCCTGTCGCCGCACGGCACACTCTTTGACATGCCGGAATACGACGACAACGGCGAGACCTATCTGCATCTGGCGCGCGAATTCAACAAGCGCGGGCTGTCCTATGTGCACCTGCACGACCAGGGCGGTCAGGGCATGGCGCCGATGCCGCGCGACTATCTCAAGCGTTTTCGCGAGGTCTACGAGGGCAATCTGCTGCTGGCCGGCAACCTGGACCAGGCCGAGGCCGAGAAGCTGGTCAATGACGGCACCATCGACCTGCCGGTGTTCGGGCGCCTTTATACCTCGAACCCGGATCTGGTCGAGCGCATGAAAAACGGCTGGCCGCTGGCCGAGTTCGACCCGTCCACCTTCTACGGCGGTGACGCTCGCGGCTACGTGGACTTCCCGACGTATCCGGAAGAGCGCCAGCGCCAGGCGCGTCAGCAACTGATCGACGAGAAAAGCTGATCACCGCCCTCTGAAAGGCGCAAAAAAAGCCCCGGCATGGCCGGGGCTTTTTAGCGTCTGACGCCTGAGCGTCAGCAAGCACTCACTATCGCTTTGACGCTACTTTTTACGGCCCAGCCGGCTGAGCCAGTTGGTCTCGGCCAGGTCCATCACCTCGTCGCCACGCCCGCTCATCACCGCGCGCAGCATGTAGAGACTAAAGCCTTTCGCCTGAGCGGCCTCGATGGTCGGCGGCATGGACAGCTCCTGTTTGGCCACCTTCACATCAACGACGACCGGCCCGTCATGGGCAAAGGCTTCCTCCAGCGCGCCGTCGAGCTGTTCGGAGCCCGAGACCGTCAGCCCCTTGATGCCCATCGCCTCGGCCAGACGGGCGTAGTCGGTGCCAGGCAGATTGGTGACCTCGTCCACATAGCCTGCCGCCTTCATCTCCATTGCCACGAAACCGAAGGTCGAGTTGTTGTAGATGATCACCTTGACCGGCAGCTTCTGCTCGGCCAGCGTCATCAGATCGCCCATCAGCATGTTGATGCCACCATCACCGGACAGCGATATCACCTGACGTCCGGGCATGGCGGCCTGAGCGCCCATTGCCTGAGGCATGGCGGTGGCCATCGAGCCGTGCATGAACGAGCCGGTGAGACGCCGCTGGCCGTTCATCTTCAGATAGCGCGCCGCCCAGACGGTGGGCGTGCCCACTTCGGCGGTAAACCAGGCGTCCTCGGCGGCCAGTTCACTGACGCGAGCGGTCAGATACTGCGGATGCAGCGGCTTGCCCTCATCATCGGGCACGGCCAGCTCATCGAGATCCTCACGCGCCTTGCGGTAATGGGCCTGAGACTTGTCGAGAAAACTGCGATCGGTCTTTTCCTCAAGGCGCGGCAGCAGCGCTTCAAGGCTTGCCTTCACATCGCCCACCAGCCCCTTGAGCAGCGTACTGCGCCGGCCCAGATGCCCCGGGCGCAGATCGATCTGCACGATGCGTCCGTGCTCGGGGAAAAAGTCGCGATAGGGGAAATTGGTCCCCAGCATGATCAGAAAATCGCACTCCTTGAGCGCGTGATAGCCCGAGCTGAAGCCGATCAGCCCGGTCATGCCGACATCGTAGGGATTGTCGTACTCAAGGTATGACTTGCCGCGCAGCGCATGCACGATGGGCGCCTTGAGCCGCTCGGCCAGCGCGATCACCTCATCATGGGCGCCGGCGCAGCCCGCGCCGCAAAGCATCGCCACCTGTTTGCTGTCGTTGAGCAGCTCGGCCAGCTCATCGAGCTCGGGCTCGGGGGGCACCGAGACCGGGGCCACCGGCGCACTCCACTGCATTTTCTGCTCGACGGCCGGGGACAGCGCCACGTCGCCGGAGATAACGATCACCGCCACGCTCTTTTCGAGAATCGCCGTGCGCATGGCGGTTTCAATCACGCGCTGTGCCTGAGCCGGACTGGAGATCAGCTCACAGTAGTCGCTGCACTCCTTGAACAGCTGCTCCGGGTGGGTCTCCTGAAAGTAGCCCAGTCCCACTTCGCTGGACGGAATCTGGGCGGCGATGGCCAGCATCGGCGTTTTCGCCCGCTGGGCCTCGAAAAGGCCGTTGATCAGGTGCGTATTGCCGGGCCCGCAGGAGCCGGCACAGACGGTCAGTCCATCGCGCGCCTCGGCCTCACCGCTGGCGGCGAGTGCGGCCACCTCTTCATGGCGCACGCCACGCCAGGTAATGGCTTCCTGCCGGCGCAGGCTTTCGGTCAGGCCGTTGAGCGAGTCACCCGGCAGCCCCCAGATGTTTTGCACGCCGGCCTGGGCCAGCGTGCGTACCAGCATGTCGGCAACACTATAGTCGGCCATGTTCACGTCTCCCTGTGATGGCAGCGCCCGCACGCCGCGTCATGAATCATGACCGGCGTACGGGCGGTAAAAGAATGCGAGGTTCTGACAGTTCAGACGAGCGTCAGACGAATGTCCAATGCCGTCGACGCATTATCCCGCGGTGCGCCAGCCCTTCAGGCCAAAAATGTGATGCGAGCGACAGCGATGTACGGGCAGGAAGTGTTCGAAGGTGCCGGGACAACAGGGGATCAGAGATCCCCGTAGCGGGCCTGCAAAAGCGACAGCGCCACGATCGGCGCTGTCTCCATGCGCAGGATGCGCGGGCCGATGATCCAGGCGTGAAAGCCGTGCGCATGGGCGCGGGCGACTTCGTCATCACTGAGTCCGCCCTCGGGGCCGACCAGCAGTGCGGCGCTGGCAGGCGCCTCCTCGGTCTCCGGCAGCGCACCGGCCTCATAGGGATGAAGCACCAGCCGGAGTGTTTCATCGCGCGCGTCCAGCCACTCATCAAGGCCGATGGGCGGATAAATCACCGGCACGGTAGCGCGTCGGCTCTGCTCGCAGGCGCTGACGGCCACGGCCTGCCAGTGATCGCGTTTTTTCTGCGCGCGCTCGTTTTTGAGCCGGACATCGCCATGGTGGGTGTAGAGCGGGGTGATCGCAGCCACACCCAGCTCGACCGCCTTCTGGACGGCGAAATCCATGCGATCGCCCTTGCCCACCGCCAGTCCCAGATGCACGGCAAGCCCGGATTCGGGCAGCGCCGGCTGACGCTCCCCAACGGTGACCTGCACATCACCACGCTTGGAAATCGCGGCGATGTGAGCCTTCACTTCGCTGCCCTTGCCGTCAAAAAGCGCCAGCGCGTCACCTTCACGGCGGCGCATGACGCGCGCCACGTGATGGGCGGCGGCGTCGGGCAGTCTTATCGTGGCACCGGGTCTGAGCGCTTGAGGGACATAAATGCGCATGGGATTACTCGCCGCCGCCGGACATCAGGCGTCGGCCTGCTGGGTGCCCTGCTGCTTCTGGGCATAGATGGCATCGAAGTTGACCGGCGAGAGCATCAGCGCCGGGAAGGTGCCGCGGCCGACCAGGTTGTCGATGCACTCACGCGCGTAGGGAAAGAGCACGTTGGGGCAAAAGGCACCGAGCGTGTGATCGAGCTGGGCATCGCTGAGCCCCGAGATGGCAAACAGTCCCGCCTGCTGGACTTCGGCGAGAAAGGCCGTGGACTCTTCGTCACCGTTGTAGACGTGAGCGGTCACGCGCACGCTGACCTCATAGACGCCGTCACTGATCTGCTTGTGATCGTTGTCGACGTCGAGCTTGACCCGCGGCTTGAACTGCTGCTGGAAGATCGCCGGCGAGTTGGGCGCCTCAAAGGAGATGTCCTTGACGTAGATGCGCTGCAGCGCGAACTGGATATTGGCCTGCTCACTGGTGGCGTTGTTCTCTGACATGCTCGTTTCCCGATCGGTGAGTAAGTAATAACTGTTGCTCCAGACAAGGAGCAACCATCGCTTGAAGAGGTTACATCAGCGTGTCACAACGGGCAGACCATCGGCCACCCACTGTGAATGACCGCCCTTGAGTCGACGAGCGCCGCTGTAGCCGGCCTTTTGCAGTTTCGTGACGACGGCGCCACCGTGCTGACCCATCTTGTCCACCACGATGATCGGCTTGTCCTTGTGCTTTTCAAGGCGCTGCATGCTGTTGTCAAGCTTGGCGGCAGGCACGTTGACCGCACCGGCGATATGGCCTGCCTTGAACTCCTTGATCTCGCGGATATCAAGGACCATGGCATCCTCGCGGTTGATCAGGCTGGTCGCCTCACCGCTGCTGACACCGCCGGTCGCACTGCGCCTGGATTCAAAGGCCAGCCAGGCCAGCAATACCACAACAAAGGCACCTACCAGCAAGGGGTGATTCTGGGCAAACTCCAGCAGCTGATCGATCATGGAAATATCTTGACCCTGGTTGTTTAAAATGGCTCGGCGCGCGGTCATGCCTGGTCTACCCTGCGAGTTCGGGGAAGCCGCTCGGCAGCTGGAATCCGGCGCGCGCCCAGTATACACAAGCACCCGGCCGTCGTCCGTCCCCGATGATCAATGCTGGCATGCATCGGCTGGGTTATGATGATGACCATTTCGACGCCCTGATAGCGCCCCTTGCCGCGTGATGACACGTCGGCAGCGCCGGCCCGGTATCGGGGCTTACATGTACGTGTTCCCGAGGCGAAATCATGTCCACATCGCAACCACGTCCCGTCGCCCTGCTGATTCTTGATGGCTACGGCCACAATCCGGAATCGGCCAACAACGCCGTGGCCGCCGCCAACACCCCGGTCATGGACCGGCTGCAAAAAGACTACGCCCACACCCTGATCAACACCGACGGTGAAAACGTCGGGCTGCCCGAAGGCCAGATGGGCAACTCCGAGGTCGGCCACATGAACCTGGGCGCCGGGCGCGTCGTCTATCAGAGCCTGACGCGCATCTCGAAGGCGATTCGTGACAACGAGCTGGGCGACAACACGGCCCTGACCGAGGCCATCGACCAGGCCGTCAGCGATGATCGTGCCGTTCACGTGCTGGGGCTGCTCTCACCGGGCGGCGTTCACAGCCATGAGGATCACGTGCTGGCACTGGCGGAACTGGCCCAGGCGCGCGGCGCGAAAAAGGTCTATATCCACGCCTTCCTCGACGGCCGTGACACCGCCCCGCAAAGCGCGCTGGACAGCCTGCTGCGCGCCGATGCCCTGCTGCGCCAGATGGGCGTGGGCCGCGTCGCCTCGATGGTCGGGCGCTTTTTCGCCATGGACCGTGACAACCGCTGGGACCGCGTCGAAGCCGCCTGGCAGGTGGTGGTCAACGGCGAGAGCGAGCATGTCGACAACGACGTCGAGCACGCCCTTCAGGCCGCCTATGATCGCGATGAAACCGACGAGTTCGTCACCGCCACCAGCCTGCGCGAGGGTGACGATGATCGGGTTACCATCCAGGACGGCGACGCGGTGCTGTTTGCCAACTTCCGCGCCGACCGCGCTCGCGAGATTGCCCACGCGCTGGTTGACCCGGGTTTCGACGGCTTCAAGCGCGATCGCACCCCGAAGGTCCACTTTGTGGCCATGACCCAGTACTCCGATGATCTGGGCGTGCCGGTGGCCTTCCCGCCCAACGACCTGCCCAACACCCTGGGCGAATACGTCTCTTCAAAGGGGCTGACTCAGCTGCGCATCGCCGAGACCGAGAAATACGCCCACGTGACGTTTTTCTTCTCCGGCGGTCGCGAGGCGGAGTATGACGGCGAAGAGCGCATCCTCGTCGACTCGCCGCGGGATGTGAAAACCTACGACGAAAAGCCCGAGATGAGCGCGGTTGAAGTCACCGACAAACTGGTCGAGGCGATCGACTCCGGACGCTTTGACCTGGTGGTGTGCAACTACGCCAACGGTGACATGGTCGGCCACAGTGGCGATCTGGCCGCGGCCACAAAGGCGATCGAGGCTGTCGATGAGTGCCTGGGCCGCGTGGTCGAGGCGATCGAGCGCGCCGGCGGCGAATGTCTGGTGACCGCCGATCACGGCAACGCCGAGCAGATGGTGGACCCCGACACCGGCAACCCCCAGACCGCGCACACCACCTTTCAGGTGCCGCTGGTCTACGTCAGCCAGCGCAAGGCCACGCTTGCCGAGGGCGGCCGCCTTTGCGACATCGCACCAACGCTTCTGGCCATGATGGGCCAGACCCGGCCCGACGAGATGACCGGTCGCGTGCTGATCGATCATCAGTAATCGGAGCCTTTCGGTGTCATTCACACGTCACCGGCCTGCGGGCCGGTTTTGGCTGCTGGCATTGACCCTGGGACTGGCGGTGCCGGCAGGCGCCGCCAGCCTGGATGCCTCAAAAGCCGAGCTGGACAGCATTCGCCAGACCATTGAACAGAGCCAGCGTCAGCTGGAAAAGACCGATGCCCAGCGCGGCAGCGCCCGCGAGGAGCTCGAGCAGGCCGAAAAGGCGCTGGCCGAGACCCATCGCCGGCTGGAAACGCTGGGACAGGCTCGCGATGAAACCACCGAGGCGCTGGACAGTCTGGACCAGCGTCAGCAGGCACTGACCCTCAAGCGCGACGCGCAGCAAAAGGCGCTGGCCGAGCAGGTCAGGGCGCTGTACAAGCTGGGTGAGCAGCCGCGCCTGAAGCTGCTGCTCGACAATCAGGACCCCGGCGAGATCGACCGCTTTCAGCACTATCTCAACCGACTCAACGAGGCGCGCGCCGAGCAACTGGCGCGTCTTGAATCGCTCAACGAACAACTTCAGGACAACCGCGCCCAGACGCTTGAGCAGCAGCAAACGCTGGATCAGCTTCAAAGCGAGCTTGAAAGCCGCCAGCGCACCCTCGATGAGCAGCGCCGCGAGCGTGAAACGGCGCTGGCGCGGCTGGAAGCGCGCTATCAAAGCGGTCAAAGCAACCTGGAAGGGCTTCAGTCCGACCGTGCCGAGGCCGAAAAAATGGTCAGCCGTCTCGAGCAGCAGCTGGCCCGCGCCCGTGAACAGCGCCAGGCGCGCGAACGAGCCGAACGCGAACGCCAGGCTCGGGAAGCCGAGCGACGCGAGCAGGCACGCAGAGACGCCGAATCGCAGGAGACGACACCCGCGCAGGACGACCTGAGCAGCGACGAGATGAGCGCGCGGCCGGACAACGCCCGCAGCGTGCCGACGCGCCGCGCCGACCCGGCCCCCGAACGACAGGCCGAAGCGCGAGCGAGTGTGACCCACACGGCCGACAGCGGCGCTGCCAACTCGCGCTGGCCGGTCAACGGCTCGGTGATCTCAAGCTACGGCAGCGGTGACGGCCTCAACAAGAACGGCGTGTTGATCAGTGCCGCCGCCGGCTCCCCGATCCATGCCGCGTCCAGCGGTCAGGTCGTGTTTGCCGACTGGATGCGTGGCTTTGGCTATCTGGTGATCATCGATCACGGTGGCATACTGTCGTTGTATGCTCATCAGCAGCGCCTTGCCGTGGCCGCCGGTGATCGGGTGGAGCGCGGCGCCACGCTGGGCTATGTCGGCGACACCGGCGGCCTGTCGCGCCCGGCGCTCTATTTCGAGGTACGTCGCGGTGGCAAGACCATCAATCCGCAGAACTGGCAGGCCTCGCGCTAGCCGGTACACGCACCACTCATTGACGGTATCGGGCGCCCGGCGTCCGGCCCATCCCCGCTGAAGGAGTTTGCATGTTGCTGCGCCATGTCGCCTCAACGCTTGCCCTGTCATCAGCCCTGCTGCTGACGCTGCCGGCCACCGCCGCCGAACCCGCCACCGATACGCCACCGGCGGAGAGCCCGCCTCAAAACGTGCCGGCCCAGCCTGTCGATACCGAAGGCGGCGCGGCCAATGACGCCGACGCCGAGGCACTCTCGCAGGCCAGTCTGCCGCTGGAGGACATTCAGGCGCTGGCGCAGGTATTCGAGCGCATCAAGCAGGCCTACGTGGACGATGTCGATGACCAGACCCTTTTGCGCAACGCCATGCGCGGCATGCTGGAAGGGCTCGACCCGCACTCGAACTATCTCGACGAGGACGCCTTTCGCACGCTGCATGAGATGACCGAAGGCGAGTTCGGCGGCATCGGCATCGAGGTCGGTCAGGAAGACAACCGGCTGATGGTGATCTCGCCGATCGACAACACGCCGGCCTCGAAAGCGGGCCTGCAGCCGCGGGATCTGATCATCGAGATCGACGGCCAGAGCACCGATGGCCTGTCGCTGGAAGAGGCGGTCAAAATGATGCGCGGTGAACCCGGCAGCGAGATCGACCTGACCCTGCTGCGTGAGGGTGAGGACGCCCCGGTCAACGTCACTCTCGAGCGGGCCAATATTCAGGCCGCCAGCGTCAGCTCACGCATGCTCTCGCCCGGCTATGGCTATCTGCGCATCAGCCAGTTCCAGGACAACACCGCCGAAGAGGCGGGTGAGGCGATTGCATCCCTCAAGGAGGAGGCCGGTGACAACGGGCTTTCCGGCGTGATTCTGGATCTGCGCAACAATCCCGGCGGACTTTTGGATGGCGCCGTCAGGGTGTCGGATCTATTCATCGACAGCGGTCTGGTGGTGTATACCAAAGGGCGCCTGCCGGACTCGGACATGCAGTTTGAAGCCAGCGCTGACACGGCCCTGCCACAAACGCCCATGGTGGTTCTGATCAACGGTGGCAGCGCCTCGGCGGCCGAAATCGTCGCCGGCGCCCTGCAGGATCATCATCGCGCCGTGGTGCTGGGCACCGAAAGCTTCGGCAAGGGCTCGGTACAGTCGGTCATGCCGATGGATGACAACACCGGCATCAAGCTCACCACCGCGCTGTATTACACCCCGGGCGGGCGCTCCATCCAGGCCGAAGGCATCGAACCGGACGTGACGGTGCAGCGTGGCCGGCTGGAGCTTGAAACGGGCGGGTTTGAAATTCGCGAGGCCAATCTGCGCGGCCATCTGCAAAATGCCCGCGGCGAGCAGCAGCAGGATGAGGAGGCACTGCCCGACTCCCCCGTGGCCGCCGACGACTATCAGCTGGGCGAGGCGCTCAATTTGCTGCGCGGCATCAACGTATTCCAGCGCTCCGGCGTACGTCGCCATGAACAGGCGCCCTCCGCCGACACACAAGGCGCGAGCGACAGCGATTCACAAACCGACAACACGCCGGATTCCACGGATCGGTAAAAAACGTCTACGCTGATGGGGCAACGCAATAACGCCATCCGCCTTGACAAGGAGAATCACTACATGAAGAAAGGATTGACGATGGGCGCGCTGGCCGCTGCCGTTCTGCTGGCAGCCGGCTGCTCTTCCTCTGGCGGTGCGCCTGAAAACAGCGGCGCCTCGCAAAGCGGTATGTCCCAGGGTGGCCAGACCAGCCAGGGCAACATGTCACAAAGCGCTGGCGCCTCGCAGTCCGGCGGCGGCGAGATGTCGACACAGCCGGGGGCCAGCGAAACCCCGACAGGTACCGGCAACGGCGGCAGCACGGGCACATCTCCGGGCGGCGGTATCGACAGCAACAACGACACCATGCCCAGCAATACCGAGTCCGGCATGTAATAGTGCTGACCGGTAAACAAAAGGCCCGCCAATTGGCGGGCCTTTTTTGTTTCACATGAAACATGCCGATCCGTTGGCAGCTGTTACCCCATCCTTGCACCGTTACCACGCCCTCACACTGTCGGCGCGCGCATGCTCTCGGGCAGGTCATGGCGCTGCCCCATCGCCTGTTCGATCAAAAGACGCCGCGCCCAGGGCCAGCGCCCGGTGGTGGTCAGCCCCTGATTGCGCAGCACGCGTACCAGCGGCCAGGCACTGCCAAAGCCGATCCGAAAGGCATCCATTGCCATCAGCATGACCGTATTGTCACCGCGCCGCCGGCGCGCGTAGCGCGACAGGATGCGCACATCCCCCACCGGTGCCCCGCGCCGGGCGGCCCGACCCAGCTCCTCGGCCAGTACCGCGACATCCATCAGCCCCAGATTGACGCCCTGTCCGGCCAGCGGATGAATGTTGTGGGCCGCATCGCCGACCAGCGCCACGCTGTCATCGATGTAGCGCTTGGCGTGACGCTGCACCAGCGCAAAATCGTGACGCCGGCTCACACGCTCGATGCGCCCCAGTCGATGTTCGAAATCCAGCTCGAGCGCCCGCATGAAGGCGTCATCCGTCATGTCCATCAGTTCATCGGCAAATTCGGTATCAGCCGACCAGACAATGGAGGAAGTCTTCTGGTGGCCATCGATATTCAGGGGCAAAAAGGCCAGTGGCCCGGTGCCCATGAAGCGCTGGCGCGCCGTGGCCTCGTGATCATGCTCATGCCATACCGTGGCCACCACGGCGCGCTGGCCGGTGGCATATTCACGGTAACCCAGACCTGCCAGCGTGCGGATCCGTGAACGGGCGCCATCGGCCCCGACCACCAGATCGGCGGTGACGGTGCGGCCGTCTTCCAGCGTGAGACAGCGCCTTTGATGTTCAACGTCGGACAGTGCCGTGACCCGGGCGTGGCGCATGAGCGTCACGTTCCCCCACCCGTCGAGTGCCTCCAGCAGCGCATCGCGGATGACACTGTTTTCGATGATATGGCCCAGCACCTCGCCGCCGACCTCCCGGGCGCTGAAGTCGATCTGCCCGGTGCCCTCGCCGTCCCATACCGCCATCCGGTCATAGGGGCCGATGCGTCTTTGCACGATGCCCGGCCAGACGCCCAGAGTGGTCAGAAACTGCTGTGAGGCCGGCGTGATGGCACTGACGCGCGCATCGATCTCCGCTGCCTGCCAGCCCGGCTGAAGATCGCCACCGTCCAGCAGGGCCACGCGGTGGCCCTGTCGGCCCAGTGCCACCGCCAGGGTGGCACCGACCAGCCCGGCGCCGACGATGGCCATGTCAAACTGCGCGGTGTCGAACGTCATGAAGTACTCCGTTGGCGAGCCATTGATGCCTCGTGGCCCGTTTAATGACGTGCCAGTCCCATGGCGCGACGAATCAGGGCGCGCTTGAGCGGCGTGGCAAGGTTGAAAAGTCCCAGGGCGGCGCCCCGCGCCCCGCTGATGCCGGGCAGCTCGAGTCCGAAAAGGCGTACCAGCGTATCGCTGGCCTGCATGATCAGGTCCCGGTCGCGCTGACGGCGCTGCTCGAAATCGGCCATGGTCAACGCCTCGCCCGGCGCACGCCCGGCCTCCAGCGCCGCCTCGATGGCCGCCCCGAGATCCATGACGCCGCGCAGCGCCAGATTAAAGCCCTGACCGGCCACCGGATGAATGGCATGTGCCGCATTGCCCAGCACCGCCAGATGCGGCCGGCTCTGTTCGCGGGCACGCGACATCGACAGGGGGTAGACGTGACGCGTTCCCACGCGCTGGAAACGCCCCAGCCGGTTGCCCATGTGCGATTGCAGCGTCTGCAAAAAGGCGTCGTCATCGAGGGCCAGGGTGGCCTCGATGTCCTGCGGGGCGCGTGTCCAGATCAGCGCCATGCGTCGCTGTGCCAGCGGCAGCAGCGCCATGGCGCCTTCCCGGGTAAAGCGTTCGAACGCCCGGCCCTGATGATCAAAGGCGGTCTCAACATTGGCAATCAGGGCATGCTGCTCGTAGTCATGCCGGTCGGTGTCGATCCCCAGCGAGGCCTTGAGGCCCGAACGCCCGCCATCGGCCAGCACGGTCAGCCCGGCGTGGAGCGCGCAGCCGTTGTCCAGCGTCAGTCGGTGGCCGTCGACCGCCGGCGTAATGGCCTCGACCCGCGCCGGACAGTGCCAGTCAATCGCCATGTCGGCCAGACGCTCGTTGAGCACCTGACCCAGAAAGGCGTTGGGCAGCACATAGCCCAGCGACGGCGTGCCCACATCCCGGGATGAGAGATGCGTGCGCCCCATCGCGCCACGCTGGCTGACCTCGATGTCATGAATGGGGGCGGCACGCGTGGCAAGCGCTGACCAGATTCCCAGCGCCTCGAAGTGCTCGCGGGAGCCGTAGGCAATGGCGCTGGAGCGCTCGTCAAAACTGGGCTGAACGCCGCCACTGCCCGGACTGCTGGCCTCGATGACGGCCACCCTGAGCCGATGGCGCTCGATCAGCGGCGCCAGCGCCACGGCCAAGCTGGCGCCCACCAGTCCACCCCCGATAATGGCAATGTCTACCCGGGTCTCGCTCATGTGCGTTCCTGCGCCATCAGTGCCTCGATCTCCCGAACCCGTTTGGGCACGCCCTCGGTCAGCACGTCACCGCCATGCGCCGTGACGACCACGTTGTCTTCGATGCGAATGCCGATACCGCGCCACTGCTCGGCGATGTCGGGGTCATCGGGAATGTAGAGCCCGGGTTCGACGGTCAGCACCATGCCGGGCGCCAGCACTCGCGAAGCGCCGTCGACCTGATAGGCGCCGACATCGTGAACATCAAGACCCAGCCAGTGGGAGGTGCCGTGCAGATAAAAGCGCTTGTAGTGGCCCTGCTCGACGGCCGTCTCGACCGGCCCTTCCACCAGCCCCAGCGCCACAAGCCCTGCCGTCAGATCGCGCACCGCGCCCTCATGAATGCCCTTGAGCGTGGCCCCCGGTCGTACGGCACGGATGGCGCGCTGCTGGGCGCCCAGCACGATTTCATAAAGCTGGCGCTGTGGTTCGCTGAAGCGGCCGCTGACCGGGAAGGTGCGAGTGATGTCGCCGGCGTAGAGCGCGTATTCGGCACCGGCATCGATGAGCACCAGCTCACCGGCGCTCATCGATGCGTCGTTTTCCGTATAGTGCAGGATACAGGCGTTGGCCCCGCTGCCCACGATGGTGCCATAGGCAGGCGCCCGGGCACCTGCCATGACAAAGGCGTGCTCAAGCGTTGCCTGAAGCTGATACTCGAACATGCCGGGACGGGCGTCCTGCATGGCGCGCACGTGGGCCCGGGCGGTGATCTCGCCGGCCCGGCGCATCAGGGCCAGCTCCTCTTCGGACTTGATCAGGCGATGCTCGTGCAGGATGACGTCGATGTCGGCGTAGGCCGACGGTGCCTTTGGGCCTCGCCGCTCCCGGGCCTTGAGCCCCTCGCGCATCCGAACAGCCAGCGACAGTGCCCGCTCATTGTCCAGCGTGAGATAAATCGTGCGGCGCCCTTCCAGCAGATCCAGCAGCTGCTCGTCACGTGCCTCCAGCGGCCAGGCCTCGTCCACCCCGTAGTCGGCAACGGCGCGGCGCGGGCCGACCCGTTTGCCCGTCCAGGTCTCGATGGCCGGGTCACGGGGCTGACAGAACAAAACGCTCTCACCGGCCTCCCGGCCGGGCAACAGCACCAGCCAGGCCTCCGGCTCGGGAAAGCCACAGAGGTAGTGGAAGTCGCTGTCCTGGCGAAACGGATAGTCGCTGTCGCTGTTGCGCATCGAAAGCGTGGCGGCCGGAACGAGAATGGCGCTGTCCGGCGCCACCTCGGCCATCAGCCGCTCGCGGCGACGTCGATGGACATCACTTGTGATGGGTGCCGGCATGCCCTGCTGTGCCTGTGTCACTGTCCTGTCTCCCGTTACCGGCGTATTCAAGGCGTGGCGGCCCGGCACGTGGCCGGCGCTGCTGCTTGCCGTGTCAATGGCGGGTCTCGCCGTGGCCCTCATCCCCCAGGCCCTGCTCGCTGATCCCCTCTTCAAGCGACTGCGCCGGCTTTTCGACGTCCGGCTGCCCCGGGTGCTGCTCGACAAACAGCATCAGTGCCGTCATCCGGGCGTGCTCGGTCAGGGCAAACAGGTCGTTTTCGTTTTCACTGCTCTCTTCGATGTCGTCATCGATGCGGGTGAGCTGCTCGATATCACTTACGCCTTCCTGAAGCGGCGCCGACCACGTGCTTCGCTGATCGGCGTCTACCTCACCGACGACCTCGTGAAAGCCCTGGCACCAGAGCGCCAGTGACTGCGCCCGTTCGGACAGCGAAAAGAGCTCATCGGGCAGCAGCGGCTCGAAGCTCATCTCCTGGGCGTCCAGGCGCTCCTTGGCAAGCGTTCGCCATGTCAGCAGCTTTTCCCCGTCTTCACGCGTGGCGGGCTCTTCCACCCCAAGCGCAGCACAAATCAGGTTCAGCCAGTCCTCGGCGCTGATATCCTCAAGCGCCAGACGGGCACACAGGTAACCGTCAAAAAAGGCCGGCGACTGCAGGCTGCCATGGGCAAGAAAAATATCGCTGATGGTGGCGAAATCGAGGGCGTTATCACCGGACGGCATACTGCATTCCCTGGTTGATCGTTCCCGTGGCGGGAATCATGAACTCGCGCCCGGGGGCGGCGCGTTGACCGCCCCCGGTCGTCTCTCTATAGTGGTGCTGCAAGCGCAGCGACATGGTCGGCCCATGAGTTGAAGTCTCGTGCAACCGACCATGAATGGCTGCCCACCATCTTAGCGTACCGGCCAGCGATTGGCCCATATCGGAAGTGATGTCATGCCGCAAGGTCCTCGTCAGACCGCCGAAATCACCCTGATGGGTCAGAATTTTGTTGTCAGCTGTGCACCCGGCGAAGAGCAGGCGCTGCATGAGGCCGCACGCTATTTCGACCAGGCCATGGCCGGCATTCAGACCCGCGGACGCACCATCAGCATCGACAAGGTAGCCATGATGGCAGGGCTCAACATCACCCATGAGCTGCGTGACGAGACCCGGCGTCGGCAGGAACTCGAAGAAAGGCTCGCCGGGCTCGACGAGCGGTTGCAAAGGGCGCTGGAGAACAATCGCACGCCATGATCGCGTGGCGTGACCCGCCCGGATGACAGGGTAGCGCAGCCCCCCGGCATATCTGTTAGAATTGATCCGTTCTCTGGGGTGTTCGCCAGTTGTTATAGTCCCTCGAGCCTATGCGCAGTACCCAGGGGGCCACTATAAGTGGGCCTGTGTGCATGTCCGCGCGACGGAAAGCCTGATGGCCCACTTGCGGCCACCCACCTTGAACCAGTAGGTTCAGGGCCAGAACAACAGCGGCACTCTGGAGAACCCTCATGTCAGTGCGCTGCGCACTTCCCGCGGATCAACCGCGTCTTCGCAGACCTCGCGCCCTCTCGCGGCGCACTCCTCGCCCCCGGCGACGCTTTTCGCATCCTCTGCTTTTTCATCGCACTCCCTTGGACATGACTGCGCTGTCGGCCAGTGATGACCGTCGTCAGCTGCGACGCACGCTGCGCCAGCGCCGACGCGGCCTTGATGATCGCGCCCAGCGTCTGGCATCAATGTCGCTGGCGCGTCGGCTGATGCAGCTTCCCGCTCTGCGCCGGGCACGTCACGTGGCGCTTTACCTGCCGGAAAACGGCGAGATCGATCCGACGCCGCTGGTGGACTGGCTGCATCAACGGGGCACGCGGGTCTATCTGCCGGTATTGCGACCGCTGGTGGAAAACCGTTTGTGGTTTGTCCACTGGCGCCCGGACACCCGGATGGTGCTCAACCGCTTTAAAATTACCGAGCCCGATCTGCGCCAGAGTGGCGAGCGCATTCGCCGCCTGGCGCCCTGGGCGCTCGATGTCGTGCTGATGCCGCTGGTGGGCTTTGATGAACAGGGCCATCGGCTGGGCATGGGGGGCGGCTTTTATGACCGCACCCTCGCCTTCGCCTCGCACCCTCATGGCCCGCGCCCGACGCTGATCGGGGTGGCGCACCAGTGTCAGCAGGTCGAGCGCCTGCCGCATCAGCCCTGGGATGTGAATCTGGACATGATCGTCAGCGACCGGAAGGTGCTCAAACCCCGAACAGCCGATGTCGAGCCCTGATACGCATCGCCTCGATACCGACACAAAAAAACGCATCCCCGTGGATGCGTTTTTTTATATCTCCCCGAGGCCCCGGAATCCTGTCCGACACCTTGCAGCGGGTGCTGCAGCGGCGACACCGATCACGACAGGATCAATACCCCATGACGCTCTGGGCATAGCCCGTGGCGACAACGCCAAATCCTAAAATGAGTACCAGGGTAAAGACCAGATCGGGTTTACGTCTCATTACTGCTCCGTCACAACAGAAAAACGTACGGGAAAGCGACACGAGAAGGCCGCAGCGGCGCCATCATAGTGGCACCGCCGAATCGGCACAATATCGCGACCCGCAACATTACACATCGTTGCATTTCGACGGGCCGCAACGTGTTGTCTGGCAGGTTACGAGACAAAGAGCCGATAGGCCGGATTGTCGGTTTCATGCCAGTAGCGATAGCCGATCTCATCGAGGCGCTGCTCAAGCGTGGCGCAATCAGCCTCCGGCACCTGCATGCCGATCAGTACCCGGCCATAGGCGGCGCCGTGGTTGCGATAGTGGAACAGGGAAATGTTCCAGCCGCCGGGCAGATGATTGAGGAAGTTCATCAGCGCGCCCGGACGTTCCGGAAACTCGAAACGGTAGAGCCGTTCGCTGAAGGGCTCCTGCGGTCGACCGCCGCCGAGATGGCGGATATGGAGCTTGGCCAGCTCGTTGTCGGTAAGGTCCTCGACGCTGTAGCCGGCCTCTTCGAGCTTTCGGGCCACATCCAGCCGGTCCTTGCCGCCGGGCTGCACCTGCACGCCTACAAAGATATGGGCCTGATGGGCATCGGCATAGCGGTAGTTGAACTCGGTCACCATGCGACGGCCCAGCGCCTTGCAAAACGCCTTGAAACTGCCGGGGCGCTCGGGAATGGTCACGGCAAAAATGGCCTCGCGCTGCTCGCCGAACTCGGTGCGTTCGGCAATATGCTGTAGCCGGTCAAAATTGAGATTGGCGCCCGAGTTGATCGCAATGAGCGTTTTGTCGCGCACGCCGTCCCGCTGGGCATACTTTTTGAGCCCGGCCAGCGACAGCGCCCCGGAGGTCTCCGACACCGCGCGGGTATCCTCGAAGATGTCCTTGACCGCCGCGCACATCTCATCGGTGTTGACGGTGATCACTTCATCAACGTGATGACGCAGGATTTCAAACGGCGCCTCCCCGATCTGAGCCACGGCCACACCCTCGGCAAACAGCCCGACCTGATCAAGCGTCACCCGCTCTCCGGCCTCCAGTGCGGCCTTGAGACAGGCCGCATCCTCCGGCTCCACGCCGATCACGCGAATGTCCGGGCGCAGATACTTGATATAGGCCGCCATGCCCGCCAGCAGACCGCCACCGCCGACAGGCACGAACACCGCATCGATCGGCCCCTGGTGCTGCCTCAGGATCTCCATGGCCACCGTCCCCTGACCGGCAATCACGTCCGGATGGTCAAAGGGCGGGATCCATGTCAAACCGTGCTCTTCCATCAGGGCCTGGGCGTGGGTGAGCGCGTCGTTGAAGGAGTCGCCCTTGAGCACCACCTTCGCCCCCCGGGCACGCGCGGCCGACACCTTGATCTCGGGCGTAATGCGCGGCATGACAATCGTTGCATGAATGCCCATGCGTTTGGCGGCCATCGACACGCCCTGGGCGTGGTTGCCCGCCGAGGCGGTAATCACGCCCTTGGCACGCTGGGCCTCATCCAGCTGCGCCATGCAGTTGTAGGCGCCGCGAATCTTGAAGGAGTAGACCGGCTGCAGATCCTCGCGCTTGAGAAGCACATGATTATCAAGGCGTGCGGACATCTGCGGCATATCGGAAAGGGGTGTTTCAACAGCCGCTTCATAGACGCGGGCCTGAAGGATTCTCTTGGCGTAGGCTTCCAGCATTGTCATATCCTGGGCTGTAACTTGAAAACGGCGCTGCAGGACACCGGGTTACATGCGGCGCACGCCGGATGTTTCACGTGAAACAGGCCGTCAAGGGGCGGGGCGCTACATGCAACGATCGACAGTGTCCATCGTGATATCCATGATACGCTTGATGGGCCGCTGTAGAACATCATCAGATTCGGAGACACCATGACATCCCAGGACCAGTCAGAGCTCAAAAGGGCGGTGGCGCAGGCAGCAGTCGAGGAAATACGCCCCGGACTTGCCCGCGATACCGTACTGGGGGTGGGGTCGGGCTCGACCGTCAACCTCTTTATCGAGGCGCTGGCGCCGCTGCGCGACGAGTTTGCCGGGGCCGTGGCAAGCTCCACCGAGACCGAGCGACGGCTCAGGGCCATCGGCATCGAGGTGATGGATCTCAACCAGGCCGGCACGTTGAGTGTCTGTGTCGATGGTGCCGACGAAATCGATGGCGACTTTGCCATGATCAAGGGCGGCGGCGCGGCCCTGACCCGGGAAAAGATCGTGGCGGCCTGCGCCCGGCAGTTCATCTGCATCGCCGACGGCTCCAAGCACGTCCGCCAGCTGGGCGGCTTTCCCCTGCCCGTCGAGGTCATTCCCATGGCGCGTTCGTATGTGGCTCGTCAGCTGGTCGCGCTGGGGTTCAGCCCCGTCTACCGTCAGGGTGTGGTGACCGACAACGGCAACCAGATCATCGACCTCTATGACCAGCTCATCGACAACGCCCGGGACATGGAAACGCGCATCAACCAGATCGCAGGCGTGGTCACCAACGGTCTGTTCGCGCATCGCGGCGCCGATCTTTTGCTGCTGGGTACCGGTGATGGCGTTCAGCGCCTGACGCCTTCGTCCTGAACCGACACGTCGACGCCGTTACATTGCCACCCTGCCCCGCCGTGAGTTACCGATGACTCACGGTTCGTTGCCATCAAATAACGCATGATCACACTTTAGCTGCAGAACATTACCCTCGTTTCTCACTATTATCCGACTGCCCGGGCAATGTTGTCCGAGTGCAGGGCGGTCAGGACGGCCGCTACCCCTGAAACGCGGACACCTCATTGATGCTGCGTGACATGGTCGAACGTCAAAAGGCCTCAAACGGCTCATTTCGTGTGGGTAATGGACAATCAGGGAGGATTGAGCATGCGACACGGCAGTGGCATTTCAGCGCGATCGCACGCGCCGGCAACCCTGCATCAGCTGCGACGTGCGCTGCTGGATGCCCATGACGCCCTGGGCATCGAAGGCGTGCGTGTCAGGGGTGCGGACCACTCCCTGTATTTCGAAATGGCCCGAAGCGAAACGATCCGACCGCTGATGAGCGTCTGGTTCAACGTCGAGCGTCATCAGTACACCCTGATGTGTCGCACCACCATTCTCGCCCCCGGCCACCCCATGAGCGATACCCGCGCGCGCCTGGCCGAACATCTCAACCACTACGCCGGCCAGCATGGCTGGCGCCGGGCCGCACGGCACTAGCGTTCGCGGCCCGGCGCAGGATTATCCGCCAGCGGCCAGGGCTCGTGCAGCTCGCGGGCCCGAATCAATCGTCCCAGATAGTCCCGGGTATGCCCCAGCGCGCCGCGGTTGGCTTCCACCACTGCAAAGGCGTTGCGCCCCAGCGTGGCACGGCGCGTGTCATCAAGCATCAGTGAGACCAGCGTCTCGCCCAGCATGCCGGCGCTTTCCACCTCGACCCGGGCATGAGCCTCATCAAGCGTTGTGACCACATCCCCCAGACTCGACAGCGACGGCCCGCTGATTACCGGCAGGCCAAGGGCCGCCGGCTCCAGCAGATTGTGGCCGCCGATATCCACCAGTGACCCGCCCACAAAGGCGATATCGCCGGCGGCGTAGAGCATCGCCAGCTCACCCATGGTATCGCCCAGATAGACCTGCGTTGCCGGCTCGATGGCGGCGTCACTGCTGCGACGTAGTGTCGTCATGCCCTCACGGGCGCAGAGCTCGGCCACCTCATCAAAGCGCTGGGGATGGCGCGGCACCAGAATCAGCAGGGCGTCGGGAAAACGGGCCAGCACGCGCGCATGGGCGGTCAGAAGCTGCGTCTCCTCGCCCTCGTGGGTCGAGCCCGCCACCCAGACCGGACGATCGCCGATCACCTCGCGCAGCGCATCGGCGGCGTCGAACACGGCCTCATCGATGTGCTGGTCATACTTGAGCGCGCCGGTCACATTGAGACGCCGGGCCGATACGCCAAGCGTTCGAAAGCGCTTGGCGTCCTCGGCGGATTTGGCGCCCACCCAGGCCAGCCGACGAATCGCCTCGCCCATCAGCTTCGGAAACCGCTGATAGCGGGCAAAGCCGCGCTCGGTAATGCGCGCGTTGACGATGGTGACCGGAATGCCGGCCATCGCGCAGGCATGAATCAGATTGGGCCAGATTTCGGTTTCAACGATGATGGCAATTTCAGGGTCAAGACGGGCCACGAAGCGTCGGGTGGCGCCGGGAAAATCCAGCGCCACGAAATGATGAGTAACCAGATCCCCGAACAGCGTCTGCACCTGGCGCGCGCCGGTGGCGGTCATGGTGGTCACGATCACCCGGTGGTCCGGGTAGTCATCGATCAGCGAGCGAATCAGCGGCCGGGCGGTGATTACCTCGCCCACGGAAGCCGCATGCACCCACAGCACACGCTCGTCGTGATAGTCCGGAATGCGTCCCAGACGCTCGCCGCGGGGATGGTCGTCAAGGCGCTCGCGGCGCAGGCGACGCCAGATCAGGGGGGCAAGCGCGTATAAAAGCGCGCAGTAGAGGCGTCGTCCCACGGGATGGTCTACTCCTGTTCGCTGCCACGCGCGGTGCGCGAGACGATCGCGCGGATGGTGCCGGTGGTGGACAGCCCTTCCTCAAAGCCCAGCACCCGCACCTCGCCGCCGTTGGCCATCACGGCCTCGCCGCCGGCGATCTCCTCGATACGATAGTCGCCGCCCTTGACCAGCACATCCGGCAGCACATTTTCGATCAGCGCCGCCGGCGTGTCCTCGCCAAAGGCCACCACCCAGTCCACGGCGCGCAGCCCCGCCAGCACCGCCATGCGATGCTCAAGCGGTGTGACCGGTCGCCCCTCGCCCTTGAGCCGGGTAACCGAGGCATCATTATTGACCGCCACAATCAATCGATCGCCCTGAGCGCGGGCCTGCTCCAGATAGCTGACGTGCCCGGCATGGAGCAGATCGAAGCAGCCGTTGGTCATGACGATGCGCTCACCGTTCGCCTGAGCGGCTCGCACGGCGGCCGTCAGCGTGTCGACATCGATGACACCGTGACCGGTGGCCACGCCGTGATCGGCACTCAGTGCCGCCTCGATCTCGGCCACCGACACCGTGGCGGTGCCGGGCTTGGCCACCACCAGACCGGCGGCCAGATTGGCCAGCGCCATGGCATCCGGCAGGCTTTGCCCGGCCGCCAGCGCCAGCCCCAGCACGCCGATGACCGTATCGCCGGCGCCGGTCACGTCAAAGACTTCCTGAGCCCGGGTGGGCAGATGCAGCGGCGGCTGATGTTCGCGAATCAGCGTCATGCCGCGCTCGCTGCGGGTAATCAAAAGCGCTTCAAGCTCGAGCTCGGCGCGCAGCGCTTCCCCGCGCGAGGTCAGCGCCTCCTCGCTGTGGCAGCGCCCCACCACGGTCTCGAACTCGCTGAGATTGGGGGTGATGATGCTGGCGCCCCGGTAGCGGTAGAAATCGCTGCCCTTGGGATCGATCAATACCCGCTTGCCGGCCCGGCGGCCGGCCTCGATCAGCTTCTGGACCTGAGCCAGCGTGCCCTTGCCGTAGTCCGACAGGATCATCAGGTCGGTATCATCGAGTGCCTGGCTGACCTGATCCATCATGGCATCGGTGTTCACACCTTCCAGCGAGGATTCGAAATCCAGCCGGATCAGCTGCTGATTGCGGCTCATTACGCGCAGCTTGGTGATGGTGGGGATCTCGGCGCTGCGCTGAAAGCGTGAAGCGATGCCGGCCCGGGCCAGCAGATCGTCCAGAATGGCGGCGTTGTCATCGCAGCCGATCAGCCCGGACAGCGTCACCTGCGCCGCCAGTGCGGCAATGTTGAGCGCCACGTTGGCCGCCCCGCCCGGGCGGTCCTCGCTGTCATCGACACGCACCACCGGCACCGGCGCCTCGGGCGAGATGCGCGAGGTGGGCCCGTGCCAGTAGCGATCGAGCATGACATCGCCCACCACCGTGACCCGGGCGCCGGCGAGTATCGCGGGATCAAACATCATGGCGCGCACTCCCGGCTGCCTTGTCATGGTCGTCGGTCAGTGCCAGCAAAGCGTCGAGCCGGTTGATGACATCATCAAAGGTAATCAGTGACATCGCATCCTCATGGCGTACGCGGGTGCCCCAGACGATCTCGTCCGGTGACTTGTGCAGATAGGTGGCCACGGCATCGGGATAGCGGTTGACGACGTGTTCGCGCCAGCACCAGGGGGCGGCGCGCTCGGGATTGGTGGTGGCAAAAAGCCCCAGTACCGGCGTGTTCATGGCATTGGCCATGTGCACCGGCCCGGAATCGGGCGCGATCACCAGGCGCGCCTGATCGATCACGGCCAAAAGCCCCTTGAGCGAGGTGCGCCCCAGCAGATTGACCGGCTCGGCCTCGCTGACGCCGGCGGCGATGCGCTCGCACATTTCGAGTTCCTGCGCGCTGGTGCCCCCGGTCAAAAAGGTGGTCAGGCCATGTCGGCGCCAGGCGTGATCGATCACGGCGGCGTAGCCTTCGGCCGACCAGTTGCGAAAATTGCGCAGCCTGGGGCTGGCGCACGGGCTGATCACCAGCGCCTGACGGCCGCCAAGAAACCCCCGGGCCTCCTCACGGGCCGCTTCCGGCAGCGGGATATCCCACTCGAGGCGATCGTCGCTCACGTTCAGCTCGCGGGCAAAGTCCATGAACGACTCGAGCACGTGCGCCTTCGAATGGGGCGTAAGCTGGCGGTTGGTAAACCAGGTCTGCCAGTCCTTGGCGCGGGCGCGGTCATAGCCCATGCGCACGCCGGCCTTCAAACCCAGCGAGAGAAGGCTGGCGCGAATGGATTGCTGCATGTGCAGCAGCACGTCAAAGCGGGTATCGCGCAGCTCGCGCCAGAGTCTGCGCATGCCGGCAAGCCCGGTGGCCTTGTCATAGACCATGAACTCGACCCCGGAGAGGCCGGCCAGTAAACTGTGCTCCGCCCGACCGATGATCCAGGTGATCCGGGCCTCGGGCCACTGGCGCTGCAACGCCCGAACGGTCGGCACGAGATTACAGACATCGCCGAGTGCGGATAACCGCAATACACAGATATGCGCGGGTTGCGCGGGCAAAGGATGCTTCATGCGGATGATTACGTCCCGAAAAGCGAATGCGCACATTCTATATGATGCTCAAACGGCCCCACAAACCGGCCAGCCAACGCTTGCGCCCGAACACTTCACCGCCGAGTGGTGGCGCTCGCGCGAGGCCATCGTCGGCCAGGCCCCCGGGCGCGGTGAAAGCCTGTTCGTACACGCCGGTGATCAGACGTGGGTGCTGCGTCACTATCGCCGCGGCGGTCTTGTTGCGCGCCTGAGCGCCGAGCATTATGTCTGGACAGGCGTGGAGCGCAACCGCGCCTTTCGCGAATGCCGTCTGCTGGCCACGCTGTTTGATCGCGGACTGGCGGTGCCCGAGCCGATCGGCGCCTGCGTCTGGCGGGCCGGCATGGTCTATCAGGCCGCGCTCATGACCCGACGCATCGACGGAGCACGGCCGCTGGCCTCGCTGGTTCAGGATCCCGACGCCGCCACCCGGCATGAGGCCCTTTTGACCGAGTGTGGCCGCATGATCCGCCGCTTTCATGACGAAGGTCTTGACCATGTCGATCTCAATGCCCGTAACCTTTTGATCGATGACCGGGACACGCCCTGGCTGATCGATCTGGATCGCTGCCGGATGCGTGCCCCCGGGCGCTGGCAGGCCGACAATCTTGCACGTCTTGAACGTTCTCTGGAAAAGTTTGCCCCCGGTCAGGCCGCAACGCTTATGGCCTCCATCAACCACGGATATCAATCGAGTTAGATCATGCCTCGTTCAAGTGAAGATTCCCTGCGGTTTCGACTGCGCGCCACTGCCTTTTTTGCCCTGTTCAATCTGATATTTGCCTGGCTTTTGTCGCTGCGCTATCTGCCGATGATCGACATGCCGCCGGAGGCGCTCGGCATCGTCTGGCTGGTCTGCGCCTGGCTGGGGGCGCTTGGCACGCTGGCCGTGGCGATCTGGCTGCTGCCGGCGCTGCTGTCGCTGTTTTTAAAGCGGCGTCTGCTGATCTGGCCGTGCGCCGTGCTCGGTACGCTGGGACTGGGGGCGCTGTGGCTGGACACCCAGCTCTTTGCCGCCGTCGGCGCGCATCTGGTGGATTTGTCAGGCGATGACAAACCGGCGCTGTCTACCGTCCAGTGGGCCATCACCGGTGGCGGGACGGTATTGATCGCGCTGGTCGAGCTGTGGCTGTCCTGGCGCATCATGGCGCGCGCGCGGCGCATCACCTTCCCGGTCTGGAGTCTGGTGCTGTTGATGCCGGTGCTGTTGATGGCAAGCGTGGGCATCGATATCGCCACCGATACCGATCAGACCGCCGTGCTTCACTCGCAGGACGCTGACCGCCAGGCGCTGATGGGCGAGCCGGCAACTCCGGTCCCCGAGGCCCGTGAGGCCGCCACTCAGCGCGACCGCAATAACGGGCCGGCCATCGATGACAGCGTTGACCCGACCGAGCGTGACACCACCGGCCTCCCCGACGATGACACCGAGGCGCGCCCATGAGCACAAGCGCTGCACGAGCGCCGATCACCGGTGTGGTGATCACGCTCAACGAAGCGGCGAACATCGAGGCCTGCCTGGTTTCGATGGCACGCGTGTGCGATGAGCTGATCGTGGTGGACTCGGGCTCGGCGGACGATACCTGCGAACGGGCCCGGGTCTTCGGCGCCCGGGTGATCGAGCAGCCCTATCTGGGCGACGGCCCGCAGAAGAACGTGGGGCCAAAGGCCGCCACCCACCGCTGGGTCCTGTCGCTGGACGCCGACGAGCGTCTCACCGACGAGGCGGTCGCTGCCATCAGCGCGCTGGCATTGTCTGATACCTCGCATGACGCTTTCGCCCTGCGCCGGCGCAACTTCATCGGCTCGCGCTGGGTCAAACGCTGCGGCTGGTATCCCGACTACTGCCTGCGACTTTTTGACCGCGAGCGCACGGGCTTTTCCGAGTCGCGCCAGCACGCAAGCGTTCAGGCCAAAACGCCCTGCGAGCTGAACGTCGATATCGAGCACTACTCCTTTGCCAATCTGGCCGAACTGTTCACCAAGGCGGGCGGGCGCTTTTCCACCCGCGCCGCCAAGATCATGTACCTGAAGGGCAAAAAGGTGAACGCCTGCTCTCCGCTGATCCACGGTGCCAACGCTTTTGTGCGCAAGTATCTGTTTCAGCGCGGCTTCATGGCGGGCCTGGACGGCCTGTCGGTATCGCTGTCGGCCGGCATCAACGCCTATCTGAAATACGCCAAGCTGCTGGAATTTCAGCGCGACCCGCAGGTGCGCGAGCGCGAAGACTTCAATCGGGTCTGGTAGACCTGTCTGTGCGGCGTTGATGATTCCTCCCTGCCCTCGACGTCGCCCCGCCCTCATCACTGGCCCGGCGCCGTGTCATGCGTCACCCTTGGCCCATCGATTTCCTACAGGTGAATGATTCCTTGCATATCTGTCACGTCAACCTGGCGCGAGATTTCCGCGGCGGCGAGCGCCAGACCCAGCTTTTGATCGAGCAGCTGGCCGCCCATGACATCACCCAGACGCTGGTATGCCGCCAGGACTCCCCGCTGCGCCAGGCCCTGTCCGGCGTCAAAAGGCTAACGCTTGTGAGCGCCCATCAGATGTGGGTCGGCCACAAACATGTCCCCGAGGTCGATCTGGTGCACGCCCACGAGGCCCGCGCCGTTCACTGGGCCTGGTGGCACTCGAAGCTGCGTCGCACGCCCTATATCCTGACTCGCCGCGTGCCGCAGCCGATCAAGGACAAGTGGTTCAATCGCCGGACCTACGGCAGTGCGGCCACGGCGGTGGCGATCTCCTCGCCCATCGAGGCCCATCTCGAGGCGCGCCACTGGTGCCCGGTGACACGCATCCCCAGCGCGCTGTCGCACTTCACGCGTAACGCGACCGTGGTCGAGACGCTCAAAAACCGTTTTGAAGGACGCTATGTGATCGGCCATGCCGGTGCCCTGGTGGATCGCCACAAGGGACAGAGCCTGATCATCGAGGCCGCAAGGCGGCTGGCCGACACCCATCCCGACATCGTGTTTTTGATGCTGGGCAGCGGCGAGGACGAAGCGCGTCTCAAACGTGAAAGCGAGGGGCTCGATAACGTGGTCTGGGAAGGCTTTCAGTCCAACGTGGGGGATTATCTCGCCGCGATGGATCTGTTCGTTTTCCCCTCGCGCAACGAAGGGCTGGGCTCGACGCTTCTGGACGTCATGGACGCCGAAGTCCCGATCATTGCCAGCAACGTCGACGGCATTCCCGATATCGTCATCGACAATGACAGCGGCGTGCTGATCCCGCCCAACGACAGTGATGCCCTGCACGACGCGGTGCTGGCGCTCAAGAGCGACCCCGACCGCGGCGCCCGCCTGACCCGCGGGGCGTGTCAGCGCCTGGAGGGATTCACTCCCGAGGCCATGGCCGGTCGCTACCGCACCCTTTACGCAGGGCTGCTCAAGACCGATACCGACCAGGCGCGCTGAGCACGCACAGCGGCGCCTGAACGTGGCATCATGCGCGCACTGAGAACGCGTCCTATCGGAGGGGTCATGGAAAAAATCAGGGTTGGGGTCATCTTTGGCGGCAAATCGGCCGAGCATGAAGTGTCGCTGCAGTCCGCCCGCAATATTGTCGACGCCCTGGATCGCGAGCGTTTTGACGTCACGCTGATCGGTATCGACAAACAGGGGCAATGGCACGTCAGTGACGCCGATCACTATCTGGTCAATGCCGATGACCCGTCCCGCATCGCGCTGCATCACTCCCAGCGTGATCTGGCCGTCATGCCCGGGCGCGAGCAGGCGCAGCTGATCGAGCCCGATCAGCAAAAGGCGCTGGAGCAGCTTGATGTGGTCTTCCCGATCGTGCACGGCACGCTGGGTGAGGACGGCTCGCTGCAGGGCCTTTTGCGCATGGCCAACCTGCCCTTTGTCGGCAGCGGCGTGCTGGGCTCGGCGGTGAGCATGGACAAGGACATCACCAAGCGACTGCTGCGCGATGCAGGGCTCGCCGTGGCGCCCTTTGTCACCGTCACCCGCCAGAGTGCCGCCAATGCCGACTTCGAGCATCTGCGCGAGCAGCTGGGCACGCCGCTGTTCGTCAAGCCGGCCAACCAGGGCTCCTCGGTGGGGGTCAGCCGGGTCACCAGCGCGGTCGAGCTTGAAAAGGCGCTGGCGCTGGCGCTCTCCTTTGACCACAAGGTGCTGGTGGAATCGACCATCAAGGGGCGCGAAATCGAGTGCGCGATTCTCGGCAACGATGACCCTGAGGCCAGCCCGTGCGGCGAGGTCGTGTTAAACGACGACGGTTTCTACTCCTACGACACCAAATACATCAGCGAGGCCGGCGCCGCCGTGGCCGTACCCGCCGACATCGATGATACCGCCAGCGACGAGATTCGTCGTATCGCACTGGAGGCCTTCAAAACGCTGGAGTGCGCGGGGCTGGCGCGGGTGGATGTCTTTCTGACGTCGGATAACCGGGTGATCATCAACGAGGTCAATACGCTCCCCGGTTTCACCCGCATCAGCATGTACCCCAAGCTCTGGCAGGCCGGCGGCATGAGCTACCCCGCGCTGGTGACGCGTCTGATCGAGCTGGCGCTCGAGCGTCATGACCAGGACCGGGCGCTGGACAGCAACCGCCACGACTAGGGCGCAACCCCACGCAGTGCGCCCCCGCAGCGGCGCCATCAAGGACAACGGCCATGGATATCACCTATTGGGGGCTCTTCCTGAGTGCGGCGCTGATGATCAATCTGACGCCGGGCCCGGACATGCTCTATCTCATGGCCAAAAGTGCCAGCGGCGGCCGGCGTGAGGGTCTGGCGGCCGGCGCCGGGCTCTGGTGCGGTGCGATGGGCCATGTACTGGCCGCCGCGCTGGGGCTGTCGGCCATCGTGATGGCCTCCGCCTCGGCGTTTACCGCGATCAAGCTGGCAGGCGCACTCTATCTGTTCTATCTCGGCGTGCAGGCGCTCCGCGGTGCCGGCAGCCAGTTTCAACCGGTCGAGACCGGCGCTCGCTCGACCGGCGCCTGGGGCGCCTTTCGTCAGGGCGTGCTGGTGGATCTGTTAAATCCCAAGACGGCGCTGTTTTTCATGGCCTTTCTGCCGCAGTTCGTGCGCCCCGAGGCCGGCCCGGTCGCCACGCAGCTGCTGGTGCTGGGCCTTGTAACGCTGGCCGTGGCCATTCCCATCGAGGTCGCCGTCATTGTGGGCAGCGCGCGATTGTCCAACTGGCTGCACCGGCGCCAGCGCCTGGCGCAGTGGATGGATCGCCTCATGGGCACGGTCTTCATCGGTCTGGGGCTGCGGCTTTTGACCACCTCGCGCTGACCCGGCCTCTGATACCCGCCCCGGATCAGTCGATGGCCAGCGCCTCGATCACCTGTTCGGGGGCGAGATCGTTAAGACAGCGCGTGTGTCCCAGCGGGCAGGTGCGCTCGAAACACGGCGAGCATGACAGATTGAGCCAGTGGATATCCCGCGCGCCGGTCAGCGGCGGGGTGTAGTTGGGCGAAGAGGAGCCGTAGATCGCCTGCACATGCGTGCCGACCGCCGCGGCCACGTGCATCAGCCCCGAATCGTTGCTCACCGCCTGTTCGCAGGCGCCCAGCAGATCAACGGCGTCCGTCAGCGTGGTCTCGCCACACAGGTTGATGACCCCTTCAAACCCCTGGCTGATCTCCTCCCCGGCGTCCCGGTCCTTCGGCCCGCCCAGCACGATGACCTGATGGCCGCGCCGGGTGACCGCCTCGGCCACCCGGCGAAAATACGCCAGCGGCCACTGCTTGGCCGGGCCGTACTCGGCGCCGGGCATCATCGCGACCAGGGGCCGGTCCAGGCCGTGCTGCGCTTTGAGCGAGCGCTGGCGCGCGTCGTCTACCTGCAGGTGCGGCTCGGGGATGGCATCCGAGGTGCCCTCGAGTGGCAATCCCAGCGCGACGAAGCGCTTGACGGTCTGATCCAGCACCGCCTTGTCGAGTCGCCGGCGCTCGGTGAGCACCACGTAGCGCTGCTCGCCGGTAAAGCCGACCCGTTTGGGGGTGCCGGCAAAAAACGGCACCAGCGCAGACTTGAGCGAGCGCGGCAGCACGATCGAGCGGTCGTATTCTCCTTTCAGCGAGCGCCCGAGACGCCAGCGCGTGCGCAGGCCGGTCTCACCGTGACCGGTTTCCAGCACGATGGCGCGACGCACCTGCGGCATGCGCTCAAGCATCGGTGCGGACCACTTCGGCCCCATGACATCGATCACACACTCTGGATCATGGGCCTTTAGCGCGATAAAAAGACTCTGCGCCATGACCATGTCGCCGACCCAGGACGGGCCGACGACCAGAATGCGCTCACCGACGGTACTGCGATGGGTCACATCACTCACGACCCCTGCTTCCCCGTCACGCCCAGCGCGTGCATGTAGTCCTGAACGCCCCGGGCCAGGCCACGAAACTCACGGTCATAGCCCGCCTCGCGCAGCCGCGAAATGTCGGCACAGGTGTAGCTCTGATAGCGCCCCTTGAGGTGCTCGGGGAAATCGATGAACTCGATCTCGCCGCGCCCGGTCATTTCGATCACCGTCTCGGCAATGGTCTTGAAGGGCTCGGCGCGCCCGGTGCCCAGATTGAAGATGCCGGAGCGCTCCGGATTGTCGAGAAACCACAGGTTTACATCCACCACGTCATCGACATGGATGAAGTCGCGGCTCTGCATGCCGGCGTCATAGCCGTCATACGCGCCAAACAGCTTCGGGTTCTCGCCGTTCATCACCTGGGTGTAGTGGTGCCAGGCCACGCTTGCCATCGAGCCCTTGTGCTGCTCGCGCGGGCCGTAGACGTTGAAGTAGCGAAAGCCCACCACCTGGGTGGTCAGCTGGTCCCAGCGGGCGCGCACGTACTGATCAAAGAGCAGCTTGGAGTAGCCGTACACGTTGAGCGGCTTTTCGTGCTCGCGCGCCTCGACAAAGACCTCGCTGCCGCCGTAGGTGGCCGCCGACGAGGCGTAGAGAAACGGAATCTGATGGGTCTGGCAGTACTCCAGCAACACCTTCGAATACTCGAAGTTGTTCTCCAGCATGTACTTGCCGTTCCACTCGGTGGTCGCCGAGCAGGCCCCCTCGTGAAAGATCGCCTCGATGCGCGGCAGCCGGGCATCGCGCTTGATCCGATCGAGAAAATCGTCCTTGTCGAGATAGTCCTGAATCTGGCAGTCGGCCAGGTTGCGAAACTTCGTGCCGTCGGTCATGTCGTCAACGACAACGATATCCTCGCGGCCACGTGCATTGAGGGCCTTGACCAGATTGGCGCCAATAAAGCCGGCGCCGCCGGTAACGACGATCATGAAGCGTACTCCTGCAATGAGTTCGTGAGGCGACGACTTCGGAGCGCTGTCCCGAAGGCCGCTGGCGTCACAGGACAGACAGCCCTATAACCCGCATGGCGCTGATTGTATACTTGTGGGCTATTGAATTCATGGGCCAACGGTGGTTCCCCGATGACGGTTTCATCCACGAGCGCGTCAACGCCAGACGTGAAAACCTTTCAGGGCCTGATTCTGGCTCTGCAGCAGTACTGGGCGCAGCAGGGCTGCGTGATCATGCAGCCGCTGGACATGGAGGTCGGTGCCGGCACCTTCCACCCGGCGACTTTTTTGCGCGCCATCGGCCCGGAGTCCTGGAATTCGGCCTACGTTCAGCCCTCGCGACGCCCGACCGACGGGCGCTACGGCGAAAACCCCAACCGCTTGCAGCACTACTACCAGTTTCAGGTGGTCATGAAGCCGTCACCGGAGAACTTCCAGGATCTCTATCTGGGCTCGCTGGCCCATCTCGGTCTGGATCCGCTGATTCATGACATCCGCTTTGTCGAGGACAACTGGGAATCGCCCACTCTCGGCGCCTGGGGGCTGGGCTGGGAGATCTGGCTCAACGGCATGGAAGTCACCCAGTTCACCTATTTCCAGCAGGCCGGCGGCATCGAGTGCTACCCGGTCATGGGCGAGCTGACCTACGGCCTTGAGCGCATCGCCATGTATCTGCAGGACGTCGACAGCGTCTATGACCTGATCTGGACCCGCGCGCCCGACGGCTCGACGATCACCTACGGCGACGTCTATCTGCAAAACGAGCGCGAGCAGTCGACCTATAACTTCGAACACGCCGACGTGGCGACGCTGTTTGCCGACTTTGATCATCATGAGCGCGACTGCCGGGCGCTGCTGGAGGCCAATCTGCCGCTGCCGGCGTATGAAAAGACGCTCAAGGCCTCGCACACCTTCAACCTGCTCGATGCCCGTCACGCCATCTCGGTGACCGAGCGTCAGCGCTATATCCTGCGCGTGCGCACCCTGGCCCGCGACGTGGCCCACGCCTACTACGCCTCACGCGAGGCAGCCGGCTTCCCACTGGCCTCGCCGGCAGTGCGCGCTGAAATTCTCGGTCAGAAGGAAGCGAACTGATGGCTTTTGACAACACCACGGTCACCGACACTCCGGCAGCCACCCGCACGCTTCTGATCGAGCTGGGCTGTGAAGAGCTGCCGCCCGGCGCGCTGGCCGAGCTGGTCGACGCGCTGGCACTGGGCGTCAAAAACGGTCTGCGTGATGCCGGTGTCCAGTACGGCGAAGTACTGCCGCTGGCCACCCCGCGCCGCCTGGCGGTCAGTATCACCCGGCTGGCCGAATATCAGCCCGACCAGCAAATCGAGCGCCTCGGCCCGGCCGTGGCCGCCGCCTTTGACAAGGAAGGCAACCCCACAAAGGCTGCAAAGGGCTTTGCCGGCTCGCTCGGTCTTGAAGTGGGTGAGCTCTCGCGTCTGGACACCGACAAGGGCGAGCGCCTGGGCCATCGCTACACCCAGCCGGGCGAGGCCACCACGGCCCTTCTACCCGAGATCGTGCGCCGCGCCGTCGATGCTCTGCCGGTACCCAAGCGCATGCGCTGGGGCGCCTCGCGCGTGGAATTCTCTCGCCCGGTGCACTGGCTGGTCATGCTCTTTGGTGACGAGGTGGTGCCCTGTGAACTGCTGGGGCTTGAGTCCGGTCGCACCACCCGCGGTCACCGCTTTCACTACAATCAGTCCATCGAGCTGTCTCATGCCGATGAATATGTCGCAAAGCTTGAAACCCCGGGCTACGTCATCGTCGATATGGTCAAACGGCGCAGCCTGATCGTTGAGCAGGTGCGCGAACAGGCCAGGGCCCTTGATGCCACGGCGGTCATCGAAGACACCCTGCTGGACGAGGTAACCGGGCTGGTGGAATGGCCGGTGGCCCTGACCGGGCGCTTTGACGAGCGCTTTCTGGAAGTGCCGGCGGAGTGTCTGATCTCGTCGATGAAGGCCAATCAGAAGTACTTCCACCTGCTCGATGCCCAGGACAAGCTGATCCCGGCGTTTATCACCGTCAGCAACATCGAAAGCCGCGACCCGCGTCAGGTGATCGAGGGCAACGAGCGCGTGATTCGTCCCCGCCTGGCCGATGCGGCGTTTTTCTTTGAAACCGATCGCAAACAGCCGCTGGCCGCGCGCATCGAACAGCTTGAAAGCGTGGTCTTTCAAAAGCAGCTGGGCACGCTGGCCGACAAGAGTGGCCGGGTCGAAGTACTGGCCCGCGCCATCGCCGAAAAGCTCGGCGGCAGCAGCGAGCAGGCCGGGCGAGCCGCCGCGCTTGCCAAGTGTGATCTGGTCACCGAGATGGTGCTCGAGTTCCCCGAGCTTCAGGGCATCATGGGCGCCTACTACGCCCGCTTCGACGGTGAAGACGAGGCCGTGGCCAGCGCCGTCTACCAGCAGTACCTGCCGCGCTTTGCCAATGATGACATCCCCTCGAATCCGACCGGCCAGGCGCTCGCCATTGCCGACCGGCTCGACACCCTGACCGGCATCTTCGGCATCGGCCAGCGCCCCACCGGCACGCGCGACCCGTTCGCACTGCGCCGCGCCGCGATCGGGGTGCTCAGCATCATGGTGGGCGCCGAGCTTGATCTTGATCTGCGCGAACTTTTGACCATCGCCGCCGGCCAGCATGGCAGCGTCTCTGATGTGACAGCGCTCGTTGATGAGGTGCAGGACTACATGCTGGACCGCTTCCGCGCCTGGGCGCTGGAAGCCGGCATGAGTGCCGAGACCTATCTGGCCGTGCGCGCCCGCCCCGTTACGCACCCGTTCGATTTCGAGCGGCGTCTGCGCGCAGTGCACGCCTTTACCCATCGCGAGGAAGCCCAGGCACTGGCGGCGGCCAACAAGCGCGTGGCCAATATTCTGGCCAAACAGTCCGGTGAGATCCCGGCCGACGTCGACCCCGCCCATCTGGCCGAGCCGGCCGAGAAGGCACTTCATGAAGCCATCACGGCCAAACGCGAGGCAACTGCCCCGCTGATCAAAGCGCGCGACTACGCCCGCACCCTGGACGCGCTGGCCGAGCTCAGGGCACCGGTCGATGCCTTTTTCGATCAGGTCATGGTCATGAGCGACGACGAGGCGCTCAGACGCAATCGTCTGGCCCTGCTGGCCGGCCTTCAGGGGCTTTTCCTGGCGGTGGCCGACATTGCCCTGCTGGGGCAGTCATGAGCCGCACCATCCGGTTTCGCCTCGCCACATCCACGGATGTGGCGGCGCTGGTGGGTCTGGTGACCTCGGCCTACCGGGGCGAGGCCAGCCGCAGCGGCTGGACCACGGAGGCCGACCTGCTTGAAGGCGAGCGTATCTCCCCTGACGTACTGCGCACCGATATCGAGCGCCCCAAAAGTTACGTCATCGTGGCTGAACGCCCCGGCGACAGCACCCATGAGCTGGTGGCCTGTGCCCACGTGGCCGAGCAGGACGGCGCCGGCTATTTCGGCATGTTTGCCGTGCGGCCCTGGCTGCAGGGCCACGGCATCGGTCAGGCAGTGCTGGCAGAAGCCGAGCGTGTGGTGCTTGAGGAGATGGCGCTGGAACGGCTGCGCATGACGGTCATCGACGTGCGCCTGGAGTTGATCGACTGGTATGAACGCCGCGGCTATCACCGCACCGGCGAATACCAGCCCTTCCCCTACGGCGACGAGCGTTTTGGCATTCCCAAACGCGATAATCTGCGCTTTGCCGTGTTGGAAAAGACCCTGGGTTGATATCGCCTGACCCGCGCGGGTGTTTCACGTGAAACGCCCGCGTCTCTTTTCTTTTGAACTCTTCGAAGTCAGCCCTGAGTCTCCGAGCGCTTTGCCTTCAAATGGTTGATCACCCCGCCCGCCCTTAAAATATCGCGCTGACGCGCACTCAGCTGATGCTCGAGCCGCACGGTAGTGCCATCGCGCAACCGCGCCTCAACAACGGCCCCACGCTCGATCTGCTCGCCGGGGGCGTCGATGATCACACTGTCACTGTCGACCAGCCGCGGGTAATCACTGTCATCACACAGCGTGAGCGGCAGCACGCCAAAGCTGACCAGATTCTGCCAGTGAAGGCGCGCAAAGCTTTTGGCGATCACCGCCTCCAGCCCCAGATAGCGCGGCACCAGCGCGGCGTTTTCACGACTCGACCCCTGGCCGTAGTTGTGGCCGGCCACGATGATGTGCCCCGATGGGCTCGCCTTCGCCCGCTCGACATAGCCGCTGTCGATGGCTTCAAAGGTAAAGGCGGCCGAGGCCGGTACATCACTCCACAGCGGCAGCACGCGGCTGCCGGCGGGCATGATATCGTCGGTGGAGATATTGTCCCCTACCGCCAGCGCCACCGGCGCCTCGATCCGCGCGGACAGCGTCGCCAGTTCGGGCAGGGCCGGGGTGTGGGTGGTGGCCAGCATGGCCGGGCGCTGCTCGCCGGTGTCGGGTGGCGTGACGAACATGCGCGGGTCGACCACCATCGCCTCGGGCTCGTCGATGCGCGGTGCCGGTCGATTCAGCGTGCGCGGGTCGGTGATGACACCGGCCAGCGCCGAGGCCGCGGCGGTTTCGGCGCTGCACAAAAAGACGCTGTCCTCCCGCGTGCCGGAGCGCCCGGGGAAATTGCGCGGCACGGTGCGCAGGCTGTTGCGCCCCGCTGCCGGGGCCTGCCCCATGCCGATACAGCCGTTGCACCCGGCCTGATGTAACCGCGCGCCGGCCTGGATCAGATCGCCCAGATAGCCGTCACGGGTCAGGGTGGCCAGCACCTGGCGACTCGACGGATTGATGTCCAGCGACACGCCCGGGGCGACCATCTGCCCCCGCACGATCTCGGCGGTAATGGCAAAGTCGCGATAGCCCGGGCAGCCCGAGGAGCCGATATAGGCCTGATGCAGCGGCTCGCCGGCGGCCTCACTGACCGGCACCACGTTGTCCGGACTCGAGGGCCGGGCGATCAGCGGCTCAAGACGCGACAGATCGATGCGCTCGTGACGGTCATACTCACAGCCCTCATCAGCTTTGAGTTCGCGAAAATCCGCCTCTCGCCCTCGCGCCTTCAGAAAAGTGTATACCGCCTCGTCAGCCGGAAAGACGCTTGTGGTGGCGCCCATTTCGGTGCCCATGTTGGCGATGACGTGGCGGTCCATCGCCGAAAGGTCGGCAAGCCCCGGGCCGTAATATTCGAGGATGCAGTTTTTCGCCCCGGCCACGCCGTGACGGCGCAGCAGCTCCAGCACCACATCGCGGGCACTGACCCAGTCAGGCAGCGTGCCCTCGAGATACACGCCCATGACGTCCGGCATGGTGATATAGAGCGGCTCGCCGGCCATGGCCTGGGCGATTTCGATGCCGCCGGCACCGAGTGCCAGCATGCCCAGCGCCCCGGCGGCCGTGGTATGGCTGTCACAGCCGGCCAGGGTCTCGCCCGGCCGGCCGAAGTACTCCATGTGGACCGGATGGCTGATGCCGTTGCCCGGACCGCTGTAGATCACTCCCAGGCGCTGGCAGGCGCGCTCCAGAAACAGATGCGCCTCGGCGTTGATGCCGTCGGCCTGCACCAGAGCGTGGTCGATGTACTGCACGCTGGGGGCGGTCACCACCCGCTCAACGCCCATCGCCTCCAGCTCCAGCATGACCAGACTGCCCAGCACGTCCTGCAACAGCGCCTGGTCGATGCGCAGGGCGATCTCCTCGCCCGGCTGTGCGTGCCCCGAGATCAGATGCGCATCGATCAGCTTTCGAGTCAGTGTGCGTGTCATGGCTTTGTCCTCCTTCAGCACCTGCAGGCGATGCCGTCATGGGCGGTTCGTCGACGACTCAGTATTCAAAGCCGATCACCTTGCGCGCATGCTCGCGCTCGGCCCTGTCGGCCCCGGCCAGCAGCGTGCCGACCACGCAGATACCGGTGTTGAGCAAAAGCCCCCACAGTCCGCTATAGATGCCCAGCGGCCGATAGCCCATCAGGGTGAACACGCCGGCCATGACGGCGCCGGCCAGCATGCCGGCAAAGACGGCGCGGGCGTTCAGGCGTGTCCAGTAAAGCCCCAGAATCAGCGCCGGGCCGACCTGAATGAGCACCTCGAACTTGAGCACAAAGATCTGATAGAGCGTGGCCGGCGGATACCAGGCGATCACGATCAAAATGGCGACCGCCACCAGCCCGACCAGCTTGCCGGCGAGCACCTTTTGATACTCGCTGGCGTCAGGCTTGATGTAGCGCCCGTACAGGTCGTTGGAAATGATCGAGGAAAAGGTCAAAAGCACCGAATCGGCGGTCGAGACGATCGCGGCGATCACCCCGCCAAACAGCAGCACCATCGCCCAGTAGAAAAAGGCGTTCTGGTTGGCCAGCGCGTTGGCCATCATGCCCACCAGCTGCTCGGATTCGGCCGTGGACAGCCCCGGAAAGGCAGCGATGCCGATGATGCCGACCATGAACACCACGCCGGCGGTCAGAAACGGCATGTAGGCCATGCGGATAAACGAGCGCTTGAGTGTGGCCTCGCTTTTGGCCGAGAAGATGCGCTGCACGGCATGCGGGTAGATCGCCGCACCGATACCGACCAGCACCAGCAGGCTGAACCAGCGCGTCAGCCCGGCCCCGTCCGGCGGATTGAGCTTTTCGGGCGCGTTGAGCTGCATGTTGGCCGCCGCCGAGGGCAGGCCACCGAAGTAGTACAGCGAGCCGATCAACAGCGTGAACACCCCGAACAGCAGCGCGATCCCCTGGATGGTGTCGGTATAGGCCACCGAGCGCATGCCGCCCAGCCAGCTGTAGGCCACCATGATGATGATGAAAAAGATCACGCCCACCTGATAGGGGATGGTGCCGCCGGTCAGTCCCGACACACCCTGCCCGATCGCCACGAACTGCTCGAGCAGATAGTTGGCCAGGCCGTAGAGCATCAGAATGGCCGCCAGAATCGACACCTTTTTCGAGCGAAAGCGCAGCTCGATCCAGTCCACCGGCGTCAACAGCGAGAAACGCCGCCCCAGCGCATAAAGACGCGGGGCGAAGAAGAGATACACCATGATGATCATGATGAAAAACGGCACCGACACCAGATACTGATAGCCCATGCGATAGGCGGTGGGCGGGTAGCCGATAACGGTGTTGCCGCTGTACTGGGTGGCAAAGAAGGTGAAAAAGAGCACCATGACCCCAAGCCCGCGCCCACCCAGATAGTACTCATCGAGGCTTTCGCGCATGCCGCGATTGCGCAGAAAGGCAAAGAGGCCCACACCCAGCATCAACGCGCCGTAAAGCGCGAGTACGAAGATGCCCGACCAGCCGCTGAACGCCAGTTCGACTTCCATGATCAGCCCTCCTCGTCACGGCGGGTGGCGCCGCGGTGGTCATCTCCGCCATCGCCGCTCTCTTTTCCACAGCCATAGCGCTCATCGCTGTCGGTCTGCCACTGGGTGTTGATCGTCCAGGTAATGAAAATCGACAAAAGCAGCGATGCCCCGAGAATGGTCAGCGCCCACAGCGGGATACCCATCACCAGCGTCGAGCCGGCATCACTGGCGAAATACCAGGGGTTGATGAGCACAAAGAGCACGATAAAGCCTATCCAGACGCGACGCTTGCGAACGGGCTCGGACATTGCGGGTTTCATGAGACGCTCTCCCGGACAGAAATACCGCCGCGGGCGCGGCGGACAAAAGACCATGTCGGACTCTAGCGAGCCCTCACGGCCAGTGGATATTGGTCATTCAACAAGCGCGACTTCGTCAGGGGCGAAGCGCCACGACCTTGGTCGCAGACCCTGCCTATCGCGCGCCCGCCTCGTCAGCAGGGCCATCGCGCGCGCCGCAGCGCAGCAGGTGGTCCACCAGCTGTCGGGCGGGCACGGCCAGGGCGTGGTAGTCGCGCATCACCAGATGCAGCTCGCGCCGTGCCCAGATGTCGGTCAGCGCCACCGTGGCCAGACGCAGGCCGAGACGCTCGGCGTCCACGGCACGACACGGCAACACACCGATGCCCATGCCGCGATCGATCATGCGACAGATGCCTTCAAAGCTTCGCACCTGAATGCGCATGCGCAGGGGCCGGTCAAAGCGGCGCGCACCGTCCTGCAGCAGCGCCTGCAGCGAGGCGTCCTGCTCGAGTCCGATAAAGTCGTTGTCGAGCGCCTGCTCAAGCGCCACCGCACCCTCGCCGGCCAGCGCATGGTTCTGCGGCACGACCAGTACCAGCCGATCATATCGCCACAGTCTTGCATCCAGCCCGTCGGCCGGCACGTGCCCGGCATACAGGCCGATATCGGCCAGCCCGTCGCGCACGGCGGTGACGATTTCATGGCTCAGCCGCTCCTTCATGTCGATGCGGATCTGCGGGAAACGGTCCATGAAATCGCCCAGATCGTCCGGCAGAAATTCGATGACCGATGATGTGTTGGCATGCAATCGGACATGACCCTTGATGCCGACGCTGTATTCGCTCATGTCGGCATCAAGGCGCGACAGGCTCTCGAGCATCAGCCGGGCATGGTGCAAAAAGGCGTGTCCTGCCGGGGTCAGCTCGATGCCGCGCGGGCGCCGATA